>DASZJL010000121.1:0-25387 GCA_035948135.1 Acidimicrobiales bacterium | reverse complement strand
CACCTCGGCCAGGAGGTCGTAGCGGCGCTCCATCTCGTGCACGGCCCAGTTCAGGGCGTTGGCGGCCCGCTTGGGATTGACGACGACCTGGGTCAGGAGATGGGGCAGGCCGGTGTACTGGCCGAGCTCGACGCGCTTGGGGTCGACGAGGATCATCCGTACCTGATCGGGAGTCGAGCGCACGAGGATCGACGTCACCAACGAGTTGATGCAGGAGGACTTCCCGGCCCCCGTCGCGCCGGCGATCAGCACGTGGGGCATCTCGGCCAGGTTGGTAAGCACCGGGCGGCCGGCGATGTCGCGACCGAGGGCGACCTCGAGTGGATGGCGGGCCTTCTGCGCCTCTTCGGTGGCGAGGATGTCGCCCAGCCACACGACCTCGCGCTGCTTGTTGGGGACCTCGACGCCGATCGCCGAGCGGCCGGGAATGGGCGCGAGGATCCGGACGTCGGCCGATGCCATGGCATACGCGATGTCCTTGTGCAGGTTGGTGACGCGGCTGACCTTGACGCCAGGCGCGAGCTCGAGTTCGTAACGCGTGACGGTGGGGCCGACGGTCATCCCGACCAGTTGCGTCTCGACGCCGTGCGTCGCCAGCGCGTCGACGAGGGCGCGGCCCGCGGCGCTGATCAGCCGCTCGTCGATCTTCTGGGCCTTCCCGCGCTTTAGCAGGGTGAGGGCCGGCAGCTTCCACGTCCCCGGCTGGGCCGCGGGACCGAGCTCGATGGCCAGCTGCTCCCCCTTGGGCTGATCGTCCACCGGCACGTGGATCTCGACCGGCTCCGGTTCGGGTTCAGGCTCCGGCTCGGCGAACGGCTCCTCGTCGACCGGCTCGGGCTCAGGCTCGGCCTGCTCTTCCTCCTCCTCGAGTCCCGGCTCGGGGCCGAACCACTTCCAGGCGCGGACGATGAGGCCAGGGACAGCGCGCAACGGCGTCCTGGTCACAAGCAGCAGCCCGAAGGCGGCCGCGGCAACGAGCACGAGGGCCGCGCCGGGCGTTGCCAGAGCGCTCTGAAGGGGGCCGGCAATGGCGTCGCCCACGAACCCGCCGGTGCCGACGAGTCCGAGAAGGCCGCATGCGCTTGCGATGCACAGTGCGAAACCGATGGTCACCGCCGTGGGGACCTCGGGTGCCTTGCCCCAGATCATCAGGACGCCGATGGCACACAGCGCGACCGGCACGATGTACCGCCCGTCCCCCAGTGCCGTGCGGTAGGCGTCGTGCAGCATCTGGCCGACAGGCCCGGCCGCACCGGCGTACACGCCCATGGCCGACAGCACGCCCACGACGATCAGCGTCAGCCCTGCCAGGTCTCCGGCGTGGGCCCGCAGGGCCTTCGCCAGGACGTCGACCGCCCGGGCCGTCAGCCCCGGCTGCTTCTTCTTCGCCGGCCTCCGGGCCGGCGCCTTGCGCTTCTTGGCCGGCTGTCGCGGGCGCGTTCGGGTAGCCACAGTGGCCACAACGGTAACAGCAGCAACACAGGCAACGCCGCATCTCGTTCTGGGGATGAGAATCGACCGTGTGCGTCGATTTTCATCACGAGAACGGGAGGGTGGAGGGGCTTAGACCTCCATGACAACGGGGACGATCATCGGGCGGCGTCTGGTGCGCTCGTTGACGAAGCGGCCCGCGGCCTGGCGGACGTGGCGGCGGAGGGTCTCGAAGTCGGTGGCACCCTCGGCCGCGGCCTCCTTGAGGCTGTCGCGGACGGCCTGGCGGGCCTCCTCGAGCAGGTCTTCGGCTTCAGGGGCGTAGACCCAGCCGCGGGTGAGGATCTCGGGGCCGCTGACGACTTCGCCGGTGCGGGCGTCGACGGTGACGACGACGACCACCACGCCTTCCTCGCCGAGCACCCGGCGATCGCGCAACACCCCGTGGCCGACGTCGCCGACAATGCCGTCGACGTACAGGAACCCCGCCGGCACCTCCTCGACGAACTCCGCGCCGTTGTCCGTGAGCTCCACGACGTCGCCGTCCTCCGCCAAGAGCACGTTGCTCTGGGGCACCCCCATCTGCATGGCCAGCCGGCTGTGGTGGATGAGGTGGCGGAACTCGCCGTGCACGGGGATGAAGAACTCGGGCTTGGCCACCGACAGGAGCGTCTTGAGCTCCTCCTGCTGGGCGTGGCCGCTGACGTGCACGTCGGCGATGCCCGAGTGCACCACCTCGGCGCCGAGGCGGTAGAGGCCGTCGATGACCTTGTTGACGTCGTACTCGTTGCCGGGGATGGCGTGCGAGCTGAGAATCACGACGTCGCCGTCGCCGATCTTCAGCCACTTGTTCTCGCCCGCCGCCATGAGGGCCAACGCCGACATGGGCTCGCCCTGCGATCCCGTCGAGATGACGCACACCTCGCCCGGTTCGTAGTCGCTGATCTTCTCGATGTCGACCAGGCGGTCCTCGCGGATGTAGAGCAGCCCCATCTGCCGGGCCAGGGCGACGTTCTTGCCCATCGAGCGGCCGAGGGTGGCCACGGTGCGCCCGGTGGCGACGGCCGCGTCGGCAATCTGCTGGATGCGATGGATGTGGCTCGCGAAGCACGCTGTCACGATGCGCTTGCCGGGGTGGTCCTCGAACAGGTCGTGCAGCACGCGTCCCACTGAGCGTTCGCTCTTGGTGGCGCCGGCTTCCTCGGCGTTGGTCGAGTCCGAGAGCAGCACTCGCACGCCGTGCTCGTCGGCGATGGCGCCTATGTGCGCCAGGTCGGTGAGGCGACCGTCCACGGGCGTGAGGTCGAGCTTGAAGTCGCCCGAGTGAAGGATGACGCCCTGGGGAGTGTGGAACGCGGTGGCGAATCCGTGGGGCACCGAGTGCGTCACCGGGATGACCTCGAAGTCGAACGGACCCACTTGGCGCCGTTCGCCGTCGACCAAGGCGATGAGCTCGGTGCGGTCGAGGAGCCCTTGCTCCTCGATGCGGTTGCGGGCCAGCCCCAGCGTCAACGCCGAGCCGTAGATCGGAAACGACACCTCGCGCAGCAGGAACGACAGGGCCCCGACGTGGTCCTCGTGGCCGTGTGTGAGCAGGCAGGCTTCGATGCGGTCCGCGTTATCGCGCAGGAACGTGAAGTCGGGGAGCACGAGGTCGACGCCCGGCATGTCGACCTCGGGGAACATGAGGCCGCAGTCGAGCAGGAGCAGGCGCGCGTCCTGCTCGATCACCGCGCAGTTGCGGCCGATCTCCCCCAGGCCGCCGAGGAAGACGATCCGGACGGGGTCAGGCACGCTGCAGGTTCGCCAGAACCCTCCGTGCCTCGTCCTCCAGGCCCTCGGGAGCCGGGCCCATAGGAAGACGGCACTGACCGACGGCGTGGCCCAGCACCCGCATCATGGCCTTCGTCGGGATCGGATTCGGAGCGCTGTCACTGGTCTCGAAGTCGTAGGACGCCAGCAGGCGCTGATTCACCTGCCGGGCGTGGGCCAGGTCGCCCTTCTCGGCCGCGGCGACCATCTCGGCCATGTGCACTCCTGCCCAATGCGACGCCACGCTGATCACGCCGACGGCGCCGGCCGCGGCCATGAGCGCCAGCGTCTGGTCGTCATTGCCGCTGTAGATCTCGAAGGAGTCCGGCATGGCGGCGCGGAGCGCTGCTGAGCCGGCGACGTCGAGCGCCGCATCCTTGACCCCGACAATGTTGCCGACGTCGCTAAGGCTCACGAACGTGTCACGGGCGACGCGCCTGCCAGTGCGGATGGGGATGTCGTAGATGAGGATCGGGAGCTTGGTGGCCGAAGCCACCGCCCTGAAGTGCGCCTCCAGGCCTGCTTGCGGAGGTCGGTTGTAGTACGGCGTGACGACGAGGGCGCCCGCGACCCCGCACTCCTCGGCCCGCTTCGTGAGCTCGATGCTGTGCCGCGTGTCGTTGGTGCCCGTGCCCGCGACGACCGGCACGGTGACCGCCTCAGCAACGGCGCGCCAAAGCTCGACGTCCTCCTCGTCGGTGAGCACCGGGCCCTCCCCGGTGGTCCCCGTGAGGACCAAGCCATCGCTGCCGTTGTCGGTGAGCCAGCGAGCGAGCGCCACGGCGGCGTCGACGTCGAGCGCGCCCTTCCCGTCGAACGGCGTAACCATCGCGGTGATCACGGTTCCGAAACGACCGCTCATGACGCGGCCGCCTTCGGCGGCGTCCGGATGAGCGGCACGCCGCTTCGCGGCGACACGCGCGCCTCCACATCGGTTCGCTCACTCCGTTCGCTCACGCGAGCTCCTTGCTCTCTTCAGATGCACGCTCTTTGCCGAGGGTGCTCAGCAGGTCTTCATGCAACTCGAACCACACGGTGTGATACGAGTCGATCAGCGGTTTGGTGAACCAGTCCCGTTCGCCGGCCTCCACGCGGTCCACGGCGCTCGACAGCCGCGGCTCGTAGCGCCCGAAGCGCTCGAGGAGGGAGCCCAAACGGCCCACGAGGGGCGCCGTCTCGGTGTGCAGCGCCCGCAGATCACTGAGCACACGGGCGTCGTGTTCGGGGTCGCTGTGGTCGTTCACGACCGCCTGGCCGTTCTCCTGGCGCAGTTGCCAAGCGCTGGCGGTCGCCAGGAGCCGAGGGTTGAGGGTGAGGAACTCCCGGTAGTCGGCCTCGACGGCGGGCGCGCACCCGGCCGCCGCCAGCTCGGCCGCGACCAGGTCGGCATGGAGCGCTCGTCCGGCGGGCGTGAGCGTCCAGCCCGACACCCGTCCTTCACGGTGGCGGGCCAACTCCTGGGCCCCGAGGTCGGCGAGGATGTCGCCGACGGTGGCGGTGTCGAGTCCGGACGCCTCGACGACCGGGCCGACGTCGGCGAACCCCTTCAGCCGTACACAGGTGACGACGACCAGTCGCGGGTCCGCTGGGTACGCCACAGCGACGAAGCTACCGCCGCTGCTCGGCCGCGACTCACGATGCCGCGGCGGCCGCCTCGCGGTCCTTGGTGACCTCGTCGAACTGCTCATACTCCTCGCCCGTGTCGGCCCAGTCTTCGAACGCGATGACGCCGAGCTCGGTGAACTGCTTGCGCAGGTAGCCATCGGCCGCGTCGAGCAGGCCGAGCTTCTTGCAGTTGGGCACGATCTTGGAGAACAGCATCTGCTGGAAGAGCTCCCGCTCCGGGGCCTGCATGGTGAGGGTGACGGCCTCCTTGACCGGGATGCCGAGACGCTCCCACACCTCCTGCTGGAGGAAGCGGTCGCGCATGCGTACTGCGGCCTCGAAGGCGAACTCCTGGCGCTCGACGAGCTCGGCCGCCGAGAGCTGGCTGTAGTACTCCTGCAGGCTGAGCACGCCGAAGGCCACGTGGCGGGCCTCGTCGCCCATCACGTAGCGCAGGAGCTGCTTGAGCAGGGGCTCGGTCGTGAGCTGGTGCAGGAAACCGAAGGCCGCGAGCGCCAGGCCCTCGACCATGATCTGCATGCCCAGGTAGGTCATGTCCCAGCGGCTGTCCTGCACGATGTCGTCGAGCAGCAGCCGCAGGTGGGCGTTGATCGGGTAGTGCCCCGACAGCTTCTCGTCCAGGTACTTGGCAAAGACCTCGACGTGGCGGGCTTCGTCGACCACCTGGGTCGAGGCGTAGTACTTGGCGTCGATCCACGGCACGGTCTCGACGATCTTGGCCGTGCACAGGAGGGCGCCCTGCTCGCCGTGCATGAACTGGCTCAGCGTCCAGTTCTGGGATTCGACGCCGAACTGCAGCCACTCCTTGTCGCCCCACTTCTCGAGGGACGTGCCGCTCAGGTCGACCCCTTGGCCGAAGCCGCCGGCCTGGAGGGCGTTGTTGATAGCGACCTCCTCCTGGTCGACCGGCGTCTCCCACGGCAGATCGGTCTGGGCGTTCCACTGCGCCTTCTTGGCCTTCTCGTAGAGCTTCCCCAGCGCGGGGCGGGTGCGCTCGTAGTCCCACGTGAACAGGGCCTCGGCGTTGTCCTTGACCGCGTGGGTGACCTCGTCGACATCGGTGTTGGTGATCGAGAGGATGGCCTCGAGATCGTTGATGTCGGTACGGCCGATCAGCTCTTCGTTGGTTGCCATTTGGATGACGCTCCTTAACTCACTGCTGACTGCTGATGGACCGCGAGCCCGGGGAGGACGAACGTCCTGACCAGGCGGCGGACGGACTCTTCGTCGCCCATGTCGACGTCGTCGGCCGGGGCGAGGGTGTAGGTGAGAACCAGACGCGTGACCCACTCGGCGACGCGAGGCGCCTCCTCGGCGCCCAGGTAGGGCGTCAGGTAGGGCGCCGCGAAGGCGGAGACGGCGGTGAGCACCCGGTCGGCCTGACGGAACGCGACCTTGGGGAGGACGACCTCAGGCTCGTAGGCGAGGATGAACTGCAGCGCCTCGTGGCCGGCCAAGGCGCGTGAGGCGTACACGACGCCCACCACCAGGAGATCCTCGAGGTTGGACGCCTCGTCGAAGCGCTGGGCCAAGCCCGTGAAAAAGCGGTCAAGCTCTCGGCGGGTCGTGGCCTCGAGCAGGGCGTCCTTGCCCCCGGGGAACAGGCGGTAGATCGTCGCCCGGCTACAGGCTGCCTCCCGGGCGACGTCGTCGAGGGTGGTCTTTCCGATTCCCCACCGGGCGGCACACCGGAGCGCGGCGTCGATCACCCGCTGCTCCTGGGTGCCCAGACGGTCGGGTCCGACCAACGTCATTGTGAGACAGATATACCCGTTGTGTCTCGGCGTCAATCCATCTCAGTGTGTCATCGGTCACCCGGGCCAGTTGAAATCAGGAGAGCACGCCCGCCAGGAGCTCGGTGCGCACGAGCTGCGCGACCTGGGCCGGGTCGCTGAGGTCCCAGCGTCCTTGGTTGCCGATGAAGCTCAGAAGGAGGCGAGCGACGTAGTCGGCAGCCTGCTCGGGCTCGACACCCGCCCGGAGCTGCTCACGCTCGAGGTAGGGGACGAGGAAGCGGCGGATGAAGACCAGGATGCGCTCGCTCTCCACGGTGAGCTGCGGGAGGAGGCGCTCCGGCTCGGTCTGGAGCACCTTCTGGAGGACCTCGTGCTCCTCGACGGCCCGGTGGGCGAACAGCAGGGCTTCTTCGAGGAGGCTCGGGAAATCCGGGGCGCCGGCCACCGCCTCGGCCAGGCGGCCGAAGAACCGACCCGTCTCCCACGCGATGACGTCGCGCAGCAGCTGGTCGCGCCCGCCCGGAAAGTATCGGTACAGCGTCGCCCGCGAGAGCCCCGAGGCCCGGGCCACGTCTTCGACGGTGGTCTTGGCCAGCCCGTAGCGGGCGACGCACGCGTAGCCGGCCTCGAGGATCCGTTCCTGCACCGTGAGGTCGACCGACATCCCGAGTAAGGCTACGGGGCGTGCACCGCCTGCGGTCCGTCTCCCTCGTGCGCCTGCCGGTCGCCCTGGCTCGCATCCATTGGTCGACGGCGCCGGGCGACGTGGTCACGTGGGAGCTGCCCGCGTCGGCTCGGGTCGACGACATCGTCGCCGGCGCCGGCTTCGAGCGGGTCGCCAAGGGTCGGGCTCGCCGAATCCGCACGTTGCCGGACACGGTCGGGGCGCGAATGCGGCTCCTGGTCTGCGGCCTGAACCCCAGTCTGGTGGCGGCCGACGCCGGCTTCGGGTTCGCGGGCGCCACTAATCGCTTCTGGCCCGCGGCTGAGCAGTCGGGGCTCCTGACGCGGCTGCGCGATCCGCTGCACGCCCTCGAGGTCGACAGTGTGGGGATGACCGACCTGGTGAAGCGGGCGACAAAGGGCACCGCCGATCTCGTCCCCGCCGAGTACAGAATGGGTGCCGAGCGTGTCGAGCGCCTGGTTCGCTGGCTCCGCCCGCCGGTCGTGCTGTTCGTCGGCCTGGAGGGCTGGCGAGCGACCGTCGATCCCCGGGCCCAACCCGGGCTCCAGAGGTCGACCTTCGGCGCCGCGCCGGCCTACGTCATGCCCTCCACGAGCGGTCTCAACACCCACGCCCGCCTCGCCGACCTCGTGGGGCACATCCGTGCCGCCGCCGCGCTCAGCGCGAGAGGATGAAGAGATGCCCAAGGCCCTCATCGCCACCGACGGATCCGACTTCGCCCTCAACGCCGCCACGCGCGTGAAGCAACTGTTGAGCGGAGACCTGGAGTACACGCTGCTCACCGTCGTCCCGCCGCCGGTGCTGCCCGTCGCCGCCCCGGTCACCGGCATCGAGGCCGCGCCCATCGCCACGCCCGAGCAGACCGAGGAGCTCACCGAGGCCTACAAGGACGAGGCCGAGAGCAGTCTCGAGCGCACGGCCCGAGCCTTCGGTGGGGAGGTCGCGAGGCGAATCGAATACGGCGACCCGGCGGCGGAGATCCGGCGGGTCGCAGAGGACGAGGGCTTCGACGTCGTCGTCGTCGGCTCCCACGGCTCCGGCTTCGTCAAGCGGGTCCTGCTGGGCTCGGTCAGCCAGCATCTGCTCCACCACGCGCCCTGCCCCGTGCTCGTCGTGCGCACGCCGGACCACAGCTAGCGGTCGCACGCCGCTAGCGGTCGCTAGCCGCAGTTTGCACCGGCATGCGCCCGGGTAGGTATGAGGGTGACAGCAACATCGGCAACTAGAGGAGCAGTGCAATGAGGATCGGCAACCTGGAGCTCGACCATGTCCGCGGCCTGGGCGACAAGTTCGTCGGCCTTGGCAAGGAACTCGCGGGCACCGTGATCGGCAACGACAGGCTGCAGGACGCTGGGGAGGCGCAGCAGGCTCGCGGCACCGAGAGCCTCAAGGCCCTCCGCAAGCAGGCCAAGGCCCAGTCCAAGGAGGCAAAGGCCTCCGCCTTCGAGCAGGAGCAGAAGGCCGCGCAGCGCGCCAAGAGCGCCTGACACCCAAGATCGCAGCGTTGGAAGCCCCGCTTCGGCGGGGCTTCTTCGCGTCTTGAGCGCGCGCCGCGTTTGGCATTCGACAATTTGAAAGCTAACGTGAACGTTAACTTTGGCGACGACGACCACCACCCCCGTTTCCGACCGCTACAAGTGGACGGCCCTGTCGAACACGACGCTGGGCGTCTTCATGGCGATGCTCGACTCGTCGATCGTCATCATCTCGCTCCCGGCCATCTTCCGGGGCATCCACCTCAACCCGCTGCTGCCGGCGAACATCGGCTACCTGCTATGGATGCTGATGGGGTACCTGGTCGTGACCGCGGTACTGGTCGTGACCTTCGGCCGCATCGGCGACATCTTCGGGCGGGTCCGGATGTACAACCTGGGCTTCGCCATCTTCACCGGCGCGTCGATCGCCTTGTCCTTGACGCCGTTCACGGGACCGCAGGGCGCCATGTGGCTGATCCTTTGGCGCATCGTCCAGGGCATCGGCGGCGCCCTCCTGATGGCGAACTCCATGGCCATCCTCACCGACGCTTTCCCCGTGAACGAGCGGGGCCTGGCGATGGGCATCAGCATGATCGCCGCCACGGCCGGGTCGTTCATCGGCCTCGTCGTGGGCGGCCTGCTGGCTGACACCAACTGGCGGCTGGTCTTCTGGGTCAACGTGCCCTTCGGCCTCTTCGGGACCGTGTGGGCGTACCTGAAGCTGAAGGAGACGGGCCAGCGCTTGGCGGCCAAGATCGACTGGTGGGGCAACGTCACCTTCGGCGTGGGCCTCGTGCTGGTCCTCGTCGCCATCACCTACGGCATCCAGCCCTACGGCGGGCACACGATGGGGTGGACGAGCCCCAAGGTGCTGTTCTGCCTCATCGCCGGCATCGGCCTGCTCGGCCTTTTCGTGTGGGTGGAGCATCGCGTCAAGGACCCGATGTTCGACCTACAGCTCTTCCGCATCCGGGCCTTCGCGGCGGGCAACCTGGCCGGCCTGCTGGCCGCCATTGGGCGAGGTGGCTTGCAGTTCATGCTGATCATCTGGCTGCAGGGCATCTGGCTGCCGCTGCACGGCTACAGCTTCGAGCGCACACCGCTGTGGGCGGGCATCTACATGCTGCCGATCACCGGCGGGTTCCTAGTTGCCGGGCCGATCTCGGGCTGGTTGTCGGACCGGTACGGGGCACGGCCGTTCGCCACCGGCGGCATGATCCTCAGCGCCGCGACCTTCTTCCTCCTCATGTGGCTGCCGGCCAACTTCTCGTTCCCGGTCTTCGGCTTCCTGATCTTCCTGAACGGCGTCGGGTCGGGGATGTTCGCGGCTCCCAATACCACGGCGGTCATGAACAGCGTCCCCGCCAACCAGCGCGGAGCGGCGTCGGGCATGCGCGCCACGTTCATGAACAGCGGCATGGTCCTGTCGATCGGCATCTTCTTCTCGTTGATGATCGCCGGCCTGGCGTCCACGCTCCCCCACACCCTCGGAGGCAGCCTGGTGGCCCAAGGCGTGCCGGCGGCCGACGCCAGCCGCATCGCCCACCTCCCGCCCGTCGGCAGCCTGTTCGCCGCCTTCCTGGGCTACAACCCGATCCGCACCCTGCTGGGACCGCACGTGCTCGGCTCGTTGCCGTCGTCGCACGTCGCCTACCTCACGGGCAAGACCTACTTCCCGCAACTGATCTCCAAGCCGTTCATGCACGGCCTGCGGATCGTGTTCTCGGCCGCGACGATCATGTCGGTCATCGCCGCTGCGGCCTCGTGGATGCGGGGTGGCCGCTACGTGCACGCCGACGACGTCGAGGCGTTCGGCGGCCCGGCCGCAGACGAGCCGGCCGAAGACGCCCCGCCGCCCGAGGAATGGGTGCCCGCGTGACGAACCCCGAGGCTCGCTACCGAATCGGTGAGGTCGCCGAGGCCGCCGGGGTGTCGACCCGAACCCTCCGGTACTACGAGGAGCTGGGGCTGGTGTCGCCGTCGGGTCACAGCCCGGGCGGCGCCCGCCGCTACTCCGACGCCGACCTGGCGCGCGTCCTGCGCATCCGCGAGCTACAGCATCTGGTCGGCTTCAACCTCGACGAGATCAAGACCATTGTCGCCGCCGAGGCGCGCCTCGACCAGTTGCGCAGTGAGTTCAAGGCCGGCGGTCCGCCTCAGCGCGAGCGCGAACTCGTCGCCGAGGCCATCGAGATCAACGATCGTCTGCGCGAGGACATGCAGGCCAAGCTCTCTCGTCTGGAGACGTTCCTCGCCGACCTCGACGCCCGCGCCGCGCTGTACCGGCGCCGGGCCAAGGAGCCCAAGCGCGCGAAGCAGTAGAGGACAGCAGAGCAGTAACTCCGTAGGCTTCGGGCTATGTCCGGCCAGATCGAAGAGTCCATCGACATCGCGGCGCCGCCCGAGCGGCTGTACGACATGGTGTCCGACCTCAGCCGAATGGGCGAGTGGAGCCCCGAGAACCAAGGCGGGAAGTGGGTCGGCGGCGCCACCGGGCCCGCCGAAGGCGCGAAGTTCAAAGGCCGCAATCGCAGCGGCCGGAGGCGGTGGTCGACGGTCGCCACGATCGTGACCGCCAACGCGCCGAAGGAAGTGGCGTGGGAGAGCAAGGCGCTCGGGCTGAAGGTCGCCCTTTGGCGATATCGCTTCGAGCCCAACGGCTCCGGCGGCACCACTGTGGTCGAGTCGACCGAGGATCGGCGCGGCCGGCTGATGCAGGTCATCGGGCGTACGGCGAGCGGGGTGGCCGACCGTGAGGCGGAGAACAAGAAGAACATGCGGGCGACCCTCGAACAGCTGAAGAAGGCCGTGGAGTCCTAGAGATCTAGGAGGGCGTCGAGGCCGACGGTGACGCCGGGGTGGTCGGCGACGGCCTTGACGGCGAGGGCGACGCCGGGCATGAACGACGAGCGGTCGTAGGAGTCGTGGCGGATCGAAAGGCTCTGGCCGGCCGTGCCCAGCAGGACTTCCTGGTGGGCGACCATGCCGCGCATCCGGACGGAGTGCATGCGGATGCCGCCGGGGCCCTTGCCGCCCCTGACTCCCTTCACGATCTCCTTCTTGGTCGGGTCCTTGCCCCACTCCTCTGACGCCGCGGCCATGCGCTCCGCCGTCAGCATCGCCGTGCCCGACGGGGCGTCGACCTTCTTGTCGTGGTGCAGCTCGAGGATCTCGGCCGTCTCGAAGTACGGCGCCGCCAGCTCCGCGAATCGCATCATCAGCACCGCGCCAATGGCGAAGTTCGGAGCAATGAAGCAGTTGCTCTTGCTGAAGCGCTTCTCGAGCTCGGCGTAGTCGTCGGCGTCGAAGCCGGTGGTGCCAACGACGGCGTGCACGCCGTGCTCACCGCACCACCGCAGGTTCTGCTTGGCCGCTTGCAGCACGGTGAAGTCGACCATCACCTCGACGCCGGTGTCCGCGAGGCCGTCGGTGTTGGGCATGATCATCAACCCGGGGACGTCGAGGCCGTTGGCCTGGCGCAGGTCGAGGCCCGCGTGGTGGGGGTCGACAGCAGCGACCAGCTCGAGGTCGGGATCGCCGACGACCATCTGACACACGGTGGCGCCCATGCGCCCGGACGCGCCGAAGACGCCGACCCGGATCAAGGGGTGGCTGCCGTGCTCGTCAGTGCCATCTCCGTGAGGGCGGCCTCCTCGAAGGGACCCACGAGAGCCACGACCCGCTCGTTCCCGAGCACACGTTCCGCGACCCGCCGCACGTCGTCGAGCGTCACTGCCTCGGTCCGCTCGACGAGCTCGCTGACACTGAGAACCTCGCCGTGCACCAGCTCGCTGCGGCCGATGCGGTTCATGCGCCCGCCTGAGTCCTCGAGGGCGAGGGCGAGCGAGCCCTTGAGGTGGCCCTTGGCCAGCGCCAGCTCGTAGTCGGTGACGCCGTCCTGCAGCAGCCGGTCGAGCTCGTCGCCGATCAGCCGCAGAACCTCTTCGGTATGGCTGGGTGCCGTGCCCGCGTAGACGGCGAGGGCGCCACTCTCGACGTACGCGGATCGGTACGAGTACACGGCGTAGACGAGGCCCCGCTGCTCGCGGATCTCCTGGAAGAGGCGGCTCGACATCCCGCCGCCGAGCACCTGGTTGAGGACGGAGAGGGCGAAGCGGTCGTCGTCGCGGCGCGAGAGGGCGCGCATGCCCACGACGACGTTGGCCTGCTCGGTCGTACGGGTGCAGACGACTTGGCGTCGGGGCGGGCTGAGCTCGAGGCCGCCGCGAGACGGGCGCTGGCCCGGCACCGGCGACATACGCCGCTCGATGCCGGCCGCCAGTTCGTCGTGATGGAGGTTGCCGGCCCCGGCCAGGATCAAGTTCGGCGGGCGGTAGTGGGCCAGGAAGTGCCCGGCGATGGCGTCCCGGCTCAGCGCCGAGATCGACTCGGCCGAACCCAACACCTCGCGCCCGACGGGATGGTTCGGGAAGAGGGCCTCGGTGAACAGGTCGTGGACGAGCTCGGACGGCTCGTCCTCGTGCATGAGGATCTCCTCCAGGATCACCTGGCGCTCGGACTCGACCTCGTCGGGGCGGAAGGCAGGCGAGCTGAGGATGTCGCACAGGATGTCGAGGCCGAGGTCGAGATCTTCGTCGAGCAGCCGCGTGTAGAACGCCGTGTATTCCTTGGTGGTGAACGCGTTCATCTCGCCGCCCACCGCTTCGACCGACTCGGCGATATGACGGGCGGTGCGCTGTTCGGTGCCTTTGAACAACAGGTGCTCGAGGAAGTGGGAGACGCCCGCGAGCTCTGGCGCCTCGTCACGCGACCCGACGTCGACCCAGAACCCCAGCGCCACCGAGCGGACGTCGGGCATTCGCTCGGTGACGAGACGAATGCCGTTACCCAGCGACGTGGCCTTGATGGCCTCGGGGTCTGCGGCCACTCCTACCTACTACCGCCGGCCGGGGCCGCCGCGCCGCCGATTGCTGCGGCGGGGACCTCCGCCGCCGCGGTCACCGCGGCCACCACCGCCGCCTTCCCGACCGGCGTCGGCGGGGCCGAGGTCGCCGAAGCGCTCCTTGGCCTCGCCTTCGAACGTCTCCTCGAAGGAGGCGTACTCGCGATTGGGCGCACTGGACGTCGCGCCCGCGCTGTCGCCGGTTTCGGCTGAGGCAGACGAAGAGGACACCGATGCGGCAACCGGCTCCCGGCCGCCGCCGCCGTTGTCGTCGCCGTCGCCCACCGGGGTCAGTGAGACCTTGCCCTGGGGGTCGATGTCGTCGACCCGCACGCTGATCTCGTCGCCCAGGTTGAGGACGTCTTCGACCCGCTCGACGCGCTTGCCCCGGCCCAGCTTGGAGATGTGGACAAGGCCGTCGCGGCCCGGGAGGATGTTGACGAAGGCGCCGAACTTGGTGACGTTGACGACCTTTCCGCTGTAGATCGCACCGACCTCGGCCTTGGGCGGGTCGAGGATGAGCTCGATGCGGCGCTTGGCCTCCTCGACCTGCTCGCCGTCCTTGGACCCGATCGTGACCGTGCCCACGACGCCGTCGTCGTCGACGTTGATGTCGGCGCCGGTCTCCTGCTGCATGGTGTTGATGACCTTGCCCTTGGGACCGATCACCTCGCCGATCTTGTCGAGGGGGATCTCGAAGCTCACGATCTTCGGCGCCGTGTTGGCGACGGTGGGTCGAGGCTCGGCGATGGTCTTGTTCATCACCTCGAGGATCTGCATGCGGGCGTCGCGCGCCTGCTGCAGGGCCTTGGCCAGCACATCGGCGGGCAGGCCGTCGATCTTTGTGTCCAGCTGCAGGGCCGTGACGAACTCGCTCGTGCCGGCGACTTTGAAGTCCATGTCGCCGAAGGCGTCCTCGGCGCCGAGGATGTCGGTGAGCGTCGTGTACTTGCCCTCGGCGAAGATGAGACCCATGGCGATGCCGGCGACGGGAGCCTTGATCGGCACGCCGGCGTCCATCAGCGAGAGGCTCGAGCCGCACACCGACGCCATCGACGTGGAGCCGTTGGAGGAGAGCACCTCGGACACGAGGCGCAGCGTGTAGGAGAACTCCTGCTCGTCGGGGACGACGGGGAGCAGGGCCCGCTCCGCGAGCAGACCGTGGCCGATCTCGCGGCGCTTGGGGCTGCCGACCCGGCCGGTCTCGCCGTTGGCCCACGGCGGCATGTTGTAGTGGTGCATGTAGCGCTTGGAGTCCTCGATGCCGATGGTGTCGAGCATCTGCGACATCCGGGGCATACCGAGGGTGGTCACGGTCAGCACCTGGGTCTCGCCCCGCTGGAACAGGCCGGTGCCGTGCGCGGTCGGGAGGATGCCGACATCGGCGCTGAGGGGACGGAGGTCGGTGGTGCCTCGCCCGTCCATCCGCTTGCCCTCTTCGACGATGCGCTTGCGGACGAGCTCCTTGGTGAGCGAGCGCACCGCGGCCTTGATCTCCTTCTCCCGCTCAGGGAACTCATCAGCGGCGAGGTCGAGGATGATGGCCGCGGTCGCCTCGTCGGTGGCGTGATTGCGCTCGGCCTTGGCGGTGATGGTGATGACCTGGGCCAAGCGGTCGGTGCCGACGGCCCGGACCCGCTCCAAGACCGCAGGCGCGTAGTCGAGCTGCGGCTCCCACGGCACCGGCTCGTGCACGCCGGCCTTCTCGACGAGTTGGCGCTGGAGCTCGATGGACTCCTTGATCCACGTCTTGGACTCTTCGAGGCCCTGGGCGATGGCCTCCTCGGTGACCTTGGGAGCGCCATCCTCGTAGAACTTCCAGGCGTCCTCGGTACCGCCCGCCTCCACCATCATGATCGCGATGTCACCGTCGACCTCACGGCCGGCGACGACGAGCTCGAAGGTGGACTCGTCGCCGGTCTGATAGGTGGGGTGCGGGACCCAACTGCCTTCGGTGGTCCACGCGATGCGGACGGCGCCGATCGGACCTTCGAAGGGGATGCCGGAAAGCATCAGGGCCGCGGACGCGGCGTTGATGGCAATGACGTCGTGGGGGTTCTCCTGGTCGGCGGCGAGGATCGTGCCGACGACCTGGGTCTCGTTGCGGTACCCGTCCGCGAACGACGGGCGCAGCGGACGGTCGATCAGGCGACAGGTCAAGATGGCCTGATCGGTCGGTCGGCCCTCACGCCGGAAGAACGAGCCGGGGATCTTGCCGGCCGCGTACGCCCGCTCCTCGATGTCGACGGTGAGGGGGAAGAAGTCGATGCCCTCGCGCACGCCGTGTGAAGCGTTGGCGGTGACGAGGGCCATGGTGTCGCCGATGCGGCCGACGACCGCGCCTTGCGACTGGGGGGCGAGCTTGCCGGTTTCGAACGACAGCGTCTTGTCGGTGCCCGAGATGGGGCCCGACACGGAAATGGCTTCCGCCATGTGCACTCCTCTGCAGAGTGGCGGCCGGCCAGTTGTCAGTTGTCGGACACCCCGGTCTCACCCCGGGTATTCGGCGACTGGCAGCTGGCGATGCCGCGCTTAGTTGGATTCGATTGTCAGCGGCGCAGGCCGAGGCGGGCGATCAGCGCCCGGTAGCGCTCCACGTCATTGTCGCGGACGTAGTTGAGCAGCCGGCGACGACGACCGACGAGCATCAGGAGTCCGCGCCGACTGTGGTGGTCCTTCTTGTGGACCTTCAGGTGGTCGGTGAGCTGGTTGATGCGCTGGGTCAACAGCGCGACCTGCACCTCCGGCGACCCGGTGTCGGTGTCGTGGACCTTGTACTCGCTGATCGTGGTGGCTTTGTCGGGCATGCAGAACGTTCACTTCGGAGTGGCCGAGAGTGCGCTCCGAAGAGCCGGAGCACGCCGCGATCGTAGCAGTAGCTTTCGGTTGTGCCTCCTGAGCTGCGGGTTTCGCGAACCTGCCGCATCCCCTTGGACGAGCTCGAGTGGCGCTTCACCGCCTCCGGCGGCCCCGGCGGCCAGCACGCCAACACGGCCAACACCCGGGCCGAGGTGCGCTTCGACATCGAGAATTCGCCGTCGTTGGGTCCCCGCCAGCGGGCCCGGCTGCTCGAGCGCCTGGGTCCGGCCGTACGGGTCGTCGCCTCCGACGAGCGCTCCCAGCTCAGAAACCGTGAACTGGCCCTCGACCGCCTCCGCTCCCGCCTGGCCGAAGCCCTCAGGGTGGACCGCGAGCGTCGCCCCACGTCGCCCACCGTCTCTGCCCGCCGGCGCCGAGTCGACTCCAAGCGCAAGCGAGGCGAGATCAAACGCATGCGCCGCCGCCCCTGGCCCGAGTAAGCCTCGAGAGGAAACCTCTCCAAGTCGCTCCGAGCGCCGCTCGAACGGGCGGAAACGGAGCGTTCTCGCGAACTTGGAGAGGTGTGGTGGCGGCGTCCCCGTCGGTGTCACAGCCCGGGGCTACGGTCGCCCTATGGGTGTGGCGGAGGCGCTCGAGCGGGTGGTGGCCGCCCTCCCGGGTGGTGGCGAGGCCCGGCGCGGCCAATTGGAGATGGCCGAAGCGGTGGAGTCAGTGTTCGGCGACGGCGGGCAGCTGGTGGTCCAGGCGGGCACGGGCACAGGCAAGGGCCTGGCCTATCTCGTGCCGGCCATCCTGTCGGGGAAGACGACCGTGGTCGCCACCGCCACCAAGGCCCTGCAGGACCAACTGGCGAACAAGGACCTTCCCTTCCTGCAGGAGCACCTGGGAAAGCGGTTCGAGTTCGCGGTGGTCAAAGGCCGGGCCAACTACCTGTGTCTGCAGCGAGCCGTCGAGATCGGCAGCGGCGACGAGCAGTTAGTGCTCGACGACGTGCGGGAGGACGAGCACGGTGCCTTCGGCCAGGAGCTCCTGCGCCTGCTGAAGTGGGCGAAGACGAGCAAGACCGGCGACCGGGCCGAGCTCGACTTCGAGCCCCGCGCCCGGGCTTGGGCCCAGCTGAGCGTCAGCGCGCGCGAGTGCCCGGGTGCCGTCAAGTGCCCGCAGGGCGAGTCGTGCTTCGCCGAGGGTGCCCACCAGCGAGCGGCTGCGGCCGACGTCATCGTCGTGAACACCCACCTCTACGCCACCCACCTGGCCGTCGGCGGGTGGCTGCTTCCCGAACACGAGGCCGTCGTCTTCGACGAGGCTCACGCCCTCGAAGACATCGCCGCGTCGGCGTTCGGCATTGAGCTCACCGAGGGCCGGTTCACGGCACTGGGCCGCAGCATCCGCGCCAACGCGGCCGAGGCGGCCGACGCCGTTGAGGCGGCCGGGGCGCGGCTGGCGGATGCCCTTGATGCGTACCGGGGAAGGCGCGTCTCGGCCGCCGAGCTCGAGCGGCCGTTGAACGCGGCCGGAGAAGCGGCCCGCGCCGCCCAAGCCGCGGCGCGTGAGGCCGAGAACGACGAGAACAAGCGCACGCGCGTGCTCAAGGCGGCGACGACGCTCATCGAGGACGTCGCAGCCGTGCAGTCGGCCAACGAAGGCGCTGTCGTGTGGATAGAGAGCGGTGGGCCGCCCACGCTCCGCTTGGCGCCCATCGACGTGGCGCACCTGTTCGCCGAGCGCCTCTGGGAGAACGTCCCCACGGCCGTCCTCACCAGCGCCACCGTCCCGTCGAACTTGCCGGCGCGGCTGGGTCTGCCCGCCACCAATCGACAGCTCTCGGTCGACAGCCCGTTCGACTACGAGAACCAATCGCTCCTCTACTGCGCGACCCATCTGCCCGATCCTCGAAAGCCGGAGTACGAGGCGGCCATGCACGAGGAGCTGTGGGCGCTCATCAAGGCGGCGGGCGGTCGCACCCTTGCCCTCTTCACCAGCTGGCGTGCCATGCGGGCCGCGGCTGAGGCCGTAGCGCCGACGGTCCCCTATCGGGTGCTGACCCAGGACGAGCTGCCGAAGCCCGCCCTGCTGACGGCGTTCTCCACCGACGAGACGTCGTGCCTGTTCGCCACCATGGGCTTCTGGCAGGGCGTCGACGTGCCCGGGGCCGCCCTCTCCCTCCTCGTGATCGACAAGCTGCCGTTCTCACGGCCCGACGAGCCGCTGATGCAGGCCCGCCGCGACCGGGCCGGGGCGGCGGCGTTCCGCACCGTCGACCTGCCCCGCGCCGCCAGCCTTTTGGCCCAGGGCGCCGGTCGCCTCATCCGGTCGACGGCCGACCGTGGCGTGGTCGCGGTCCTCGACTCCCGGCTGGCGACAGCCGGCTACCGCTGGGAGCTCATCCAGGCCCTCCCGCCGATGCGGAGGACCAAGGAACGACCCGAGGTCGAACGGTTCCTGGAGTCGCTGGTCGAAGCCCGCCTATGAGCTGCCGACCGTCGTCGTCGTCGGCGTCGTCGGTCTTGGCTCGAGGTCGCCCTCCCGACAGGGCGACGGTACGAGCGGGTCGCACCGCACGGATGCACCGCCCGGCAGCAGGAAGCCGTCGTCGCGGGCGCTCACGATCTGCGCACCGCTGTCCACCGCAGCGGCTCGACGATGCTGGTCGATGAGGAGGTCGTCGCCGTCGGCCTGGGTGCGCACGACGAGACCCGCTTTCAAGAAGGCGGCGATGTCCGCGGCCTGCGCTATTGGATCCGGGCGACTGGTGATTGCCGCGAGAGGCCCGCTGCTGGCGTAGACGAACATCGCCGCGGTTGGCGTCTCAGTGCCGATGAGGACCGGAATGGCACGGCCCCGCGTGGTCGCGAGCGTTGGCCAACGACCGTCCACCGCTTCGTTAGGACGGACGAGCAGCCGGCCGGGGAGCGCGGCCTGGACAGCCGCATCGACGGCAGCCGGGGGCCCTTCTTTGTCCTCGACGATCAGGTACACCGGTACGGCCTTCGGGTGCTCCTCGAGCCACGACCGCACGGGCGCAAGACAGATGTCGAGCGTCGGACACGTCGAGCGCCGGTCCGCGGCTGAGTGATACACCGCCAAGCGCCCGTCTGGTTGGGCCCACACGTCGATCTCGAGCTGGCGGATGCCCTCGTCCAACTGGCGCTCCAGCGGTGGAAGCGGCGGTTGATAGCTGTTGTGCGTTCCCCTTACCTGCACCGCGTTCAAAGGGATGGGGGGCTCGGCGCGCGCGGCGGAACCGCCGCTGCATGCGGCCAGCGCGATGAGGGCAACCGCTAGTAGCCGAGACGGTCCAGAGCCTTGGGGCGACGCTGCCAGTCCTTGTCCACCTTGACGAACAGTTCAAGGTACGCACCCTCGGGCAGCTGCTGACGCACGGCGATGCCTACGTTCTTGAGGACCTCGCCGCCCTTGCCGATGACGATGCCTTTCTGTGACTCGCGCTCGACGAGGATCTCGCAGCGGATGCGCGGCCACTCCCACTCGGTAACGCGGCAGGCCAGCGAGTGCGGCAGCTCCTCCCGGGCGACGGCCAGCAGCTGCTCACGGACGAGCTCCGCCACCCAGAAAGCCTCGGGCACGTCGGTGACCATGTCGTCGGGGTAGTACAGCGGCCCCTCGGGAAGACGGGCGATGACCGCGTCCACCAGGTCGTCGACTCCGGCGCCCGTGCGGGCCGACACGGGGAAGTACTCGGCGAACTCGAGCTCGCCGGCCCGCTCGAGCTGAGCGAGAACATCGGCTCGCGAAGCGGCGTCGACCTTGTTCACCACCACGAGCGCGTCCTTCGGCAGCCGCGAAGCGATGAAGCGGTCCCCAGGTCCGAGCGGCCCCGTGGCGTCGAGCACCAGGCACACGACGTCGACGTCGCCCAGGGCGGACGCGGCGGTGTCGTTCAGGCGCTCGCCCAACAGTGTGCGCGGCTTGTGTATCCCGGGGGTGTCGACGAACACGACCTGAGCGTCGGGACGGGTGAGCACGCCCCGGACCTGCGTCCGCGTGGTCTGCGGCTTGTCGGACACGATCGTGACCTTGGTGCCGAGGATGCGGTTCAGCAGCGTGGACTTGCCGACGTTGGGTCGCCCGACGAGCGTGGCGAACCCCGACCGCATCCGCCTACTCCCGGTCGCGCCGCTGTGTTTCCGCGGACGCCAGCCGGGAGATACGGACCCGGCCGATGCGCCGGCCCTGGACCTTTTCGGCCCGCAAGCGGTGGCCGTTGAAGTCGACCGACTCACCCTCGGTCGGCACGTGCCCGAGGAGGTTGAAGAACAGCCCCGCCACCGTGTCCCAGTCGCCTTCGGGGAAGTTGGCGTGGGTCAACTCGTTGACCTCGTCGATGGGCATGCGGCCGTTCACGCGCACGTCGCCGCCGGGCAGCGGCTCGATGTTGGGCTCCTCGACGTCGTACTCGTCGACGATCTCCCCCACCAGCTCCTCGATGAGGTCCTCCAGCGTCACCAACCCGGCGGTGCCGCCGTACTCGTCCACCACGATCGCCATGTGGAACTTCTCGGCCTGCATCTCCCGCATGAGCTCGGACACGCGCTTGCTCTCGGGGACGAAGTGCGGCAACCGCATGAGCTCGCGCACGGGTCGGTCGGCGGCATCGTCTTTGGCCCGGAACAAGTCCTTCACGTACACGATGCCGACGATGTCGTCGATGTTCTGCTCGTAGGCGGGGATCCGGCTGTAGCCGGCGGCCATTGCAATCTCGAGCACGTCCCGCACGCTCGTCCCGGCGACGACTGTCACCATGTCGGGGCGTGGCACCATCACTTCGCGGACGACGGTATCGCCGAACTCGATGATCGAGTGGATCAGGGCGCGCTCCTCGCGCTCGATCACGTCTTCCTGCTCGGCCACGTCGGCCATGGCGAGCAGCTCCTCCTCCGACACGAACGGGCCCTCCTTCAGGCCCTTGCCGGGGATGATGACGTTGGCCAAACCGATGAGGCCGCGGGACAGCACCCGTAGGGGCCAGAAGCGCACGAGCGCGGCGACCGGCCGGGCCGCGAGCAGGGCGGCCCGCTCGCCGTGCTGGACCGCCCACGTCTTGGGCGCGGCCTCGGCCACGACGAAGATCACGCACACCTCGAACGCGGTGGCGATCACCACGCCCCAGGGTCCGAAGCGGTCGGCGAGAAAGCCGACCAAGGTCGCGGTGACCAGCTGGCACGTCAGCAGCACGAGCAGGACCGGGTTCAGCCAGCGCTCAGGGTGCTCGGTGAGGCGGACGAGCGTGGACGCCGCCCGCTTTCCCTCGTCCTCGAGGGACAGCGCCTTCACCCGGTTCATCCGGGTGAGGGCCGTCTCCGACAGCGCCAGGAAGCCGGTGAAGCCGATCAGGACGATGATCGCCACCACGTAGACCCAGTCCGTGGTGTTCATCGGGCCGCCTTCGGCGGCTCCTCTGAGCACAGTGTGCCTTGCTTATGGGAGCTGCGCTCCTCCGCTGCGCTTCGGTGCTCGCTCATTGTTTGTGGAAGCGGCCGAGCAGTTCGCGCTCGCGCCGCTGCATGGCCGTTGCCTCCTGGGCGTCGGCGTGGTCCATCCCGAGCAGGTGGAGGATGCCGTGCACCACGAGGAGCGCCATCTCGTCCTCGTAGGTGCGCGACGCACCCTCGGCGTTGCGCCGAGCGACGGCCGGGCACAGCACGACGTCACCCAACATGGTCGGCGCTTCGGTGGTGGGCTCGGGGTTGACGCCCGGTCCAGAGCCTCCGGAATCGGGGGACCGGCCGCCCTCGCTGAGATGCTCGTCCATCGGGAAGGCCAGCACGTCGGTGGGGCCGTCGTCGCCGAGAAAACGTTCGTTGAGGTCGGCGATGGCCTGCTCGTCGACGAACAGCATCGAGAGCTCGACGTCGCCTTTTACGCCCTCGGCATCCAACACGTCCTTGGCCAGCCTCACCCACCGCATCGTCTCGACGGGCTCGTCCTTCTGCTCGTCCGCCGCGAACACGTCGATCGCCATGTCAGGATCCGCCGCCGGCCTTCTCGTAGGCGGTGACGATGTCCTGCACGATCTTGTGCCGGACGACGTCGCGTGCGTTCAGGTGCACGAAGTCCAAGCCGTCGATACCGCTCAGCACCTTGTCGAGCCCGACCAGCCCGCTGCGCCCGCCGGGCACGTCGATCTGAGTCACGTCGCCGGTCACGACGGCCTTGGAGCCGAACCCGATCCGGGTGAGGAACATCTTCATCTGCTCGGGAGTCGTGTTCTGGGCCTCATCGAGGATGATGAAGCTGTCGTTCAACGTTCTTCCGCGCATGTACGCGAGGGGTGCCACCTCGATCGTGCCCCGCTCGAGCAGGCGCTGGGCGCCCTCGAGCTCGAGCATGTCGTACAGGGCGTCGTAGAGAGGACGGAGATAGGGATCGACCTTGGCCATGAGGTCGCCGGGCAGGAATCCCAGTCGCTCGCCGGCCTCGACCGCGGGACGGGTGAGGATGATGCGGCTGACCTGTTTGTCCTGCAGGGCCTGCACGCCAAGGGCAACTGCCAGATACGACTTGCCGGTGCCGGCGGGGCCGATGACGAAGGTGACGACGTTGTCGCGGATGGCGTCGGCGTAGCGCTTCTGGCCGCTGGTCTTGGGACGGACGGCGCGTCCGCGGGCCGAGCGCAGGACCTCGGAGGTGAGGACCTCGGACGGCCGCTCGTCCGCCTTGACCATGTCGATGGTGCGGCCGACGTTGACGCTGTCGAGAACGTGGCCCTGCTCGAGCAACAGCACGAGCTCGTTGATCAGCGTGCCGACGCGGGCTGCGTCCGGACCCTCAATGGTGATCTCGTTGCCGCGGACGAACGGCTTGGCGTCGAAGGACGCCTCGATGAGCCGAAGCAGCTCGTCACGCTGCCCGAGGAGCCCCACCATGAGGTGGTTCTCGGGCTGGATCTTGACCTGGGTCTGGGACACGGGGTTCTACGTCAGCGTACCTGCCGGGGGCGCGCCCACGATGAGGGATTCCGTCAGCCCGGAGGCCAGCCCAGGCGCTTGCCGCCGAGGACGTGGAGGTGCAGGTGGGGGACGGAGTTGAGGGCATCGTCGCCGACGTTGAAGACGAGCCGGTAGCCGCTCTCGGCGATGCCCTCCTGACGCGCGACCTCCTGGGCGGTGGTGATGACCTCTGCCAGGGTCGCGGCGTCGTCGGGGGTCACCGTCGCGGCCGACTCGATGTGGCGCCGCGGCACGACCAGCACGTGCACGGGAGCACCCGGGTTGATGTCACGGAAGGCGTATGTGCCCTCGGTGGAGGCCACCTCGTCGGAGGGCACCTCACCAGCGACGATCTTGCAGAACAGGCAGTCGCTCTTCGTCACGCCGGGAACGCTAGTGAGCGAGCAGAGCGAGCGAACCAATAGGAAGAGCGCGCCTCGCCCGAAGGGCGCTAGCCGAGGCTGTGCTCGGCTTCCGACAGCTCGCGGCGAGCGTCGGGGTACAGGTGCTGCAGCTTGCCCGGCTCGATCCGGGAGTGGGCGATGAAGTCGTCGACCTCGTTCTGCTGGAGCCGGATGACCCGGCCGAACTTGTAGGCCGGGAGCTCGCCCTCGTCGATCAGCCGGTACAGGGTGCGAACGGTGACCCCGAGCCTGCGTGCCGCGTCGCCGGTGCTCATCCACTGGATATCGACGGTGGGCATAGCGAGATAATAAGCACGCCCCCTCACAATCAGTGGGATGGCATGAGATGCCGTGAAGCCCGGTGAATGCCCCTTTTATTCCTAGGCTTACCTACGTTAATCTACTGCTATGTCGGATTCGTCGGCGCTCGGCGCGTGGCGGCAGCGGGCTCAGGGGCGAGGGGACGGCGCGCCCGGCCACCGGCTGCCGCGCCCACCTGTCCTCGGCGCCGTGGCCATCGCCGTGGCCTGCGCCTTCCTCGGCGCCTCTGCTGTCCACAACCGCGGCGCGAGTGCACCTACCGAGCCGCCGCCTCCGGCCGCGGGAGCTCCTCGTTGTCCGGCGGTCGCTCCGGGATTGCACGCCGATCTCGACGGTGACGGCTGCGACGAGGCGGTGTCCTTCATCGACGGCGAGCTGACCGCGGGCTCGACTCGGATGCGCGTGGGCGCACCGGGCGACCAGGTCGCACTTGGACGTTGGACCTGCGGGCAAGTCGCGGTCGCTCTCCTGCGCCCGTCGACCGGCGAGGTCTTTCGCTTCGACGGCTGGGCGACGCCGACCAAGTCGGTGGCGGCGGTGGAGCTCGGCCGCATCGAGGGCGCGGTCGGACTGCGCGCCGATACGCGAGACGGTGGCCACTGCGACGACCTCGCCGTCACCCGTGCCAGCGGCCCACCCGTCCTGCTTCCCTACCGGCCCGTGGCAGGATGACCCCGTGGCCCAACCTCCTCCCATGCAGATCGACACCGACAAGATCTTTCAGGTGACGATCGAAACCGACCGCGGACCGATCGTGATGGAGCTCGACCCACGGCTCGCGCCCAACACGGTGAACAACTTCGTGTCGCTGGCGCGCGACGGCTACTACGACGGCCTCGTTTTCCACCGCGTGGTGCCCGAGTTCGTCATTCAGGGCGGCGACCCCGAGGGATCGGGCCGCGGTGGGCCCGGCTACCGCTTCGCCGACGAGCCGGTGAAGGGCGAGTACACGCTCGGCGCCGTCGCAATGGCGAACGCCGGCCCGGACACCAATGGCTCGCAATTCTTCATCTGCATCGACGACTGCCGCCCGAAGCTCCAGAAGCTCTACAACCTGTTCGGCTACGTCATCGACGGCATGGACGTCGCCCAGTCGATCCAGGTCGGCGACAAGATGCAATCGGTGAGCGTGACCGAGCGCGAGCTTGATTGAGGATCGTCTCTCTCCTTCCGTCTGCCACGGAGATCGCCTTCGCCCTCGGGCTGGGTGACGACGTCGAAGGG
>DASZJL010000120.1:0-14872 GCA_035948135.1 Acidimicrobiales bacterium | reverse complement strand
GCCATCGCCGACCAGGTCGCGTCCGATGCCGTCAGCCGCGCCCTGTCGACGCCGGGCGCACGCGTCCACGATCTGGAAACCGCCCAACGTCAGCTGACCGCTGCCCACCAACGGTGGGCCGTCGACAAGAGCGACGCGTGGGAGCGGTTGAAGCAAGCATGGAGGAGCGCCAACGACGCCGCGAGGTAGGTTGAAACCGGGCTTCTGAAAGGGCGTCAGATAATGCAGAACCGGCTGTGCGAAATGTTCGGTATCGAGTTCCCGATCTTCGCTTTTACGCATTGCCGCGACGTCGCCGCGGCGGTCAGCCGCGCCGGGGGAATGGGCGTGCTCGGCGCCCTCGCGTTCTCACCGGAGCAGCTCGAGCTCGAGCTGAAGTGGATCGACGAGCACGTTGACGGCAAGCCCTATGGCGTCGACGTCGTCATCCCCGTCAAGAGCGCCGACCGCGAGATGGGCCTCTCCGACGAGAAGTCGCTGGCCGAGACGCTGCACGGCCTGATCACCGACGAGCACTGGGACTTCGTACACAAGATCCTCGCCGACCATGGCGTGCCCGACGAGCCTGATACCGGAAGCGGCAACGGAGGAAATCCCCTCGACCAGGGCGTGCTCGGCTGGACCGAGCTCACCGGGGCCCCGCTCATCGACATCGCGCTCGCGCATCCGATCAAGCTGCTCGCGTCTGCGTTGGGGCCGCCGCCGCCCGAGGCCATCGAGCGGGCCCACGCCCAGGACGTCAAGGTGGCGGCGCTCATCGGCCGGAAGGAGCAGGCCATCCGCGACGTGCAGACCGGCGTCGACCTGATCATCGCCCAGGGGTACGAGGCCGGCGGCCACACGGGCGAGGTGGCGAGCATGGTGCTCGTCCCCGACGTCGTCGACGCCATCGCCCCGACCCCGGTGCTCGCGGCCGGCGGCATCGGCAGCGGCCGGCAGATGGCAGCGGCGATGGCCCTCGGCGCTGACGGTGTGTGGACGGGGTCGGTGTGGCTGACAGTCGCCGAGTCCGACATGACGCCACCGATCATGGAGAAGCTGCTGGCCGCCACGTCCACCGACACGGTCCGCTCGCGGTCGATGACGGGGAAGCCCGCCCGTCAGCTGCGCACGGCGTGGACCGAGGCGTGGGAGTCACCCGACGCCCCCAAGCCGCTGCCGATGCCGCTGCAGTTCATCCTCTGGTCATACGCCACCCGTCGCATCACCGCGGCTGGCAACCGCGAGCTTCTCGGCATGCCCGTCGGCCAGATCGTCAGCCGTATGAACAAGGTGCGCACGGCCAAGGAAGTCATCTACGAGATGGTCGAGGAGTACATCGAGGTCACCGAGCGCCTCAATCGGGAGCTCGCCGACGCCTGACTCTCCACTTGGCGGTCCTGGACATCGCTATACGCCCTCCACGACCGCCAAATGGTCGAGCTACTCGACCAGGACGCAGTGGGTGCCCTTGTAGATCGTGGGCATGCACTTGTTGCAGTGGATGCAGAGGCCTTCGACTGAGGCGCCGGACTGCAGCTTGTTGATGAGGTCGGGCTCGCGCAGCAGGGCGCGGCCCATGGCGACGAATTCGAAGCCTTCCTGCATCGCGCGGTGGATCGTGTCGAGACGGTTGATGCCGCCCAGGAGGATGAGCGGCATCGTCAGCGCCTCTCGGAACTGACGGGCATACGGCAGGAAGTAGGCCTCCTCGAAGGGGTACTCGGGTAGGAAGCGCTTGCCGAACAGCCGGAAGCCGACGCCGATCACGCCGGGCATGGTGTCGGCCATCTCGTGGATGGGCGCGTCGCCGCGGAACAGGTACATGGGGTTCTGCAGCGAGCTCCCACCGGTGAGCTCGATGGCGTCGAGGCAGCCGTCGGCCTCGAGCATGCGGGCGACCTCGACGCTCTCGTCGACCCACAGCCCGCCCGGGACGCCGTCGGCCATGTTGAGCTTGGCGGTGACCGCGAGCGTGTCGCCCACGGCGTCGCGGACGGCCCGCACGATCTGGCGCGGGAAGCGGGCCCGGTTCTCCAAGGAGCCGCCCCACTGATCCGTGCGGCGGTTGATCTTCGGGCTGAGGAACTCACTCGGCAGGTACCCGTGGCCGAGGTGGACCTCGACGGCGTCGAAGCCACCGTCGGCCACCACGCGGGCTGCCCGGGCGAAGTCGTCAGTGATGCGGGCGATGTCGTCAGCAGTGACCGCTCGCGTCCGCTTCATGGCCAGCGGGCTGAAGATCGGCGACGGCGAGAGCCCCCGGTGACCGGTGGCCGCGGCGACAGCGCCCGCGTGGCCGATCTGGGCGGCGACGGCCGCGCCCTCGCCGTGCACGACGTCCGCCAGGCGCCGCAACCCGGGCACGGCCGCGTCGGTGAGGATGATCTCGTTGGGTGTGCCGCACCCTTCCGGGGACACTGCGCAGTAGGCGACCGTGGTCATCCCCACGCCGCCGGCCGCCACCCGCCGGTGGAACTCGATGAGCGCGTCGCTGACCACGTGCTCGCGAGTCGCACCCTCGAAGGTGGCTGCTTTGACGATCCGGTTGCGCAGCGTGACCGGGCCGAGGGTGGCGGGGGCGAAGGGGTCGGGCGGAGTCGTCACAGGACCCCTATCCTGACCCGCTGATGGGGGACACGGTGGGGCCGCCGCAGATCACCGACATGCAGCGCTCCAGCCGTGACCCGAAACAGCTTCGGTCGCGGCTCGAGGCGTGGTTCGCGGAGATGCTCCCTGCGGGCGCGTCGCCGACGATTCCCGAGCTCGACGCCGCGGGCTCGGCCACCGGCATGTCCAGCGAGACGGTGTTGCTCACGGCAGCGTGGACCGACGGCGGCCACGCTCGCGAGGAGCGGTTGGTGGCACGGGTGGCGCCCGACCCCGCCGACGTTCCCGTCTTCCCCGAGTACGACCTGCAGCGCCAGTTCGACGTCATCCGCCTCGTCGGTGAGCTCTCCTCGGTGCCGGTGCCCGAGGTGTGGTGGTGCGACGCGGCGGGGACGACGACCGGCGTCCCGCTGTTCGTCATGGAACGGGTCGACGGTTTGGTGCCCCCCGACGTCATGCCCTACTCGTTCGGCGACAACTGGCTGTTCGACGCCACCGCCGAGCAGCAGCGCACCCTGCAGGACTCCAGCGTCGAGGTACTGGCCGGGCTGCACGGCATCGAGAACGCTGAGGAGCGCTTCTCGTTCCTGGCCCACGACGACGACGAGGGCGATTCGCCGCTCGGCCGGCGAGTGAGCCATACCCAGGCTTGGTACGACTACGCGCGCGACGGCCACCGTTCCGAGTTGATCGAGAGCGGCTTCCGGTGGCTGGACGAGCACTGGCCCGACGACGAAGGGCCGACCGTCGTGGCGTGGGGCGACTCCCGCATCGGCAACGTCATGTACCGCGACTTCCGGCCGTGCGCCGTTCTCGACTGGGAGATGGCCGCCCTGGGTCCCCGCGAGCTCGACCTGGCCTGGATGATCTACGCCCACGCCGTGTTCGAGGACCTCGCTCGCATCTTCGAGCTGCCGGGGATGCCTCACTTCATGCGCCGGGACGACGTGGCGTCGACCTACGAGGCGCTCACGGGGCACACGCCCCGCGATCTCGATTTCTACATGGCCTACGCAGCCGTGCAGTGGGGCATCGTCTTCGTGCGCACCGGTCTTCGCGCCGTGCACTTCGGTGAGGAACAGATGCCAACCAACGTCGACGACTTCATCCGCAACCGAGAGTCCCTCGAGCGCATGCTCGAGGGCACCTACTGGAGCTGAGAGCGAACGATGCCGGTCCCCCTCGACGAGTTCCCGATCCACCAGGTGCCGCTGTCGCTGCAGTACGTCGGCACCAGCGACCGCAACTTCTACGACCGCAGCTACCTCAACGCCCACGACCGCACCGGTGACGTCTTCCTGATCACCGGCTATGGCGTCTACCCCAACCTCGGCGTGAAGGACGCGTACGCCACCGTTCGCCGCGGCGACCGGCAGTACGCGGTGCACTTCTCCGACGCCCTCGACGACGACCGGCTCGACCAGCGCGTCGGCCCGTACCGAATCGAGGTCCTCGAGCCGCTCCAAAAGCTGCGGCTGGTCTGCGACGGCGACGAGCACGGCATCGGCTTCGACCTCACGTGGGAGGGCTCGTTTCCCGCGGTGCAGGAGCAGGGCCACGTCATGCGTTCCGACGGCGTGCGGGCGATCATCGACGCCTCCCGGTTCGCCCAGGTCGGCTCGTGGAGCGGGGAGTTGCGGGTCGGCGGCGAGACCCTCCCTGTCGATCCCAGCGTCTGGCTCGGCACCCGCGACCGTTCGTGGGGCATCAGGCCGGTCGGCGAGGCCGAGCCCCCGGGCAAGGCGGCAACCATCGACGGCTTCTGGTGGCTGTACGTGCCGATGCGCTTCGACGACTACTCGATCATCGTCATCGTCCAGGAACAGCCCGACGGCTTCCGAATCCTGAACGACGCCACGCGCGTGTGGGCCGACGGACGCCGGGAGCAGCTGGGCTGGCCCGAGGTCCACATCCGCTACCGCTCCGGCACGCGCCATCCCGAGCACGCCACCATCCACCTCACCGAACGAGGCGGCAAGCCCCTCACCCTCGAGGTCGACACCCTCGGCTTCGTCCCGCTTCACGTGGGCGCCGGCTACGGCGGCGACCCCGACTGGGGCCACGGCCGGTGGAACGGCGAGAACTTCGCCGAGGGCAAGGTCTACGACCTCACCGACCCCGACATCGTGGCCCGCACCCCGTTCGGTGTGATCGACCACGTCGCCCGCGCCACCTGCAACGGCGCCGAAGGCTGGGGCATGTTCGAGCACGGCACCTTCGGCCGCCACGACCCCAGCGGCTTCGCAGACTGGGGCTCTGTCGCCCCGTAGTTCGTGCCGCAATTTTGGAGCTTTGCCACCCCTATGGGCCTGTAAATCTCCACAAACCTCAGATGTCGAAGGACCCGCCGCTGCGCCAGTACTCGCCCGCCTCGCGATCGAGCAGGCCTTCGTCGACGAGGTAGCGGCGGAGGGCGGCGGTGTCGTCGTGCCACTTACGGAGCATGGCGTTGACCTTGCGTTCGGGGTAGCGCCGTCCCGGCTCGAAGTCCTGGACGATGAGGTCGAGGACGACGAGGCGCTTGGCGCGCGGGGCGGGGATCGACACCAGCCGGCCGTCTCGAACAAAGGCGCGGAGCACGCGAGCGGTGTCGGCCGAGACGCCGGCGTGCTCGTCCGCAGGCGGTGCAGCCTGGGCGTCGATGACCGCCTGTCGGAACGCTTCCTCGACCAGCCAATAGCGGCCATCCTCGTCGTGGAGCACGAGCTCGCTGTCGACGAGCCGCGTCAACGACGTCATCACCGGGCGCGTGCCCAAGCCGGTCGCCCGCTTCACGTCGTCGGCCGTCGACGCGCCGAGAATCAGCGCCGCCAGCACCCGCCGGCGGTCCGGATGGGCCAAATGCCCCACGATCCCGGCCGCATCGGTGCCCACATGCCCACCTTGCCACCACCCCGAGAGTTGCAGAACGCGGCCCGGTTCTAGACTGGAACAGGTTTCAGAAACGCACTGGAGGCTTGGGTGGAGAAGCGCGACGTCCTGTACATCGGTGGCGAGTGGGTGACGCCGGTTAGCGGCAAGACGATCGAGGTGATCAGCCCGGCGACCGAGGAGGTCGTCGGTGTCGTGCCCGAGGCGGCCGAGGGCGACGTCGATCGCGCCGTCGAGGCGGCCCGCAAGGCGTTCGACGAGGGGCCGTGGCCGCAGACCACGCCGGCCGAGCGGGCGGCAATGATTCGGGCCCTCTCGCAGGGCATCCAGGCCCGGTCGCAGGAGTTCGCCGACACCATCACCACCGAGATGGGATCACCGGCGTCGTTCTCGCTGATGGGTCAGGTGTTCGCGTCCACGATGGTCCTCGACGGCTTCGCCGAGCTGTGCGAGTCGTTCCCGTTCGAGGACGAGCGCGCCGGCGTGATGGGTCCGGTGCTCGTGCGCAGGGCGCCCGTCGGCGTCGCGGCCGGCATCATCCCGTGGAACGTGCCGCAGTACATCATCGCCATGAAGCTGGGCGCGTGCCTGGCGTCGGGGTCGACGATGGTCATCAAGCCCGCGCCCGAGACGCCCCTGGACTGCTACCTGCTCGCCGAGGTCCTGGAGTCGATCGGCCTGCCCAAGGGCGTCGTCAACATCGTGGCCGCGGGCCGCGAGGTGGGCGAGTACCTCGTACGCCACCCGGGCGTCGACAAGGTGTCGTTCACCGGTTCGACGGTGGCCGGCCGCAAGGTGGGTGCCATCTGCGGCGAGCAGCTCAAGCGCTGCACCCTCGAACTCGGTGGCAAGTCGGCGGCCGTCATTCTCGACGACGCCGACCTCGAGAAGACCATGCCCAATTTGCTGGGCGCGGCGATGATGAACAACGGCCAGGCGTGCGCCGCTCAGACCCGGATCCTGGCGCCGCAGTCCCGGTACGCCGAGGTCGTGGACGCGCTGGCTGATGAAGTGAGGAAGCAGAAGGTGGGCGACCCGTCCGATCCCGAGACCTTCGTCGGCCCGCTCGTCGCCGAGCGTCAGCGCGATCGTGTCGAGGGCTACCTCAAGTCGGGCAAGGACGAGGGTGCCCGCGTCGTCGTCGGCGGCGGCCGGCCGGCCGACCAGCCCAGGGGCTGGTATGTCGAGCCGACTGTGTTCGCCGATGTGCGCAACGACATGAAGATCGCCCGCGAGGAGATCTTCGGCCCGGTAGTGGCGGTCATCCCCTACGGCGACGAGAACGACGCGGTGAAGATCGCCAACGACTCCGACTACGGCCTGTCGGGAACGGTCTGGACGGCCGACCCCGCTCGGGGTGTCGAGGTGGCGAAGAAGGTGCGCACCGGTACCTACGCCATCAACTCCGGGATGCTGATGGACCTGAAGAACCCCTTCGGCGGCTTCAAGTCCTCCGGCATCGGCCGCGAGCTCGGCCCCGAGGGTCTCGAGGAGTACTGCGAGATCCAGACCATCGTCCTCGCGCCCTGAGGTAGACACTCCGGGTGGATTACGCCACCCATATCGAGGCCGTCGAGCGGGAGACCAGTGCCTTCACGAGGGCGTTGATGCGCGCCGAGGCTGACGCGCAGGTCCCGACCTGTCCCGACTGGACCGTTCGAGACCTGGCCAAGCATGTGGGCGGCGTGCTCGGGTTCTGGAGCCATGTCCTGGCCGACGGCACCGGCCGGCCGAAGCCGCAGTTCGACGACGAGCCGGGACCGGCCGCCGGCCTGTGGGTCGTGCAAGTGGCGGGCCTCCTCATCAACGAGCTGAAGGCGGCCAACGCCGACACCGAGGTCTATACGTGGAATCCCAACGATCACTCGGCGGGCTTCGTCGCCCGCCGTATGGCCCACGAGACCGCCGTCCACCGCTTCGACGCCCAGACGGCGATCGGCAAGCCGCAGGCGATCGACTCCGCGCTGGCCGCCGACGGCATCGAGGAGATCTTCGTCATGGTCGACGCCTGGCCGAAATCGGGCCGGGGCGACGGTCAGACCCTCCACCTGCACAGCGCCGAGGGCAACGAGTGGCTGGTCGCCATGAACCCCGACGGGCTCGACGTGCGCCGAGAGCACGCCAAGGGCGACCTCGCGCTGCGGGGCGCCGTCTCCGACCTCGAGTTGCTCCTGTACGACCGCCCGCCGATCGGCGAGGTCGAGCGCCTCGGCGACGAGAGCGTGCTGGATGCCTGGTACCGGGTGTTCAAGTTCGGGTGACGGAAGTAGGGTCTAGAACACCGTTACAGAAGGGGGCGGCGTGCAGGACCTGAACGGCAGGGTGGCGGTGGTGACCGGTGGCGCCGGCGGCATCGGCCGGGGGATCGTCGAGGCCCTGCTCGAGGAGGGCGCTCGTGTCGTGATTGCCGACGTCGAGGAGCCGGTGCTCGACAAGGCGGTCGGCGAGCTGGCTGAACGGGGCCAGGTGCGGGGCGTCGTCACCGACGTCTCGGACTTCAACTCGGTCGACGCACTCGCCCAGTCGGTCTACGACACCGAGGGCGCCTGCCACCTGCTGTTCAACAACGCGGGCGTGACGTCCGGTGGGGGCGGCAAGCCCTGGGAGCAGGAGTCCAACGACTGGCGCTGGTGCTACAGCGTCAACGTCTTCGGTGTGGCCCATGGCGTGCTGGCGTTCGTCCCCCGAATGCTCGAGTCGGGTGAGCCCGGTGTGGTCGTCAACACCTCGTCCCAGGACGGCGGGATCGCACCCGTGCCGTGGGCCTCGGTGTACGCGTCGAGCAAGGCGTCAGTGAGCTGCTTCACCGAATCGCTGGCCCACCAACTGGTTGCGACCGGCGGCGACGTGCGGGCCGCAATCTTCTATCCGTCGGGAGGCCTGCTCGAGACCGGCCTCTGGACCGCGCAGCGCAACCGGCCGGCCGAGCTGGCCCGGCAGAAGGAGCGGGCCCCGGCGCCGGGCACGACGTTCGAGGAGTTCAAGCAGCAGCTGGCGGCGGCCGGCATGTCCACCGACACCGTCGATCTCACCGAGCTCGGCCGCTTCGCCGTTCAAGGCGTCAAGGACGGCAAGTTCGTGATCTCCCACGGGCTGGAGGAGGCGGCCGACCTTCTCCGGGCACGGGCCGACGCCATCGCCAAGGGAAGCCTCCCGTCGGCCGCGAGACTGTGACCGTGAGACTGTGACCGCGATGACCACGATGACCAGCAGCGAGCGCTACACGATCATCTCGGCCGACGGCCACGCCGGCGGCGACTTCGACGCCTACCGTCAGTATCTGGCGCCCCAGTGGCACGACGAGTTCGACGCGTGGGAGAAGACCTACGTCAATCCCTTCGCCGATCTCCTGGAGCCCACCAAGTACCGCAACTTCGACAACGAGCGGCGCCTGGCCGAGACCGAGTCCGACGGCATCGTGGCCGAGGTGCTGTTCCCCAACACGGTGCCGCCGTTCTTCGAGGAGAGCGGGCTCGTGGCCCTCCCCCCGAACGAGGATGTTTACGACCGGCGCTGGGCGGGTCTGCAGGCCCACAACCGCTGGATGGCCGACTTCTGCGCGGCGGCGCCCGGCCGCCGGGCCGCGTGTGTGCAGGTCTTCGTCAACCGCATGGACGACGCCCTGGCCGAGATCCGCTGGGCCAAGGACAACATGAAGATCCTGGCCGGGCTGCTGCTGCCGAACATCCCGCCCGACTCGGTGGTGCCGCCGCTCTGGGAGGACCACTACGAGCCCCTGTGGGACCTGTGCGAGGAGCTCGACATCGCCGTGCACATCCACGGCGGCAGCGGCTCACCCGACTACGGCGAGCATCTCGCGGCTCGGGCCATGCTCCTCATCGAGCTGCCGTGGTTCTCCCATCGGTCGGTGTGGCACCTGATCTTCTCGGGCGTGCTCGAGCGCCATCCCAATCTGCGGGTGGTGCTCACCGAGCAGGGGGTCGCCTGGCTGCCCCGGGGCCTCGAGACCCTCGACTGGTTCTACCGGCGGATGACCCTGCCGGAGGCGGCCGAGGCCAAGTTCTTCGGGGCCGTGGCCAAGGGCCTGTCGATGACGCCCACCGAGTACTTCCACCGCAACTTCTGGGTCGGCGCCAGCTTCCTGCGTCCGAGCGAGTCGCCGCTGCGCTACGACGTCGGCGTCGACCACCTCATGTGGGGCGCGGACTATCCCCACTCCGAGGGCAGCTACCCGTTCACGACCGAGGCGCTGCGGGTGGCGTTCGCCGACGTCGACCCCGTCGAGGTGCGGAAGATGGTCGAGACCAACGCCGCCGCCTTCTACGGCTTCGACCTCGGCGAGCTGCGGCCCCTCGGCGACAAGATCGGCCCGACGGTCGGAGCGGTGGCGACGCCATTGCCGGTCGACGAGTACCCCGCCAACTCCACCTGCAACGCCTTCGACAAGGCCCAGGTGCTCAGAAGCTGGTGACCGACTGGGGCGACGCGGGCGATGCCGGCACCGGACGGGCCCCGATCTGCCCGTTCTGCGGCGTCACGGCCCTCCCCGCCGACCCGTCGAACGTGATCGACACGAACTTCGTCTGCGAGAACCCGGACTGCGAAGCCTTCGGCGAGCAGGTGCCGGGGTAGAAGATCCGAGGACAGTCAGAACGTCCACTGGGTGGCACCGCCCGGCATCACCGTGCCCAGGGCGGTGGCTCGGTGGGGCGTGACGCGGTAGACGTGCCACGGCGGCGGACCGGCCGACGGGGCGCTGAACTCGGCTGTCAGGGCCGTGCCGCTGTCGTCGACGCGGCACGGCCAGCCCCCGGCGGCCCACACCTCGGCCATCTTCGCGACGGTCGCCGGATCGGTGATCTTCTCGGCGGTGCCGTCGACGACAAGGTCGAACTCGTGGACGGCGACGCTGATGGTGCACCGCGGATCGCGGGCCACGTTGCGGGCCTTGCGCGAGTTCTCCCCGGTCTCGAACCACCACGCGCCGTCGACCCACTGGGCGCCGATGCCGTTGACGTGGGGACTGCCGTCGGGGTTGATCGTCGCCAGCCAGCACGAGTGGCGGTTGGGACCGCCGGTGTCGGGCGCCATGGTGATGTCCTGCTCGAGGCGGGCTTCGATCGCCGCCCAATCCATGATCGGCAGCTGGTAGAGCTCTCCGAGGTTCTTCGCTTCCATATTGCTAAGACGTACCCAGACGCGGGAACTAACCGCCGAACCTCTCCAAGTCCGCGAGATCGCTCCGTTCCTTCCCGTTCGGGGCGCCCAAATCAAGACTTGGAGAGGTTTTAGGCGGTGATCCCGTACTCCTTCTTCCACCAGCGGGCGTTGGCGACCTCGTCGGGGTCGGTGCGCAGCGTCGGGTCCTGGCCCAGGTCTTCGGGCGTCGGCCCCACTCGGTCCGCGATGGGGCGCAGGACGTCGAGATCGAAGTTGTAGACGCCGGCGGCCGTTTCGCCGAGGAGCTTGCGGGTGTCCTCGACGGGCACGTCGTTGAACGACGACTGCAGCCGTTCGACGGTGTGGGGCCACGTGCCTTCGGGATGGGGATAGTCGGTGCCCCACATCATCACGTCGCAGCCGATGATGTGGCGGCGACGGATCTCCTCCTTCGACATGGTGGACGCCCCGATGAAGAGGTTGGAGCCGAAGTAGTCCGACGGCAGCTTGGAGATGCGACCCTCGAGCAGGGCGGCCATCTTCTTGGTGGTGTGGCCGCCGCCCATGTACTGGTCCCACTTCCACATCATGTCGGCGGCCCAGTACGCGGCCGCCTCAGTGACGACGAACTTCAGGTCGGGGTAGCGCTCGAACACGCCGCCGAAGAGCATGTGCCAGCCCGGCCGCACCGCCCACCACACGACCTCGGCCAGGTAGATGCCGATGTGGTCGCCGTACTCGGCCTGGGGCGCCTCGCCCGAGTGGGTGTGCACGGGGAGGCCGTGGGCCTGGCAGGCCGCCCACACCGGGTCGTAGACACGGTCGTGGTAGGGCGGCCGGTCGTGCCACATGGTGGGCACCATCACGCCCCGGATGCCCGGGTGCTGCGCGACCCATTCGACCTCCTCGACCGCGCGCTCGGGGCCGTGGCAGATCGGCACGAGGGCGATGCCCGCCCGGCGCTCGGGGCTGTCCGAGCACAGGTCGACGAGGAAGCGGTTGTGGGCCCGGGCGCCGGCAAAGGCGAGGTCGGGGTCGTCGATCTCGCCGGCCGAGAGACCGGCGCCGAACGGCGGCGACGCCATGCCGGTGATGGCGTCGGCGTCGGCGAAGATGACCTCGGCGGCCACGCCGTCCGCGTCCAGCTCCTTGTTGCGGACGGCCGCGTCGTAGGCGCCCTTGAGACCCTCGGCGTTCTCGGTCTCCCAGCCCATGATGTAGTCGTAGTTCATCTTCAAGGCCGCGTCGCGACGGGTGTGGCGTTCGGCCAGGTAGTCGTCGAAGGCGCCGGAGAACTTGGCATCCAGGTAGGGCCGGTAATCCTCGGCCGGAAGCCCGGCGTGCCCGTCAGCCGAGACGATGCAGTAACGCTCGCTCATTTGCTGGCTCCCAAGACCGAGAGGTCGTCGTAGCGCTGGTGGACGTAGGGCAGGAGGTCGGTGGCGGGGACCGTGCCCACGATCTCGCCCCGCTGGGTGCCGGCGATCTCGGCGTACTCCATCGAGATAACGCGCTGGACCGGGAAGTCGGCCACCGGATCGAGCGGTGACTCCATGAGCTTGAGCTCGCCGTCGATACGGCGCACCGCCCGAGCCGACTCGTGGCGATGGCAGTAGACCATCGGCGGGTCGCCGTCGAGGCCGACGCCGTCGGGGTTGGGATTGAGCTTGAAGTAGAAGTCGACCTTGTCCTTCTCGTAGCCGGGACGCTCCTCGCCCAGCTGACCGGCGATCTCGGCCACCCGGAATCCCATGCGCTCGATCCACGCCGACACTCGGTCGCCGTCGAGTTGCAGGGTGACGTCGGCGATCTTCTTCGGCTCGCCGAACGTCTCCCGCCCACCGATCGTGGCCTGCTCGGTGGTCATCGGCATGAACAGGGCGTACTCGCCCTCGGTCGAGCCGTGCCGGCCGCGCACGCCGAACCAGCCGGCCCCGAACGGCTTGAGCCCGGTGCCCATGTCGACGGTGGCGATGCGCAGCCGCGCCGTCGCCACGTCCGACGGCTCCAGCGGCGGAGGCAGCACCGCCTCGATCGCGGCCGGGTCGGTCTCAAAGACGACGGTCACGGCGCGGGTCCAGATCTGCCGCTGCACCGCCTCCACCTCGCGGTTGCGCCGCTCCTCCGGCGGTCGTGCCCCGTAGCGGATCGACATGTCCGGCCCCCTTGCTCTTTGCATTCTGAGGGTGAAAACCCACACCACAGGGGGTGTTTCCACCCTCAGAATGGGATCTCTGGAACAGTGTTACATAGGCCCGAGGATCGAGGCCAGTAGGCGGTCGACGGCGTAGTCGAACAGGGCGTCAGTGTTGGCCGGCCGGGCCATGGCCTTGCGCAGCGCGGGGTCGATGTCGTCGGCGTCCAGTCCTTTCCACAGGTCCTGGGTGGTGCGGCTGCCGGGCTGGCGGTGGGCGAAGTTGTCCTCGAGCAGGATGAATCCGCCGACGAGGAAGAGGACGGCCCGGACGGCCTGGGCGGCGTCGGAACCGTCCACACCCGCGGCCTGCATCTCCCGGGTCAGCGCCACCTGACCGGGGAACGAGAGCTCGGCCGTACGCCCGAGCTCGGCCGCCAGCTGTTGGGTCGGCGTGGTCGCCCGGACCTGGTCCCGGATCGAGCGCGCCACGGACGTCAGCCGCGCCCGCGGCACCGAACCCCGGGCCGCAATCGGAGGGAGGTCGGCGATCATCGAATCCAACACGGCGTTCAGCAGGTCGTCGCGGCTGCCGACGTGCCAGTAGATCGCCGTGGGCGCGACGCCGACCTCGGCCGCCAGCTTGCGCATGCTGAGCGCCTCAACCCCGCCGGCCTCGATCAGCGCCCGCGCCGCGCCGACGATGCGCTCCTGGTCGGCCGGCGCCACGGCGTCAGGGTGCCGGGGAGGTCAGCCCCGACGACGAGAGTGCGCTGCGCAGGAACCGGCCGACGGCCTTCGTTCGGGCGAAGGCCACGTGGCCGCCCTTGTACCAGAGCACCTCCGGCCTGCCCCACTGCTCCCACAGACGTCCCACCTGATGCCGCGGATGGGCTAGGCGGTCGGCCAGGCCGGCGTAGATGAAGCGCCGATCGGGCGCCACCAGCGGCGGGAACGAGAGCGGAGACACGACGACGCCGACCTGACGGGCCATGTCGAGCATGTGCAGGTACTGCGGGTCGCGCCCCCGGGTGGAGTGGTGATCGATGAGGTCGATGAGGTCGACGGCCGGCACGCCCAGGACGGCGCACGCCAGACCGGGCTCGAGCCCGGCCACGATGGCGGTGACGAACCCGCCCAGCGACACGCCGGTGATGCCGACGGGGGCGTCGCCCTGCGACCCCGCCCACCGCACCACACGGCGGACGTCCCAAACCGACTGGGCGATGCCGTGCACGTTGTCCATGACGTCCTCACCGGGGAACGATGCGTGCGGCGGCAGGCCGTCGCCCCGCGGCCCGTGCAGCGGCAGCACCGGGAAGACGAGGTTGAGGCCGAGGTCCTCGTGGAGCCAACGGGCCCGGAACAGGGCCAGGTCCAGGCTGGGCTTGCCCATCGACGTGCCGTGCACGCACACGAGCCACGGCCGCGGCGCGCCGGTGTGACGCAGCACCCACGCCCGGGCCCGCCGGTTGGCGGCGTAGGAGAGCCACCGTTCCCGTCCGGGCTCGCCGTCGAAGGGCTCGTACAGACTGCCGAAGGAGAGGCGCTCATAACGCAGCTTGCGGGTGCGGTCGGGCCTGGCCGTGGGCCGCTCGACGGGCGGGGGTGACGGGTGGAACGACGCCGGGTCGGCGAGGAAGCCGCGCTCGCCATAGAACTCGAGGGCCGACTGGGCCTCGGCCTCCGCCCGACCGACCGACGACGCCGGGCTCGGCGCCTTCATGACGCGGAAGCCGGCGATCACCGCCTCGTCGGCGAAGGCGTGGCCCATCAGCATCGGCGTGGGGAAGACGGTGGGGACGCCGCCGTCGCCGCGGTGCCGCAGCCAGTTGTCCCACGACCGGGCGTAGAACAGCCCGGCCCGGGGGAACGGGGCCAGCGCGTGTCGCCAGCGGGAGAGAGGTTCGAGGATTGAAGGGCGCGCGGTCGGTGCGGCACCGACCTCGGGCTCGCCCGTCCGGGCGATCGTGGGTGACGTCGTCATCGTGCTAGTCGACGAGGACGTTCGGTCGTGGGAGGCCCTCGGCCTCACACAGGGCGTAATAGCCGGCGAGGGCGAGCGCCCCGTCGACCACGCTCTCGACGTTGCCGTCGGCATCGAGGTTGAGGTTGGCCCCGTAGATCTGGAACCACACGTGGGTGTCGTCCTCGATG
>DASZJL010000119.1:0-5421 GCA_035948135.1 Acidimicrobiales bacterium | reverse complement strand
GTCGCCGCTCCGCAGGGGAGGATCTGGGCCTGCTGCAGGCTCTGACCGAGGAGCCCGCACGGCAGGGTGGTCGACGGCGACCGTGGCGGCGGTGGCGCCGTCGTGGGCGTCGGCGCAGTTGACTGGGTCTGCTGCGACGGGGCCGTGTTGGCCGGCGCCGGCAGCAGCTTGGCCGCCTGCGAGGCTTCCTTCTGCGGCCGCGTCGTCGGCGTCGTCGGAAGCGGGATGTTGATGGTTGACGGCGCCGGCGGGGCCGGCTGCTCGTTATGCAGAAGCTGGCTGGCGAGGCCGTTGCCGGGACCGCTCTCCAGCGGGGTGGGATTCCCCGGTCCGGGGGCCAGCTGCTTGGTGACGAGGAGGCCGGCCACGACCAGGACGACGCCCGCGGCGGCCATGGCGATGAGGAAGATGCGCCGTCCCCGCTCCGACCATCCTTCGGTGGCTTCGGGGTGGGGCGCTGCGCTCAGCGTCTGGGCGAGGATCTCCTCGGGACGTTGCCGACTGGTCGCCGGCGGAGCGGAGGGCACTTCGCCATTTTGGGCAGAGCCGTGGTTTTTGCCCATGGCCCACGCGGGCAGTTTGGCTATGACTCAAAGTGACTAGTCCTGTACGAAGTGCCCAAAAACGGGCAGTCGTTCACAATCTCCCATTCGACGGATTGGCTAGCGCCGGCTAGCCGCGGTCGACGGCGTCGAGATACGGCGGGCGCTCGCCCCCGCCGTGGAGGACGAGGTTGGCGCCGGTGGTGAACCCCGACAGGTCCGACGCCAGGAAGAGGCAGGCATCGGCGATCTCGGTCGGGTTGGCCATCCGCCCGACGGGCACGGTGGCGGCCACGGCCCGCTGGGCCTGCTCGTCGCCGTAGTGCGCCTCGGCGTCCTCGGTGCGCACGAGGCCGGGCGTGACGGAGTTGACGCGCACCTTGGGCGCCCACTCCATCGCCAGGGTCTGGGTGAGGTTGATGAGCCCGGCCTTGGCCGCGCCGTAGGCGGAGGCGCCCGGCGACGGGCGCATGCCGCTGATGCTGCCGATGTTGATGATGGCGCCACCGTCGGGCTGCTTCTGCATCACGGCGTTGGCGTGCTGGGCCATGTGGAGCGGGCCGAGGAGGTTGAGCCGGACGACGGCCTCAGAGAAGCGCGGCGACGCGGTGGCCGCCTCCGCGGGCGGCGCTCCACCGGCGTTGTTGACGACGACGTCGAGGCGGCCGAAGCGCTCGACCGCGACGTCGACGACGCGCTCGCACTCGTCGGGATCGCGGACGTCAGCGGTGACGAACACCGCTTCACGGCCGTCAGCTTCTGGCCGCGTCTCGGGTTGGTGGCGGCAGCAGATGACGACGTCGGCGCCTGCTTGGAGGAAGCGCTCGGCGATGCCGCGGCCGATGCCGCGGCAGCCGCCGGTGACGATTACTGCCTTGCCGGAGAAGTCCAATGGGTGCGGCAAATGAAAGCCTCTCGGACTACGGTGGCCGAGAAATCTAACAGGTCGTCAGAAGGCGTTTTCATTGGCAATTTCGCACACCGTCGACGAGGGGATCGCCGAGGTCGTCGTCGACTATCCGCCGGTGAACGCGTTGCCGGTGGCCGGCTGGTTCGAGCTGGCCGACACGGTCCGGCGTCTGGGCGACGACTCGGCTGTGCACGTGGTGGTCTTGCGGGCCGAAGGCCGTGGCTTCAACGCCGGAGTCGACATCAAGGAGATGCAGGCGACCGAGGGGTTCGACGCCCTGGTCGGCGCCAACCGCGGGTGCTACGCGGCGTTCGCCGCCGTGTACGAGTGTGCGGTCCCGGTGATCGCCGCCGTGCACGGCTTTTGTCTCGGCGGCGGAATCGGCTTGGTCGGCAACGCCGACATCATCGTGGCATCCGACGACGCCACCTTCGGGTTGCCCGAAGTCGACCGGGGCGCCCTCGGGGCGGCGACGCATCTGGCGCGGCTCGTGCCTCAGCACCGGATGCGGGCGATGGTCTACCTGGCCGAGACGGTGTCGGCGCCGGAGCTGCTGCAGTACGGGTCGGTGCTGAAGGTGGTCGAGCGGGATCGCTTGCGGGAGACGGCGCTGGACGTCGCCCGGTCCATCGCCGAGAAGAGTCCGGCGGTGATCCGGGCGGCCAAGGAGTCGTTGAACGGGATCGACCCCGTCGACGTGAAGCGCAGCTACCGGTTCGAGCAGGGCTTCACCTTCGAGCTCAACCTGGCGGGGGAGGGCGACCGGGCGCGGGACGCCTTCGTGCAGAAGTCCGATGGCTGACAAGAGAACGACCGAGGCCGAGGTCGTCGCCGAACTGCGAGACGGGATGACCATCGGTATCGGCGGCTGGGGATCCCGGCGCAAGCCGATGACGATCATTCGCGAGATCCTCCGATCACCGGTACGCGATCTCACGCTCGTCTCCTACGGCGGGCCCGACGTCGGCATGCTGTGCGCGGCGGGCAAGGTGCGCAAGGTCGTGTACGGGTTCGTCTCGCTGGATTCGATCCCGTTGGAGCCCCACTTCCGAGCGGCCCGACAGAGCGGCACCATCGAGGCCATGGAGATCGACGAAGGCATGCTCCAGTGGGGGCTGCGGGCGGCGGCGATGCGCGTGTCGTTCCTGCCGTGCCGGGCCGGCCTCGGCTCGTCGGTGATGGAGGTGAACCCGGGCTTGAAGACCGTGCGCTCGCCCTACGACGAGTCCGAGGAGCTGGTCGCGATGCCGGCGCTTCCGCTGGACGTGGCCCTGATTCACGCCAACCGCGCCGACGCCCGGGGCAACGGCCAGTACCTCGGCCCCGACTGGTTCTTCGACGACTTGTTCTGTATGGCGGCGACGCAGGCGTTCATGTCGTGCGAACGCATCGTGGACACGGCCGACCTGCTCAAGGAGGGGTCGGAGCAGACGCTGAAGATCAACCGCATGATGACGCACGGCGTCATCGAGGCGCCGGGCGGGGCCCGGTTCACGTCGTGCGCGCCGGACTACGCCCGCGACGAGGCACTCCAGAAGGAGTACGCCACGACGCCGTGGGAGGAGTTCGGGCCCAAGTGGTTGGAGATGGCTTGACCGGCAACGGCGTCACGCGTGCCGAGGTGTGCGCGGTGGCGTGCGCCGAGGCGTGGCGGGGCGATGGCGAGATCGTCGCCAGCCCCATCGGCACGGTTCCCACTATCGGGGCCCGGCTGGCGGCGCTGACGTTCTCGCCCGACCTTGTCCTCACCGACGGCGACGCGTTGATGACCGCTGAGCCGTTGCCCGTGGGTGTTGGCGCGGACTATCCGAGGGTTGTCGAGGGGTGGCTGCCGTTCGGGAAGATGTTCGACCTGCTGTGGTGGGGCCGGCGCCACGTGATGATGGGCGCCACCCAGGTCGACCGCTTCGGCAACCAGAACATCGCCTGCATCGGCCCGTGGCAGAAGCCCAAGGCCATGCTCCTCGGTGTGCGGGGCGCACCCGGCAACACCGTCAACCACACGACGAGCTACTGGGTGCCGAACCATTCGCCGCGAGCGTTCGTCGAGAAGGTCGACTTCGTGTCGGGCGTGGGCTACGACCGGGTGCCGGCGAGCGCCGCCGTGCACGAGATCCGCGTCGTCGTCTCGAACCTCGGCGTCTTCGACTTCGAGACGCCCGACCATGCCATGCGGGTGCGGTCGCTGCATCCCGGCGTCTCTCTCGACGACGTGCAGGGCGCGACCGGGTTCCCGCTGGCCGTCGACGGCGACGTGGCCGAGTCGCGGCTGCCAACTGACGAGGAGCTGCGCCTCATCCGCGAGGTCATCGACCCGCAGGGCATGCGCGATGCCGAGGTGAGGTCGTGAAGGAGGCGTTGCGAACGCCGCTGTGCGCGCTGGCCGGCGTCGAGTACCCCATCGTGCAGACCGGCATGGGGTGGGTGTCCGGCCCCGAGCTCACCGCAGCCACCGCCAATGCAGGCGGGCTCGGCATCCTGGCTGCCGCGGTCATGGACATGGACGAGCTCCGGGGGGCGCTGAAGGAACTGCGTGACCGTACTGACCGGCCCTTCGGCGTGAACCTCCGGGCCGACCAGCCCGACATCGTCGACCGCTGCGACCTTCTGGTGAAGGAGGGGGTGCGGGTGGCGTCGTTCGCGATGGCGCCGCGGCGCGAGCTGGTGCAGCGGCTGAAGGACGGCGGTGTGGTCGTGATCCCGTCCATCGGCGCGCGCCGCCACGCCGAGAAGGTCGCCGAGTGGGGCGTCGATGCCGTGCTCGTACAGGGCGGCGAAGGGGGCGGACACACGGGGTCGGTCCCGACGACGCTGTTACTGCCACAGGTCGTCGATGCCGTCGACATCCCGGTGATCGCGGCCGGTGGTTTCTTCGACGGGCGGGGCCTGGTGGCGGCGCTGGCCTACGGCGCCGCGGGCATCGCCATGGGCACGCGCTTCCTCTTGACGCGGGATTCCGAGGTACCGCAAGCGGTGAAGGACGTGTACCTGGCGAAGGCCGTGACCGACACGGTGGTGACGACCCAGGTCGACGGCTGGCCCCACCGGGTGCTGCGCACACCGTTCGTCGAGCACCTCGAGCGGGCGGGTCGGGTCACGGCGCTGCCGCGGGCTCTGAAGAACGCCGTCGGCTTCCAGCGTCTGTCCGGTCAGCCGTGGCGGGAGATCGTGCAAGAGGGGCTGGCCATGAAGAAGGCCCAGGAGCTCAACTGGAGCCAGGTGGTGATGGCGGCCAACACGCCGATGCTGTTGAAGAAGGCCATGGTCGACGGTCGTCCCGACCTCGGGGTCATGGCCAGCGGCCAGGTCGTGGGGCTGATCGACGAGCTCCCCACGGTGGCCGAGCTCATCTCGAGGATCATGAAGGAGGCCGGCGAGGTGTTGGAGAGGTTGGGCGTGTGAGCAAGCGAAGCGAGCGAACCAATGTGACAGCGCCGGTTTCGCCGCGCAGCGGCGAAGTGCGAACCCCGACGCCGCCGCAGGCGGCCCCCTCGTGAGCGAGCGAATCCCCGCGGTGGAGGGCTGGTTCTCCATGGACGAGGCAGACCCTCGACTCATCGGCAACAGGTGCACCTCGTGCGGCACAGTGTTCTTTCCGAAGGCACAGATCGCGTGCCGGAACCCGTCCTGTGACGGGATGCAGTTCGAGGACGTCGAGCTGAGCAATCGGGGCCGCGTTTGGTCGTACACGACCAACCACTACGCGCCGCCCGCCCCGTACGTCAGCCCCGATCCCTTCGAGCCCTACTCGGTGGCGGCGGTCGAACTGGCGGACGAGAAGCTCGTCGTCCTCGGGCAGGTCGAGGGCGGCAACGAAGGATTGCGCGTGGGCGCCGAGGTCGAGCTGGTGCTGTCGACACTGTTCAGCGACGACGAGGGCGACCACGTCGTGTGGAAGTGGAAGGTCGTGGCGTGATGGCAGGTCCCGTGGGCGAGGTGGCCGTCCTCGGCGTGGGCATGCACCCGTGG
>DASZJL010000118.1:0-4653 GCA_035948135.1 Acidimicrobiales bacterium | reverse complement strand
GACACGGTCGTCAACAACGCTGGGGTCATGCTCCTCGGGCCCATCGAGGACGCGCCGATGGAGGAGTGGGAGCGCATGGTCTCCCTCAACGTGATGGGAGTCCTCTACGTCACCCACGCCGCCCTCCCCCACCTGCTCGACGCCGCCCAGCAGCCACCCCGACAGGTCGCCGACCTGGTGAACATCAGCTCGGTCGCCGGTCGCGTCGCTCGTGCCGGTTCGGGTGTCTACAACCTCTCGAAGTGGGGCGTGGGCGCCTTCACCGAGTCGCTGCGCCAGGAGTTCACCCGCCGGCATCTACGCGCCTCGCTGGTCGAGCCCGGCGCGGTCAGGACCGAACTCGCCACGCACGTGCGACCCGAGGTCTGGGAACGCCAGGGGTCGGCGTTCGCCGACACCGAGATCATGCAGGCCGATGACATCGCCGAGGCCATCGCCTTCATCGTCACCCGGCCCCGCCGGGTCGCGGTGAACGAGGTCCTGATCCGACCGACTGAGCAGGAGCGGTAGCGCCGGTCGCCGGTCCCTAAGCGGGCGAGGAAACCGGCGCCGGTCCGAGGGGCCGGCCGCCGTAGACCACGCTCCCCGCCTGGTCCTGGTAGGTCAGCCACGGCGTTGCACCCTGCTGGGCCACGCCTGGCTTCTCGTAGTTGCACACTCCGGTCGGGAACGTCTTCTGCAGGGCCGCCCACTGGGCGTCGGTGAAGGTCACCGAGTAGTCGGCCCGGACGAGCGGCTTGAGCTGGCACTTCAACACGTCGTCGGTCTTGGGCTCGCCGGCCGCGAACCGCGGCGTGCCGTAGGCGGCGACGGTTTCGTCGCAGACCTCGGAGGGGATGTCGTGGCCGAGCCCATCGGTGCATCGGTCGGCGAGAGTCCCCGGCTTGTCCTCGCGGATCTTCTGGGCGAGAGGCACCGAGCGGCGGTCGGCACTGAAGCGGGCGACCCACCCGTCGGCCGCCAAAACGGCGTCATCGGCGAATGACTGGTCGCCGACGAGCGGCGCCTGACCACGCCAGAGGACCTGGTTGGCCGCGGTCCCGAAGTTCCGCAGCAGCCGGTCGCGCATGGCGTAGGTCCGGTAGACGTCGTGGAATGCGCCCGGGTCAGGCCCGCGCAGGTCGACGATCGCCACCTGGTCGAGGTTGTTGGCGCTGTCGACTGCGCCGGTCGTGTACGCCCGCTGCAGGCCCACGGCGTCGGCCGGGATGCGCGACGGCGTGAACGCTCCGTTGTAATCGAGGCCGCCGATGTGACTGTTCAGGTCCACGAACTGGGCGGGCGAGAGCACACCTGTCCGCAGCCCGTCGAGCCCGAACTGGATGCCCACGGTGTCGAACGGCCGGTAGGCAAAGCCGTCGGGGCGCTTTCCGAAGACGTTGACCATGTAGTCCTGGAGCGTGCATTTCACGCCGCTCGGATTGGTCTTCGGGTCATAGACCTGGGCCTGGGGTACGTCGGGGCACGACCGCGACGGCATCCCCGAGTTGGGGATGACGTTGGTGAACGTGATCGGGTTGGCGATGTTGGGGTGGTCGATGACCGAAGACATCTGCAGCGGCGTCCAGACCGTTCCCGGGTCCCAGCGGTCCGGGTGCTCCCAGTACTGGAGGAGCATGTAGTAGTCCTCGTACTCCATCGCCGACGACCAGGCGTCGGTGAAGCTGCACTGGGGCGTGATCGCCTGGTACACGCCCGGGTAGGCGTTGGCAACCTGCTGCTGGACGAGCGAGCCGCCCGAGCAGCCCGTGCCGATCGTCCACTTGAGGTCGCCGTAGGACTTGGCGACGTGCTCCTTGGTCATGATCAGGGACTCGGCCTGCGTCGCCAGGTTGCAGTTGTGCCCGGCGTTGTCGAGTGCGTGCGACGCCAGCACGTACCCGTGGGAAAGGAGCTTCGTGTCGGAGACCGACGGCGCCGTGCCGGTCCCGTAGGTCGTGTCGCAACTGGCGCCGTGAGTCAGGACCAACTTGCGGTTGAACTGCGGCTGGGGGTGCACGGGCGTCCACGGCTTGTTCGGCTGGTAAAGGGTGGCCACGGCGTACTGGTCGCGATCCAGATAGCCGGTCTCGGTGCGCACGATGAACGGCACCGTCGTACCCGTGTCGGTCGTCGCGCTGGCGATGAGCGCCGAGGGCGGCGGTTTCGCAGGGTCGTAGGGCTGCAGGGCGTTGGCCGACGCGACGCCCGACGCCGAGAAGCCGGCCCCGCCCGTGCCGACCGGGAGGTAGGAGTACGCGAAGGTCGGCGGTGTATCGCACTGCGCGTCAGTGGCACCCGCCTGGCACGCCCACGGCTGGATCTGGGGACCCGCGAGCACAGGTCCACCGATCGGATGGTTGGTGAGGACGATCTGTGTGCCCTTCGCCCCAATGGCAGTGGCCTTGATGACGTTGGGGCCGAGACGGAGATTGTCGACGACGCCCTCCAACTTGCCGTCGGGACCATTGCCGAAGTTCGACGTGACGTCGCCGGCGGGCGACGTCACCTTCAGGGCCCGCGCTCCCGTCGGGAGGATGACCTGGACGAGGGCGCTCCCTCCCGAGACGAGGTCGGCCCGCCCGGAGAGAACCCGGAGCTCGATCACGCGTGGCGGCGACGCGGCTCGCGCCGGGAGCAGCGTGGCGGCCAGAGCCGCGACGGTGACGACTCCCGTGAGCGCGAGTCGAAAACGTCGTGTGCGCGGCATTTGTTGTAATTCGACGCGGACGCCCGACGCCCCTCTCCGGCGCGCGCGGGTGCAGAATTCCGGCGCGGAACGCCGCTCGGAGCCCTAGTGTCCGCGTACCGGTCGCGTTCGAGCGAACGGATGCCGGCCACAACACATAGGTCGCAATGGCTGTCTTGGGGAAAGGGATCAGCCGGAGCGCTGGGGTTCGGTGGTGTCAGCGCGGGTCGATCCTGCTCCTCGCAGTCGCGGCCGCCGGCCTGATGAACGTGCAGCCGGCAACGGCATCGCAGGACCCGCTGTTCCCTTCGCAGTGGAACCTGCAGCAGATCGGCGCGCCGCAGGCGTGGCAGCGCTCGACCGGTGCCGGCATCAAGATCGGCATCGTCGACTCGGGGGTCGACGCCGGCCAAGAGGACCTGGCCGGCAAGGTCGTGGCGGCGACCGACTGCATCAACACCGGCGGCAACCCGGGTGCGTGTGCAGGATCGGGTGGGGACGACACCGGTCACGGCACCCACATGGCGGGCATCGCGGCGGCGGCCAAGGACAACGGGCGCGGCATCGCCGGCGTGGCGCCCGACGCCCGCCTGGTGGTGGCGAGGGTGCTGACCAACAACGGGGGCTCGATCGTCGACGTCGAGGCCGGGATCCGGTGGGTCGTGGCCCATGGCGCCCAGGTGGTGAATCTCAGCCTCGGCGACACGCCCCGTCCCAACGCCCCGACCGATCTCTCCTTCGCGGCGGCGATCGAGGAGGCCTGGGCCGCGGGCGCCGTACCGGTCGTCGCATCCGGCAACCCCAACGCCCTCGGCCCTGGCCGCGAGGACTTCGCCAACGTCGACGCATTGGTCGTCGGTGCGACCGACTGGCGCGGTCTCGTGGCGAGCTACTCCAACGTCTTGACCGCGACCAAGTGGGGAGTCGTGGCGCCGGGCGGGTCGGCCCTCGGCGACAGCCACGACGTCATCTCGACATGGCTCGACGCCGCGGTGCCCACCGCCACGAACCGGTATGCGTTCCGCGGCGGGGCGTCGGTCGCCGCCGCCCACGTGTCGGGCGTCGCCGCCCTGCTGCTCGCCGAAGGCCTCAGCCGCGACGAGGTCGTGCGCACGATCGTGGCGACCGCTCGACCCATGTCGTGCGGGCCCGGCTGCCATGGGGAACTCGACGCCGCCGCCGCGGTGCAGGCCGCGCCCGCCCCGGTCGCCGCCCAAACCCCAAACACCGGTGCTCCCGCGCCGCTGGCGATTCAGCCGGCGCGGCCGGCTCCGGCGCACCCGTCGACCGCACCGCGGACGACGGCCGCGGCGTTGCCCGTGCCGCCTGCCTCCGACGTTCCGCTCCAAGGGTCGGCGCCCGCCATTGACCCGGGCGTGGTCGCGTTCACCGCCGGCGGTCAGGCCTTCGTTCGCAAGTGGCGACCGGCGTGGGCTGTAGTTTCGGTCGTGGCCGGCGTCGCGTTCTTCCTCTTGTTGCGCCGCCGCTACCCACGCGCCGCGACTCCGTAGCCGCCACCTCCCGGCGTCAGCACGCGCACGACGTCGCCGGCGCGCAACTCAACGGTGCACTTGTCGCCCACCGGCTCGGCGGTCGCCTCGTCCCCGTCGCGCAGCAGCCAGTTCTCGCCGGTCTTGCCCGGCTCTCCACCGTCGAGGCCCCACGGACGGCTGGCCCGGCGCTCGGTGACGAGGGAGACAGTGGCGTCCTCGAGCATCTCGAGGTCGCGCTCGAGCCCGTCGCCGCCGCGGAACTGGCCGGCGCCGCCGCTTCCGGCACGGACTCGGTAGCGCAGCACGCGCATAGGGAAGGCGCGCTCGAACGCCTCGATCGGCGTGTTCTTGGTGTTGGTCATCGACGTGTGGACGGCACTCATGCCCGCCTTGCCGGGCCGCCCGCCCTGCCCGCCCGCGAGCGTCTCGTAGTACACCCAGCCGTCTCCGCCGATCAGCACGTTGTTCATCGTGCCCTGCCCGGCTGCCCCG
>DASZJL010000117.1:0-6856 GCA_035948135.1 Acidimicrobiales bacterium | reverse complement strand
GACTGGTAGTAGTGCAGGTTGATGCGGGTGGCGATGTCGAACGCCTCCTCGCGGTCCTCCAGACACAGCCCGCTCGTGACGCACAGGATGTTGTCGTTGACGTAGTCGCCGACCGGCGTGGCGTCGGCGACGGCGTCCTTGTAAGCCTTGATCAGCGGCTCGAGCGAGGCGGGATCGCCGGTGGTGAAGCAGAAGGCGCCCAGGCCCATAGCGCCGGCTTTAGCGAACGTGGGCGGCGAACCGCACGCCACCCACATCGGCGGGTGGGGCTTGGTGTAGGGCTTGGGGAGGATGTTGCGCTGGGGCATGGAGAAGAACGTGCCTTCGTACGGGCCGTACATCCCCTCGCGCCACATCTTCGGGAACTGCACGATGGTCTCGTCCCACATGTCCTTGGTGAGGTCGAGCGACTCGATCCCGAACCCAAAGACTTCAGTGGTCGACGACCCCCGACCGGTACCGAACTCGAAGCGGCCCTCCGAGAGGTGGTCAAGCATCGTGACCCGCTCCACGACACGCGCCGGATGGTTCACCGGCGGGGTGGTATTGGTGATCGCCGTGCCGATGTGGATCTGCTCGGTGCGGGCGGCGACGAACGAGAGGAAGACTTCGGGCGCCGGCATGTGCGAGTACTCGGTGAGGAAGTGGTGCTCCGGGCACCACACGTACTTGATGCCGTTGCGGTCGCACTCGACGGCGAAGTCGAGGTTCTCCATCAGCCGGATGTGTTCGGCGTTGGGGTCCTCGTCCAACATGAACTGCGGCACGAACGCCTGCGCGAAGTAGCCGAACTCCATAGTCGCGAGCCTCCTAGAGGATGACGACGCCGCGGGCGAGCTCGCCCGCTTCCAGATCCGCCAGCGCCTGCTCGAACTGGTCGAGCTCGTACGTGCGGGTGATCAGCTCGTCGAGCTTCAGCCGACCGGCCTTGTAGAGGTCGATCACCATCGGAATGTCGTGGCGGGGCCGCGCCGAACCGTACCGGCAGCCCAGGATGCCCTTGTCCATGTACATCCCCGACACGAGGAAGGACGCCTCGGCGTCGGCCTTGGGCACGCCGAGGATGACGGCGTTTCCGCCCCAGCCGAGGCTGTCGATCGCCTGACGGATCACGGCCGGGTGCCCGACGCACTCGAAGGCGTAGTCGACACCACCGCCTGACAGCGCCTTGACGCCCTCGACGACGTCAGTCTGCGACGCGTCGATGAATTCGGTGGCGCCGAACTGGCGGGCGACAGACTCCTTGGACGGCAAAGTGTCGATGGCGATGACCTTCGTTGCGCCGGCCAGGACGCTGGCCTGGATGACGTTGAGACCGATGCCGCCCATGCCCCAGACGGCAACGCTCTCGCCGTAGGACACTTTGGCCCGGTTCAGCACGGCGCCCACGCCGGTCATCACCGCGCAGCCAACCAGCGCCGCCGACTCGAGCGGCACGTCGTCGGGGATCTTCACCGCCTGGCGCTCGAGCACGACTGTCCGCTCGACGAACGCCGACACGTTGGCAAAGGCGAAGGCCTTCTCGCCGTCGACCGTGAACGGCTTGCTCAGCTTGCCGATGCTCACGCGGCACATCGTCGGATGACCCGACTCACACTCCGGGCACAGCCCGCAGTTCGACAGCGTCGAGAACACCACGTGGTCGCCGGGCTTGAGCGTGGTGACCTGGTCGCCGACCTCCTCGACGATCCCCGCCGCCTCGTGGCCGAGCACGACGGGCGGCGGGAAGCCGATGGTGCCGTTCACGACGCTCAGGTCGCTGTGACACAGGCCGGCGGCACCGATGCGGACCGTGACCTCGTTGGGTCTCGGGTCACGGACCTCGACGTTGTCGCTGATCTGGACCTTGCCGTTGAAGAGCACCCCCCGCATGCCTGCCACCCTAGGAGAGGCGCTCGATAATCGTGACGTTGGCTTGGCCGCCACCCTCGCACATCGTCTGGAGGCCGTAGCGGCCGCCGGTGCGCTCCAGCTCGTTGAGGAGCGTGGTCATGAGGCGGACGCCGGTCGCACCCAACGGGTGACCGAGGGCGATAGCGCCACCGTTGACGTTGACCTTGGCCAGGTCGGCGCCCGTCTCCTTCTGCCAGGCCAGCACGACCGAGGCAAACGCCTCGTTGATCTCGACCAGGTCGATGTCGTCGAGGGACATGCCGGTCTTCTCGAGCGCGTAGGCCGTGGCTGGGATGGGGGCCGTCAGCATGTAGATGGGGTCGGCGCCCCGCACGCTGAGGTGATGGATGCGCGCCCGCGGCTTCAGGCCCAGTGTCTTCAAGCCGCGCTCCGACACCACGAGCATGGCCGCGGCCGCGTCGGAGATCTGACTGCTGACCGCCGCCGTCAAGCGGCCGTCGGGCAGCAACGGCTTCAGCGAGGCCATCTTCTCGAGCGTCGTCCCACGCCGGAAACCTTCGTCGACGGTCACGTCGTTCAAGGGCACAATCTCGCGCTCGAAGCGGCCCTCGTCGGTCGCCTGCGCGGCACGCGTGTGCGACTCGAGCGCGAACTGCTCCATCTCCTCGCGGGTGATCCCCCACTTCTCGGCGATCATCTCGGCGCCCCGGAACTGGCTGACCTCCTGGGTGCCGTAGCGGGCGACCCAACCCTTGGAGCCCGAGAACGGATCGGGATCGGTGACGCCCACCGCCGAGGCCACGGTCATGGCCGAGGCGATCGGGATCATCGACATGTTCTGCACGCCACCCGCGACGACGACGTCGGACGTCCCCGACATCACCGCCTGGGCCGCGAAGTGCACGGCCTGCTGGGACGAGCCGCACTGGCGGTCGACAGTCGTGCCCGGCACCTCCTCGGGATAGCCGGCGGCCAGCCAGCAGGTGCGGGCGATGTCGCCCGCCTGAGGGCCGATGGCGTCCACACAGCCGAACACCACGTCCTCCACGACGGCGGGGTCGATGCCGGTGCGGTCGACGAGCGCCTTCAACGCGTGCGCACCAAGGTCGGCGGGGTGGACCTGGCTCAGCCCTCCCCCGCGCTTGCCGACCGGCGTGCGCACGGCGTCGACAATGTAAGCCTCAGGCATCTCTGGTTCCTTTCAGAATTGCGTCCTTCACGCGGTTGCGGTGCCAGGCCGCGTCGCCCCACGCCGCGGCCAGCGCCCACGCCCGCTTCATCCACATGTGCAGGTCGTACTCGACGGTGTAGCCGATGGCGCCGTGCACCTGCAGCGCCTTGCGGGCCGCCAGCAGGGCCGCGTCCGACGCTTGCGCCTTGGCCAGCGAGACCGCGACCCGGGTCTCGGCCGGCTCGTTGGCCAGCACCCACGCGGCCCGGTGCACGCACGGACGGGCGAACTCCAGGCGCAGGGCGACGTCGGCCAGATGGTGCTTCACGGCCTGGAAGCTGCCGACGGGTTTGCCGAACTGTTCGCGCTGGCTGACGTAACCGACGCTGAGGTCGAGCATCTGCTGCGCCAGTCCGACCAGCTGCGCGCCAGCGGCCAACGACGCTCGTTCGGATACCGCTGCCAGGTCGAGGTCCGACGTGTCGCCGGCGTCGTGCACCTCGAACAGCCGGCGGGTGCCGTCGACCGAAGGACGCCGCTCCCCCAACGAGGCCCGCACCAGGTCCTCGTCGCGCTGGACGACGATCAGGTCGACCGTGTCGGCGTAGAGAGCGAACGGCGTGGAGTCGAGCGCCAACGTGGCGTCCGTCCGCCCCAGTGCCCACGCCTCGACGACCGGCTCAGGCACGCACGCCCTCCCCGTCTCCTCGAGCACCAGGATGCTGTCGACCTCGTCAAGCTCGAACATCCCCATCGCCACCAGCCGCCCCCACAGCCCCGGGACACGGCCGGTGTCGTTCGACCACGCGGCTCGCACGGCCGACGGCGGGCACTCCTTCTCCAACATGTTGCGCGCCGCGTCCCTGAACGCGAGCTGCTCAGCGTCGAAGGCGAATCTCATGCGCGCGGGAGCCCCAACACACGCTCGCCCACGACGTTGCGCTGGATCTCGTTGGTCCCCGCGTAGATCGGGCCGGCCAGGGCGAACTGGAAGCCCTTCATCCATGGACCGTCGACCTCGGCGTCCGGTCCGAGCAGACGCAGCGCCGTCTCGTGCAAACGGACGTCGAGCTCGGACCAGAACAGCTTGGTGAGGCTGGACTCGGCACCCGGCGTGGCACCGTCCATGAGGCGGGCGACGGTGGCGTAGGTCTGCCAGCGGTACGCCTCGGCGTCCATCCAACAGGCCACGACCTCGTCGGACAACGACTCGTCCACGGCCCTCGACTGGCAGAGCTCCACCAGCCGAGCGGCCGTCGCCATGAACCGCCCCGGGCTCCGCAGCGTGAGCCCGCGCTCCGAGCCCGTCGTGGCCATGGCCACGTTCCAGCCCTTGTTGACCTCGCCGAGGACATCGGCGTCGGGCACGAACACATCCTCGAAGAAGACCTCGGCGAAGCCCTCGTCGCCGTCGAGGCGGCCGAAGCCGCGCACGGTAACGCCCTCGGCGTCGAGGGGGACGAGGAAGTAGCTCATCCCGCGATGCCGCTCGGCCTCGGGGTCGGTGCGGAAGAGACCGAACAGGTGGGTGCAGAAGGCGCCGCGCGTCGTCCACGTCTTCTGGCCGGTGAGGCGCCAGCCGGCGCCGCCTTCGTCGCGCTGCGCCGTCGACTTGATGCCCGCCAGGTCGCTGCCGGCGTTGGGCTCTGACCAACCTTGGCACCAGAGGTCCTCAGCCGCCGCCATCCTCGGAAGGATGTGGTCCTTCTGGGCCGTGGTGCCGAACTCGAACACGGTCGGCGCCAAGAGAAAGATGCCGTTCTGCGTGACCCGCTGGGGCCCACCCGCCCGGTAGTACTCCTCCTCGAAGATCAGCCACTCGATGAGCGAGGCCTCGCGCCCGCCGTACTCCCGAGGCCAAGACACCGCGGCCCACCGATCGTCGAACAGCTTGCGCTCCCAGTCGAGGTGCAACGCGAACCCCTCGCGCGTATCCCCCGACGGCAGATCGTGCGGCACGTTCGCCGAAAGCCACGCCCGCGCCTCAGCCCGAAACGCCTCCTCCTGGCTGTTGAAGGTGAGGTCCATGTTCAAAAACCTCTCCAAGTCTGAACTTCGCATGCGCAAACCGCGCCAAACGGAGCGATCTCACGAACTTGGAGAGGTTGTCGGGGCGCGGCCATCCTCGCTATCGCTATCGCCATCGCTATCGCTTGACGATCACGCTCGAGCCGTGGCCGAACAGGCCCTGGTTGGCTGTCAGGCCGACCCGGGCGCCGTCGACTTGGCGCTCGCCGGCTTGGCCGCGCAGCTGCCACACCAGTTCGCAGACCTGGGCCAGGGCCTGGGCCGGCACGGCCTCGCCGAAGCACGACAGACCGCCGCTGGGGTTCACCGGGACGCGGCCGCCGATGGTGGTGTCGCCGTCGTGCAACAGCTTCTCGGCCTCGCCGGGCTTGCAGAGGCCGATGTTCTCGTACCAGTCGAGTTCGAGGGCGGCGGACAGGTCGTAGACCTCGGCCACGTCGAGGTCGTCGGGCCCGATGCCCGCCTGTTCGTATGCCGTCGCGGCGATGGAGTCGCGGAACGTGAGCTCAGGCGGGCCGACCGCGGCCGCCGAGTCGGTGGCGAAGTTCGGCATCTCGATGACCGTGTTCGGGAACCGCGGCGTGGCGGTCGACACCGCGGCGACCCGCACCGGCTCGCCGCTCGCATGCCGGCGAGCGAAGTCCATGCTCGACAGCACCACTGCAGCCGCGCCGTCGGACGTGGCGCAGATCTCCAGCAGGCGCAGTGGGTCGGCCACCATCGGCGACGCCAGCACCTCTTCCTCAGTGACCTCCTTGCGGTAGCGGGCGTTTGGGTTCGACAGACCGTGGCGAGCGTTCTTCACCTTGACCTTGGCGAAGTCGGCGTCGGTCGCCCCGAACACCTCCATGCGCCGGCGGGCATAGAAGGCGAAGTAGGTGGGGTTGGTCGCGCCCAGCAGCCGGAAACGCAGCCAGTCGGGATCGTCGGGCCGGTCGCCGCCGGTCGGCGCCAGGAACCCCTTGGGCGTGGTGTCGGCGCCGACGACCAGCGCCACATCGCACAGCCCGGCCAGGATCCGGTTGCGGGCGACATCCAACGCGGTGGCGCCCGACGCGCACGCCGCGTACGCCGACGTGACCTCGGCGCCCTGCCACCCCAACGCCTGGCCGAACGTGGCCCCGGCCACGTACCCCGGATACCCGTTGCGCACCGTGTCAGCACCGGACACGAACTGGATGTCGGTCCAGTCGACGCCGGCATCGGCCAGAGCAGCACGGGCCGCCACGACGCCGTATTCGACGAAGTTCTTGCCCCACTTGCCCCACGGGTGCATGCCCACGCCGAGGACGGCCACCTCGCCCACTGGACCCGTCATCACGCCACGACCTTCCACTTCCACACGACGTGGTCGCCCTCGCCGTCGGTGAACAGCGTCGAGAGCACCAGCTCGACCTCGGCGCCCACGCGCAATCCGTCGCTGCCGCCCTCGACCTGCCCGAGGACGACCAGCTTCTCGTCTGCCAGTTCGACCGCCGCCACCGAGTAGGGCTCGAAGGGATCGGGGCTGACGTAGGGGGCGGGCGGGGCGTAGTGGTTGGTCGTGTACGACCAGACGCGTCCCCGATTGCTCAGCTCGACGTCCTCGAACTGCATCCCGTCGCAGGACGGGTTCCGGCACGCGATCTGTGCCTTCGGAAAGAACACCGTGCCGCACGACGTGCACCTGTTGCCGATGAGCCGAGGGTCTGCCTCGTCCATGGAGAACCAGCCCTCCACCGCGGGGATTCGCTCGCTCACGAGGGGGCCGCCTGCGGCGGCGTCGGGGTTCGCACTTCGCCGCTGCGCGGCGAAACCGGCGCT
>DASZJL010000116.1:0-68162 GCA_035948135.1 Acidimicrobiales bacterium | reverse complement strand
GTTTTGACGGCTCTCGCCGTGAGAACCGCTTTGAGAACCAAAGGTCGGCCAAAGCTGGTTTCTGGCGGTCACCAGTGGTAAGACCTCAACTGAGGTACTCCCTTGTCGCGAGCCGCACTGGGCATCGGCGGACAATGGTGGTCAGTGGGGGTAAACCCCCAACTGCTGACTACGGATCAGAAGGTTGGGGGTTCGAATCCCTCCGAGCGCGCCGACGTTGTGCCTGGTGGACGACGAAGCGGGCTCCGCTTTCCGGTCCGTCCTCGACTTCGAACACACCGGCGAGTCCCTTCTCGTGCCATCAAACCTTGGCGGTTGACTCTGAGAAATCCGGAGCAGGTCGGAGCGAATCCCAAGCCTCAGCCCCAAGATCGCTCAGGCCGATGACGCAGAGTCGTTGTCCCGCCCCAACGGGGCCCATCGCAAAGGAACACATGAATCGGATTCACAAGATCGTTATCGGCGTGGCGCTCACCGGCTCTGCCGTCGCGGGAGGCGCGGTCGGCGCCAGCCTGATGAACGGCTCCGCCAACGCCCAGACATCGACCACCACCCCTGGTGCGCCAACCACGGCCCCGGTCGACAAGAGCAACAACGATGCCACCCACGAGGCGGCGGAGACTCCGGCTCACGAGGCTGACGAGACCGCCGGCAAGGTCGGCCACGGCGACCATGCGTCCAACAAGGATCCGGCTCACGAAGCCGCAGAGAGCCCGGCGCGCGCCGCCGACGAAGCCAGTCGCGATGCTGCCATCGCCAATGGCTCCTCGACTTCGGGCAACACCGGCTCGACGACCCCGACGACGCCGACGAACAACTAAAGGCTTCCCGCTCGTCTCAGGGCCCAGAATGCAGCCGCGCCGGGAAGGACCGGCAGCCAGTACGTCACGACGCGGAACACCAGGACGGCGGTCACTGCCGGGGCAGCCTGCATACCGACGGAAGTGAGGCCGGCGACAAGCCCGGCCTCGAGGGCGCCCAACCCTCCCGGCGTGGGAGCGGCCGCGGCGACGGCTGAGCCGCCGAGGTAGACGGCGAAGATCGAGACGAGCGACGGCCCGCCACCTCCTGCCTGGACAGCCGCGACCAGGGCCAAGGCGTACGCCGCCGTGATTCCAGTTGCGGAGCCGACGAGCGTCAACGCGCGCGCCGGCTGGCGGACCAGGCCGTTCACCTGTGCCAGAGCGGCGTGCCCTGCCGCGATCAACCGCTGGCGGAAGTAGACAGCCCCGGTCACCAGGCCGATGACCGCCAGGATGACGGCGATCAGGACGAGCGTCGTCCAGCCGTCTGGGACGTCCGGCGCGTGGACGCCGAAGTGCTGGTGGCTCGTGCCGGCGAGGGTGAACACCGCGCCGATGGCAGCGATGTGGACGAGCAGACCGGCCATGGAGTTGAGGGCGACCGCGGTCATGCCGCCCGTCCGCGTAAGGCCGCTCGCCTCGAGGTACCGGACGTTGGTTGCCATGGCGCCGACCCCAGCGGGTGCCAACCGGTTGGTGAACGCAGCGGCAAGCTGGCCGGCCACCATGGGGCCCAGGGCAAGGCTCCGCCCCGAGGCGGCCCTGAGTGCAACAGCGGCCATGACATAGCTGACGGCGGCAGCGGCACCGATGACGGGGAGCCATGCCCACTGGAAGGCGCCCAGGGCGTGCGCCATCGCTCCCGCCATCGCGACTTGCGGCAGCAGAAAGTGCACCGCCAGGGCCAGGACGACGAGCACGAGCAGCTTCCGGGCAATTCGGTGGTGCGTCCGTCGGACTGTCGGCGCCACTACGAGGACCGGCGCGTCTTCCACCCCGCCGCGGGTCACAGACGGTTCTTGAGAAGGACTTGATGGAGCGCTCATCACGCGCATACGCCGCCGCCGACTTAGAACCGGAGATGCTTCGGACACCACCTCAGCATCCCCGCGCCTGGCGGCTTCCACATCCCGAAGTCGCGTAGGGATGTACAGGCGCGGCCGTCATATGGCGGCCGGCAGCTGGACAACGAAGCTGGCGCCGCTGCCAGCCCGGCCTTCGCTACCACGCCTTGACCCCGTTCGCTCTACTCCAGCTGGAAGTCCTGGGGAGGGCAGATGTCGGCAGGCGACGTCGCATCGGCGCGTGCGCTGCTTTCGGTGCGGGATGCCTCAGTGAAATGGGTGCGGCGGTGGGAGTTGTCGCAGAACGGCTGGTTCTCGCTGTTGCCGCAGCGGCACAGAGCCAGCCGCGTCTCTTCTGCGATCACGCCACCTGTCTCGGGGTCGAGCACGCGTAGGTCGCCGCGCACGAAGAGCGGACCGTCGTGGATGGGGATCATCGCGGTCGGCGCCGGGGCGGGTTCTGCCTCGCCGGCCCTGCTGTACCGCAGCGCCCCGGTCGGGCACTTCTCAACGGTCGCGATGATCTGCTCGGCGTCGGCGCCGTCGAGGTCCACCCATGGGCGGTTCCTGAGGTTGAAGACCGAGTGCAGGTTCCGGAGGCAGATTCCTGTGTGGATGCAGCGGGTGGAGTCCCAGAAGACGGTGAGGTCGCCCTTCTCGTACGTGCGCGTCGCCATCCCCACAGTCTTGACCTCGAGGCGGGCTTACGTGAACTTGTCCTACGTCCGGGTGAGCTCCGGCCCACAAGATGAGCACGACCAGCACGAAGACCGAAACCCCCGAGCCGTGGACCGTCCAGTGTGTTGACTTCGGCTCGAGCGAAGGCGAGGCTTTGGACCTCGACGCCGTGGAGTTCTGTCGCCTGCTCTCTGGCCGAGGCCGCGGCGAGGGTCTGCTAGCGGTCGAGGTGGGCTACTAGACCGCGAAACGAGGTCCGAACTCCAGCATGCCGGCATCGACGAGCGCTCCCGCTCGGTAGTGGTTGGTCACCGGGCGGCCAGAGTTCGGCAAGCGATGCTTGCCATCGTCATCGCTGTGGTCGTCACCACCGTCGCGGGGTGCGGGAGTTCCTCCCACCGAACGCAGGCGACGCCGGTGCGACACCTGGTTTATGCCGCCCAGGACGACGGCACCATCCATGTGTACGACATGAACGACAGGCATCGCCTGGTCCGCACGATTCCGGTATTCGCGTGCTGCGCCGACGTCCGCGGCGCCACCGCGGCGGCCCCGACCCATCGCTTCTATGTCATGTACAACCGTGACAACGAAGGTCGGGTAGCCAGTGTTGACCTGATCACCGGACAGGTGGTGTGGGACAAGGTGCTGCACTCGCCCGGCGTCGACCGCGGCAACGTCACCCCCGACGGTAAGACGCTGTTCCTCCCGACCTGGGAGAGCGACGCGTCGTCGCCGTACGAACTGGTTGTCGACGCGCTCAGCGGCGCAGTGCGGGACCGCATCCCGTTGCCGCCGCGGAGTCACGACACCATCGTCAGCTTGGACGGCAGGCGCGTCTTCATGGAGACCAAGTCGCCAACGGGAACGATCTACGTGGCAAGCACGGCGACCAATCAGGTGGAGGCGACGATCACCGGGTACTGCTGCGGCGGGGTCCTCGCCCCATTCTCGATCAACGGTCGCGGCACACTGATGGTCAACGACGTCGTCGGGCTCAACGGATTCCAGCTCGCCGATGTCACGACCGGTCGTGTAATTGCCTCGGTGTCCGTACCGGGTTCCCAGGGAATCCCCGGCCACGGCATCGGGTTCACGCCCGACGAACGCGAGGTGTGGATGAACGATGGCGGAAATCCATACGTCTACGTATTCGACATGACCGCGATGCCGCCGCGTCAAGTGGCGATGGTGCGCGTGAGCAATCCCGCCCCGCACTGGGTGACCTTCAGCATCGACGGGCGGTTCGCGTACGTGGCCGGCCGCAAAGGCACCACCGATCCGACGGATGTCGTCGACGCCCGCACCCACCGGCGCGTCGGTGAGTTGTCACCGTCGGAGGATTTGCTGGAGGTCGACATGGGCCCGACGGCGGTAATGGCCGTCGGCAACCAGTTCGGTGTCGGCAGGTGGACTGGCTGACATCCGGTGCCGAGCTGGCGTCGGAGAACCTGGCGCCGCCCAGCCCTAACGCAACCCCGCGAAGAGGTCTGTCTCCGGGAGCGGCGCGCCAGTGGTGTCGTGCGCTCTGATGAAGCTCTCCTCACCGAAGATCGGTCCGAACGCCTCCGCCGGCAGGTGAGCCCAGAGCGACTCCTGGATCTGGCTCGCGTGGGTGGCGAGCGCGGTGCGCTTCCGTTCGACATACGGACCGACGTCGACCGCGGTCGTGATCCGCGCTTCGACGGCGTCGAAGACGCGTAGCTGCTCCGGATCGGGCTGTGGGAACTGCGAGACATCGGCCCCCTGCTCCTCGAGGACGGCCCGGAACCGCTCGAACATCCGTCGCCGGAACGCCGTGAAGTAGGCCTTGCGGGGGATTCCCGTCCGTGCGACCGCTGCCATCGCCACGCGGCTGGCGTGGACGTGATCAGGGTGGTCGTAGCCGCCGAGCTCGTCGTAGGTCACGACGACGTCGGGTCGGTAGCGCTCGAAGAGACCCGAGAGGCGTTCGGCGGCATCGTCGACGGCGACGTTGCAGAACACGTCGGGCCGGTCCTTGTGCTCCCAGTCGACCATGCCCGAGTCGTGGTATCCGAGCAGCTCGAGGTGCGCGACGCCGAGCGTCTCGCACGCTCGCCGGAGCTCGCCCAGGCGGATGCGAGCGACCTCGGCCTCGTCGTGGCCCTCTTCTCCGGGCTTGATCCCGCCCGGTGCGTCGCCCAGCTCTCCGTTCGTGCACGTGACGACGACGGTTTGCAGGCCCTCGTCCGCGTACCGGGCCAGGACGCCGCCCGTGCTCGAGGACTCGTCGTCGGGGTGGGCGTGAACCGCCATCAGCGTCAGCGGAGTGGTCATCCGGCCAGCCTGTCACCCGCACCGTGCGGTGGCGCAGCGGGAAGTTGCACGGTGACGCAGAGCCCACCAGCGGCCCGCGGGGTGAGAGTGAGGGTTCCGTCGTGCGCTTTGGCGATGCTCTTGACGATGGCCAGGCCGAGGCCGACGCCTGCGTGCTCGGTGCGGATGCGGCCGGGGCCGCGAAGAAACGGCTCGCCGAGCATGGCAACCAACTGTGGGGTGAGCTTCTCGCCGGTGTTTTCGACCGTGAGCACCACGTTCTTGGGGTGAACGCTGGTCGCGACCCACACGGTGCCCTGTTCAGCCAGATTGTGGACGATCGCGTTGTGCACGAGGTTCGTCGTCAACTGCAGCAGGAGCGCGTGTGAGCCGATGGTCGGGGTCACGTCGCCGGAGGTCTCGATGGTGACGCCGCTCTTTTCTGCGAGGGGCAGGAGCGTTTCAGATGCTTGTTCCGCGATGAGGGACAGGTCGACGTGTGCCGGAGTGAAGGACCGCTGGTCGGCGCGGGTGAGCAGGAGCAGTGCTTCGGTGAGGTCGATCGCTCGCGTGTTGACGGCGTGGAGCCGATCGACGAGCTCGCCGTTGTCGCGGCTCGGATCGTTGCGGGCCACGTCGAGCAGGGTCTGCGTAACGGCCAGCGGGGTTCGCAGCTCGTGGGACGCGTTGGCCGCGAACCGCTGCTGTTCGGCGACGTGTGCTTCAAGCCGCACGAGCATGGCGTCGAAGGCGTCGGCGAGCTCGCGGAACTCGTCTTGGCGGCCGTCCAACTGGATTCGGTGCCCGAGCGATCCGGCCGCCGCCATGCGGGTGGCGGCGGTGATGCGGGTCAGGGGGGCAAGCATCCGGCCGGCGAGAAGCCACCCTCCCACGAGACCGACCACTAGCAGGATCGCCAACACCGCGGCTGCCCTCGGAGCGAAGACGTGCAGGAGGTTGGACCGGATGGGAAACACACCATGCAGGTCGGTACCGGGGTTCACGAGGAGCGCACGGTTGGGGACGTAACGCAGGAGGAACAGCCACACTGCGGCGAGCAGCAAGACACCGGCGAGCATGAGGAATCCGGCGTAGCTGAGGGTGAGTTTGAGGCGAACGCTCAAACCAGGGGCTCGGTCCACGTTCGCTTCCCTCACGCCCCGGTGTCTGGTTGCGTGTCGATGCGGTACCCGGCGCCGGGCACGGTGGCGATTATCCAGGGTTCGCCGAGCCGTTTGCGGAGCGCCGAGACCGTGATGCGCACCGCGTTGGTGAACGGGTTGGCGTTCTCATCCCACGCCCGTTCCAGGAGCTCTTCGGCGCTGACGATGCCGCCTTCCGCGGCGACGAGCACTTCGAGCACGGCGAACTGCTTCCTGGTCAACGCGATGTAGCGGCCGTCGCGATAGACCTCGCGGCGGAACGGATCGAGACGCAGCCCGGCGATCTCTCGCACCGGCGGCCGGTTGTAGGCGCGCCTGCGGTCGAGCGCTCGGAGACGGAGCACGAGCTCTCGGAGCTCGAACGGCTTCGTGAGGTAGTCGTCGGCGCCGACCTCGAACCCAGAGGCCTTGTCGTCGAGACGGTCGGCCGCGGTGAGCATGAGGATCGGCATACCGCTGCCGGAGGCGACGATGCGCTTGGCGATCTCGTCACCGGAGGGTCCGGGAACGTCTCGGTCGAGAACGGCGATGTCGTAGGCGTTGACGCGCAAGAGCTCCAGCGCGGTGTCACCGTCGCCCGCGATATCCGCCGCGATCGCCTCCAGCCGGAGCCCATCGCGGACCGCGTCCGCCATGAACGGCTCGTCCTCGACGAGCAAGACGCGCATGCCCCGACGCTAGGAGCGCGCGCATATCGCCGCCATATCGAAAACCACAGACGTCGCTGATACCGCCGCAGGCGTATCTGTCACCAGGGATCGACGGCCCAACACGGGCTGTCGACAAGGAGGAATGATGCGTCCATCGCAGCTGTGGGCGGCCGCGGTCGTCGGCTTGGGCGTCACCGCGGCGGCCTGCTCAGGCGGATCGAAGTCGCCGACCGTCCAAAGCGCCGCCTCGGGAACGACCACCACCGCCGTCCAGACGGGAGGATCGTCGCCGGCCACAGAGCAGGCGAAGGCGCTGGCGTACGCCCAGTGCATGCGCAGCCACGGCGTCGCCAACTGGCCGGACCCGGTGCTGACGCCCCACGGTGACTACGGGTTCAGGACCAACGGCGTCAACCCACAGTCCCCCGCGTTCCAGCCCGCCCTGCAGGCGTGCAAGGCGCTGTACAACTGGGGGTCCACCGGCCAGCAGCTCTCCCCGGCCGAGCAGCAGGCATGGCTGAACTGGGCAAAGTGCATCCGCTCCCACGGGGTGCCGGACTTCGCGGACCCGACGTTCTCGGGCAGCGAAGTGCACGTCTCTGGCGGCGGCGGGTCGAGCTCCCCGCAGCTGCGGTCGGCCATGGATGCCTGCAAGTCGCAGATGCCGTCCCGCGGCGGGCTGGGCGGTTGACCAAGTTCCGGGGAGTCGCCATCGTCGTCACGGTCGCCGTGGCCGGCACCGCGATCGCGGCCTGGAGCGCGACCCGGTCGGGCGGCGCCCAGCCCCACGCCGTCGCTGACAAGTCCGCCAGCTCCTCGCTCGCAACGATCAGCGAGCGCACCCTCACGTCGCAACAGCAGGTGAACGGCACCCTGGGATACGCGGGCGCCGCAACCGTGATCGAGCCCGTGGGAACGCCGCCGGGGGCGGTCGCGCAAGCCGACCAGCAGCTTGCCTCCGCACGGCAGACCCTCACCGGTGCGCAGAGCACGTCGCCGCGCGTCGCCTGGCCGGCGCTGGTCGCCGCCCAATCCGCGGCCGCCGCCGCGCACGCGTCAGCCGTCGCCTATGACCAGACCTCCGCCTACAGCATGCTGCCGGCTGTCGGCCAGGTCATCAGCCGGGGTCAGCCGCTGTTCGCCATCGCCGGACAACCGGTCCTGCTCCTGTACGGCGGCGTCGTGCAGTGGCGGGCCTTCGTTTTCGGCATGTCGACAGGGCCAGATGTGGCCGAGCTCAACCAGAACCTGGCCGACCTTGGCTACGGCGCCGGCCTGGCCGGCTCCGACATGTTCACCAGCGCCACCGCGGCGGCCATCTGGCGTCTCCAGAGGGCGTCTGGCCTCCCCCCGACGGGCGAGCTGCTGCTGGGCGCGGTGGTGTTCAAGCCGGGCGCGGTGCGGGTGACCACCGTGTCCGCCAAGCTGACCGCCGCGGTCCAGCCCGGGGCGCCCGTGCTCGACCTCACGTCGACGACCCGGCAGGTCACCGTGCAGCTCGACGCCGCCCAGCAGTCCCAGGTCAAGGTCGGCGACCCGGTGACGATCACCCTGCCCGACAACCAGACCACCCCGGCGACGGTGAGCGCGGTCGGCACCGTGGCCAAGGCCGCGCCGTCGACCTCGGGAGGGGACTCCAATGCGCCGCCGACCGTCGAGGTCGACATCACCCCGAACGACAGCGCGGCGACGGGCACCCTCGACGCCGCCCCAGTTCAGGTGTCGATCACCACCGCCAGCGCCGCCAACGCCCTCGTCGTCCCGGTCACCGCCCTGTTGGCGATGCCCGGCGGCGGCTACGCCGTCGATGTCGTGTCCGCCGGTGGCCTACGCCGGTTGGCGAAGGTGACCCTCGGGCTGTTCGACGACGCCGAAGGCCTGGTCCAGATCAGCGGTCCCGACGTCCATCCCGGCCAGCAGGTGGAGGTGGCCGGCTCATGACCGGGCCGACGGCCGTACTCGAGCTCGAGGGGGTCGCCAAGTCCTACCCGAGCGAGCCACCCGTTGAGGCCCTCCGGGGGGTGAACCTGCGGGTCGACGAGGGAGAGCTGCTGGCGATCCTCGGCCCGTCCGGGTCGGGCAAGTCCACCCTGCTGCACATCATCGGGACGCTGGACCGGCCCACCACCGGCCTCGTCCGGGTCACTGGTCTCGACATCGCGGGGCTGTCCGACCGCGAGCTGGCCGCGCTGCGGGCCCAGCGCATCGGGTTCGTGTTCCAGCAGTTCTTCTTGGCCGAGCACCAGTCGGTGCTCGACAACGTCGCCGACGGCATGCTCTACGCAGGTGTCCGCAGCAGGACCCGCCGCCAGCGGGCGGCCGACGCACTGGCCCGGGTCGGCCTCGGGCACCGAACCTCGAACCGGCCCACCAAGCTGTCCGGAGGCGAACGCCAGCGCGTCGCGATTGCCCGCGCCCTGGTGGGCCGGCCGGCAATCGTCCTGGCCGACGAGCCCACCGGCAACCTCGACAGCGCCACCGGCGCCGCCATCGTCGACCTGCTCGAGGAGCTCCACGCCGAGGGCGCGACCATCGTCGTCATCACCCACGACCGCGGCCTGGCCGACCGCATGCCCCGCCGGGTCGAGATGCTCGACGGCCGCATCGTCGCCGACACGGCGGGCTCGTGCCCGTGACGGCGACCACCATTCCCGTCCCCGCCGGGTTGCCGCCCGCCGACCTGGCCCGGGTCGCCAGCGTCGGCCTGCGCACCCGGCGCCTGCGGGCCGGCCTCTCCGCGCTCGGCATCGCGATCGGTATCGCCGCCATGGTCGCCGTCCTCGGCCTGTCCTCCTCCTCCCAGGCCGGCCTGCTGGCCGAGATCGACCGGCTGGGCACCAACCTCCTCACCGTGAAGAACGGCCAGACGGTGTTCGGCCGGACAGCCCAGCTCCCCGACGCGGCGCCGGGAATGATCGCCCGCATCGGCGCGGTGACCGCAGTTGCCGACACCGGCGCGACCGACGCGTCGGTCTACCGCAGCCCGCTCATCCCGCGGGTGCAGACCAACGCGTTGTCGGTGGCGGCGACCAGCCTGAACCTGCCCGCCGCGGTCGGCACGACGGTGGCCCAGGGCGCCTTCCTCAACGCCGCCACCGCCACCCAGCCGGTCGCGGTGCTCGGGTCAGCGGCCGCCCACCGCCTCGGCATCTCCCGCGTCTTCACCGGTGAGCGCATCTGGCTCGGTGACCAGTGGTTCTACGTGGCCGGGATCCTCAACCCGGCCGCCCTCGCGTCCGACATCGACAGCGCCGTGCTCGTCGGCTTCCCCGCCGCGGGACGCTTCCTCAGATTCAACGGGCACCCAACCTCCGTGTACGTGCGGGCCCAGACCAATCAGGTCGCCGCCGTGCGGGGCCTGCTGGCGGGCACCGCCAACCCCGAGGCCCCCAACGAGGTCGATGTGAGCCGTCCCTCCGACGCGTTGGTGGCGCGAGCCAAGGCGAAGAACGCCTTCAGCGGACTGTTCATCGGGCTTGGTGCCGTCTCGCTGCTGGTCGGTGGCGTCGGCGTGGCCAACGTCATGGTCATCGCCGTCCTCGAGCGGCGCTCCGAGATCGGCCTACGGCGCGCCCTTGGCGCCACCCGGGGCCAGATCCGCACCCAGTTCCTGCTCGAGGCCATCCTTCTCGCCCTCGTCGGCGGCGCGGTCGGCGTCGTGCTCGGTGTCGCCGCCACGGGCGCCTATGCGTCCGCCAAGCACTGGGCCGTGGACGTTCCCACCCTGGCGTGGGTCGGCGGGCTCGGCTCCTCGATCGCCATCGGCGCCGTCGCCGGCGTCCTGCCCGCACTGCGCGCCGCTCGCCTCGCACCCACCGATGCGCTCCGCACCGCGGTGTGAGCGGTCAGCGGAGGCGATAGCGGAGGTAGACGACGCCGTTGCCGAACCGGCGCTCGTCGAGAAGGTCGAGATCGGCGCGCGTGTCGGGAGACAATGCCGGCTTGCGTCCACCGAGGAGCACGGGCCAGACGAAGAGGTGACACTCATCGACCAGCCCAGCCTTGAGCGCCTGCGCCGCGAGGTTCGGACCTCCCACGATGAGATCGCTGCTGGCCGCCGTCTTCATGTCGCGTACCGCGCCGGGGTCGAAGTGGCGTTCGAGCCGGGTCTTGCCGGTCGAAACCGCGGCCAGGGTCGTGGAGTAGACGACCTTGTCCGCCGCCTGCCAGACGTTCGCGAACCTGCTCGTGAGGTCCGACTGTGCGGCCAGGGCGCTATCGGTTTCCCAGACCGCCATCGCGTCGTACATTCGCCGCCCGTAGAGGTACGTGCCCGTGGACCGCAGGAGGTCAGTGGTGAACGCGAACACGTCGTCGTCCGGCGTCGCCCAGTCGAGGGCACCGCGCTCGTCCTCGGTGCAACCGTCGAGGGACACGTTCGACACGTAGATCAGCTGGGCCACCGCCGGATCTCACCCACCTACTCGTATCTTGCGACGGCGTCGGCCCGCAGGCGCCGGTAGTCGAGCTTGCCGCTGGGGGCCCGTCCGATCGACGCCACGACGAAGACACGCTTGGGAGCTTTGAAGTGGGCCAGCCGCGCCTTGACGTAGTCGATGACGTCGGTCTCCACGATCTGCGCGCCTGGTGTCGGTTCGACCAACGCCGATACCGCCTCGCCCCATTTGGGATCGGGCACACCGACGACCGCGGCGTCGGCGATGTCGTCTCGCAGCTTGAGGACCTCTTCGACCTCCTCCGAGAAGACCTTCTCCCCGCCAGTGTTGATGCATTGCGATCCCCGCCCGAGGAGACGGACCGTGCCGTCCTGCTCGACCGAAGCGAAGTCCCCCGGGATGACGTAGCGCTCGCCGTCGATGACCCGGAAGGTGGCAGCCGTCTTCGCCTCGTCCTTGTAATAGCCCTCGGGGATCATTCCGGACCGGGCGAGCATGCCGACCTCTCCGGAGCCGGGCACGACGTCACGGCCGTCGTCGGTGACCACCCGGGTCGTCTCGCCCAAGCGAAAGCTCGCGGTCGCCGTCACACCGTCGCCGGTCGAGACGGCCTGCCCGATCCCCATCGCCTCGGACGACCCGAGGGAGTCGAACAGGAGAAGTGACGGCTTGTGCTTCAGCAGGCCCTGCTTGACGGGCTCGCTCCACATCACACCCGAGGAGAAGATGGCGCGCAGGCTCGACAGATCCCATCGACTCGGCTCGCGGTCGAGCGCCTCCACAAGTGGTCGGGCGAAGACGTCGCCGACGATCGACATGGACACGACGCGCTCGCGCGCTACCGCGTCGAGGCACTCGACAGGGTCGAACCCGTGGTCTTCGAGCGTCACGATGGAGCCGCCCTGGCGCAGTGTCGCGAGCGCAGTCACGAGCCCCGTTGCGTGCATCAGCGGACAGGCAGGCACGACGACCGGCGGGTTCGCCGACAACTGGGCCGCGACCTGGTCCAGCGTCTCGGGCGGGGGAGGCGCACCGGAAGTCGGTTGGTTGGTGCCGAGCGTGCCCTGGCGCCACATGACGCCCTTCGGCATCCCCGTCGTGCCGCCGGTGTAGATGAAGAGCTGGTCGTCCGGGCTTCGGCCCCACGCTGCTCGGACCGGACCGTCCACGGTCCTCGACGCCACGTCCTCGTACGGCACGGCCCAGGGCGCGCAGTCCGCGGTGTCGCCACCGACTTGCAGCCAGAGCCGGACCCGCGGCACGCGGGGCCGCACGTGGTCGACCAGATCGGCGAAGGAAGCATCGAACACGACGGCGACGGCATCGGCGTTGTCCCAGAGGTAGGTCAACTCGTCGGGGCCGTACCGGTAGTTGGTGTTGACGGGCACGAGTCCGGCCTTGAGCGTCCCGAAGAGCGCCTCGACGTACTCCGGGCCGTTGTAGAGGTAGTTGGCGACCTTGTCCTGTTGCGCAACGCCGCTCGCCAGGAATGCGGCGGCGAGGGCGTCGGCCCGCCGGTCCAGTTCTGTCCAGGTGAAGCGCCGTCCACCCTGCACCTGGGCCGTGGCCTCACCGCGCGCCCGGGCGACGGCTTCCCACACGTCGGCGAACGCGAACTCGGCCACGACGCCCTGCTATCCCCGCGTCTCCGTGTCGCCTTCCCGCGCCAGCCGGTCGAGTCCGCCCATCGCCACCAAGACGTAGGTGTCCTCGAGCAGCGCGGCGTGCTCGGCCGTCGGTCGGGTTCGCCACTGCGCCAGGGCCGCGTCGATGGCGCCCAGCAGGATGGCGACGGCCGCCTTCGCCTGCGGCGGATCGAGGTCGAACTCGTGCACGGCCTGCGACGCGAAGAAGCGCAACGTCGTGCGGTCGCGCCGGCGCTGCTCCTCTCTCCGCTCACGGGTGCGAAGCCCGGCGGCTCGCAGGGCTGCGAATGTTGCGCCCCGGGTGGCCTGGGCGCGGAGCGCCCCGTGGATCAGGGCGCGGAACGTCTCCTCGAGCGTGTCCGCGGCGCTGACGTCGGCGGTGAGCTCGGCGTGGAGCAGCGCCGACTCGCGTCGATACACGGCCGCGAGCAGCTCGCTGCGGTTGCCGAAGTGCTTGTACACGAGCGGCCGGCTGACGCCCGCCCGCTCGGCCACGGCGTCCATCGAGACCGACTCGACGTCGCCGGCGGCCACCAGCTCGGCCGCCGCGTCGATGAGCGCGTCACGGCGGTCGGCGGCGGCCAGGCGCACGGGCTCGACCGCTGCTGCGTCGGTCAGGTCGGGCTCCCTTGCGCTCCTGCGGGCCATGGTGTCATTCTGTCACCAAGGCTGGTGACAGGACGTCACCATAGAGGATCCGGCCGGCCAAGGGGAACGTGAATGGCTGACACGAAGGCGCCGCTGTTGGGCAAGCAGCGGATGGCGGCGTCGCTTCGCGAGCAGGCCGAGACCATCGGGTCGGTCGACGATCCTTTCGCACGCCGTTCCCTTCGAGTCGCCTACCACCTCCGCCGGTACGCGGCCATCTATGTCGTCGGCGCCATCGGCCTGCTCGCCCTCGCCATCCTGCCCACGGTCGGCGGCAAGAGCACCGTCGCGGCGGGGGGAACCGGGACCGGCGCCTACGGGGGGGCTGGCCAGGGTGCCAACGCATCGAACGACGCCACCGCGGCGGCGGCGACGGGGCCGGCCGGTGGGCCCGGGGGGTCCGCGGCCAGTGGCGGCGTCGGGAGCGGGCCCGCGGCGGGCCCAGCGGGCTCAGCTCGGGGTGGGCCGGTCGGCGCCGTGCAGGCCGGCACGGGCGTGACCGTCGGCGGAGTGCCCTGCCATCCGGGCGTGAGCCAGTTGCCCTTCTCGCAGTACGCCGCTCCCTGCGTCGCCAAGTTCGCCGGTAACAACGGCGGCGCGACGTACAACGGCGTCTCCGGTGACACCATCACCATCGCCCTGCGCCACAACTCCGACTCCCAGGGCGCCAACTCCGTCGCCGTCAACGCCCTCGTGCTGGACGCGGGTGGCGTCGACCCGACCACCAACGAGACCTACATCAAGGCCCTCGTCACCTACTTCAACAAGAACTTCGAGCTCTACGGGCGACATGTCAACCTCGTCGACTTCAACGGCAAGGGCAACGGGAACGACGAGAACCTCGGCAACGGGCAGGCGGCGGCCTGCGCCGACGCCGACAACGTCGCCAACAGCCTCCACGCCTTCAGCGACATCAACTTCCAGGGCCCGTGGGAGTCCGAACCCTTCTCCCAATGCGCGGCGCATTACCACGTCTACATCGGCCAGGGCGCGCTCTATTACCCCGAGTCCGAGTACCAGTCCATGGACCCCTACGTGTGGGCGATCACGACGAACTGCACGCTCGGCGATCAGGAGGCGGGTGAGTTCATCGGCAAGCAGATGGCGCCCTTCCCCGCCAAGTGGGCGGGGATGGACGGGCCGATCAACATGCAGAACACCCAGCGCAAGTTCGCCATCTACGTGCCGAACAACGCCGGCTACTCCGGGTGCGCGGCGGGAATGATCCACGACGCCGAGACCAAGTACCACATGGCCTCGAACCGCTTCGACGAGTACCAGTACGCGCTCGACATCTCGCAGGCGCCGCAGGACTCGCAGAAGGCGATCACCCAGTTCGCGGCCGACCGTGACACCACAGTCGTGCTCCTCACCGATCCCATCGCCCCGATCTTCCTGTCGCAGGCTGCCCACCGGCAGAACTACTTCCCCGAGTGGATGCTCACGGGCGTGGCCCTCACCGACCAGGACAACTGGGCGCAACTCTGGGACCAGACCGTGGTCCGGGGCCGTCTCTTCGGGCTGTCCCAACTCGGAAGCAGCGCCAAGTTCCTCGACCCCAACGGCGAGGTCGCGCAGGCCACCAAGGCCGCGGGCGTTCCGCTCAACGTCAGTTCCGCCGTGGACTACTTCGAGCTGATCTGGATCTATGACCAGCTCCAGGCCGCCGGGCCCGTTCTGAACCCCACGAACGTCAAGGCCGGGACCCACCAGCTTCCCCAGTTCGGGGGCTCCAACAGTCCCAACGGCACGTGGAACTTCGGCACGGCCCACACCGGCATCATCGACTCGCGCGTGATCTATTGGGACGGCTCGAAGACGTCCCAGCTCAACAACCAGCCGGGTACCTACGTCGAGGTCTACAACGGGCGCCGGTTCCGCTTGGGCGAGTACAACACCGAGCAGCCTCCCGTCTACCCGTAGGAGACCGTGAACCGATCGCGCCTCCAGGGCCGTGGCGCCGGCGCCGCCGTAAGGGTCGTCGTGGGCGGCGCGTCCCTCTTTGTCGTGTGGGCCGTGCTCAACGCCGTGTTGGCCCACGGGGCGCCCGGGGGCGTGCTCCTGGCTGGTCTGGTCTTCGGCCTCATCAACTCGCTGGTCGCGGTCGCGATCGTCCTCGTGTACCGCGCCAACCGCGTGGTGAACTTCGCGGCGGCCGAGTTCGGGTCGGTGGCGGCGGTCGTGGCCATCGAGCTCCACATCCAGGAGCACGTCAACTACTTCGTCTCGATCGCGGCGGGCGTGGTGCTGGCGGCCGTCATCGCCGCGGTGCTCGAGGTGACGGTGATCCGCCGGTTCGGGAACGCCCCGCGCCTGATCGTGGCCGTCGTGACCATCGGCCTGGCCCAGGTCCTCAACGGCCTCAGCGTGGTGATCCCGCTCGAGTGGAACCACGCCCGCAACGCCGGGACGTTCACGACGCCCTTCCGCACGCACTTCACCGTCTTCCCGGTGGTGTTCAACGCCAACCACGTGGTGGCCGTCGTCGTCGTCCCTCTGGTCCTCGGTGTCCTCGCCTGGTTCCTGCGTTACACGAACTACGGCGTCGCCATCCGCGCCGCGGCCGACAACACCGACCGGGCCCGACTCCTCGCGGTGCCGGTGTCGCGCCTGTCGACGATCATCTGGACGACGGCCGGCGTGCTGTCGGCGCTGGCGGTGCTGCTGCGGGTGCCGGTCCTCGGCTTCTCGTCGTTCACCAGCGTCTCCAGCGGCGGCCTTCCCCTGCTTCTGATGACGCTGACGGCGGCGGTCATCGGCGGCATGACCAGCCTCCCTGTCACGGTCGCGGCCGCGGTTGGGCTCGGCGTCGTCGACCAGCTGGGGGCGTGGACCTTCCGCAGCAGCACGTACGTAGACGCCGCCCTGCTGGCCGTCATCCTGGCCGTCCTCCTCTTCCGAAAGGACCGCCTGACGCGGGCGGCCGACAGCGGCATCGCAACCTGGCAGGCCGTGAAGCCCGTGCGCCCCGTACCGGCTGAGCTCGCCGATCTCCCCGTTGTGCGGCGCGGCCGGCGCGCCTTCGGACTCGTGGTCCTTGCCATCGCGATCGGCCTTCCCTACCTCCTCACACCTGCGAACACGCAGCTCGCGGCGCTGATCCTGATCTACGCCATCGTCGCCTGCTCCCTCGCGGTCCTGACTGGGTGGGCCGGGCACATCTCGTTGGGGCAGGTGGCGTTCATGGGCTTCGGGGGCGCGACCACCGGCGTTCTGATCACCCGTCACGGCGCCGATCTGTTCCTGGCCCTGGCGGCCGGCGCGCTCGTAGCGGCCGCCTTCGCGGTCATCATCGGGCTGCCCGCGCTGCGCATCAGCGGGCCGTTCCTGGCCGTGGTGACGATCGCCTTCGCCGTCACCTCGGCCGACTACTTCCTCGTCCCTAAGTACTTCCCGTGGTTCGCCAGCACGGCGGGCCCCGTCCCGCGGCTCCCGCTCTTCGGGCGCATCGCCATCGAGTCCGACCGGCAGATGTACTTCCTGTGTCTGGTCGCGCTGGCCGTCGTGCTCACCGCCGTGCGTGGGCTGCGCAACAGCCACGCCGGGCGCGCCATGATCGCGGGCAAGGAGAACCGACTGGCCGCGCAGGCCTTCGCCATCGACACCACGCGGACGAATCTGGTGGCGTTCGCGTTGTCCGGCGCCATCGCCGGGTTCGCGGGCGGCCTGTTCGTCATCCACCAGCAGGCTTTCAACTTCACGTCCTTCAACGCCGAGCAGGGGCTGGTGTTCTTCACCATGGTCGTCATCGGCGGCCTCGGGTCGGTACCCGGCGCCGTGCTCGGCGCGGTGTACGTCTACGGCGCGCAGTACCTGCTGCCCGCGGGGTGGTCGGTGATCGCGACCGGCGCGGGGATCGTGGTGCTGCTGATGTTCTTGCCGGGCGGGCTGGGCGAGCTCGTCTACCGGGTGCGCGACGACATCCTGCGGCTGATCGCCAGCCGCCGAGGCCTCGTGGTTCCCAGCCTCGTTGCGGACGCTGCGGAGGCACCGGCCGAGCCCGCGCCCGTGCTCGCGTCCGCGGCGGGAGGCCGGACATGAAAGAGCGCGTCAAGGCGTTCGTCGCCGACCTCGGGCCCGCCGGCGTCGTCCCGCTGGCCCTGCTCGTCGGCCTGGCCGGGGTCCAGTACTTCGACCTGGTCGCCTTCGGCGTGCTCGCGCCCGACATCCGGCACACGTTCGGGGTGTCGAGCGGCACGATCACGGTCATCGCCTCGCTGACCGCCGCGGTTCCGATCTTCTTCGCCGTGGTTCTCGGCTATTACGGCGACCGCCGCAATCGTGTCAGGCTCACAGTGGCCGCGGCTTTCCTCTGGGGCGCCACCGCGCTGGTCTCGGGGCTTGCCCCCGTGCTGCTCGTGCTGGTCTTCGCCCGCCTGGTGGGCGGGATCGGGCTGCTGAGCGCGGAGACCATCTCCCCGAGCCTGTTGTCGGACTACTACCCGCCCCGCGTCATTGGCGCCGTCTTCGGCGTCTACCGCACCGGCGCCCAGGGCCTTCTGTTGCTCGGCGGTCCGCTGGCGGGAGCCATCGCGGCCGTGTCGGACTGGCGGGCCGCCTTCGTGATCCTGGCCGTGCCGACAGTCGTCCTCGCCTTCGCCGCCCTCGCGGTCTTGCGGGAGCCGGCCCGGGGCGCGTCGCAGGGCCTCGAGGCGGCGGGCGAGGAGCACGGGTCGATCCTCGAGGGCTACCGCCGCATCCGCGCCGTGGCCAGCCTGCGGCGCACGTGGGGGGCGGCCTTCCTGTTCGGCGGCGGCACGATCCCGTTCGTGACGATCCTCTCCACCTTCTTCAAGGACGTGTACCACACGGGCGACACCGTCCGAGGGCTGCTGACCGGCCTCTACGGCGTCGGCGGCCTCGCCGGGATCGTCGTGGGCGGGTGGCTGACCCAACGCGCCATGCGGGCGGGCCGGCTTCGCCGGTTGCCGGTGATCAACGGCCTGATGATCGTCGAGTTCGGCGTCGGGATCCTGGTCATGGCGGCGGTACCCGTGTTCGCGCTGTCGGCGGCGGCCGCGACGGTGCTGAGCATCGGCGCCTTCGGGTACCTGCCCGCGTACACGACGTTGGTGTCGGCGGTTGTCGCCCCGCGAGTGCGTTCGCAGGCCTACGGCTGGTCGCTGTTCTTCTACGCGCTGGGAGGCATCACCGTCTCGGTCCTGATCGGCGCCATCAACGACGCCAATGGGCCGCGTACCGCGTTCGCCATCCTCTCCGCCGTCGTCGTCGTCGGCGGGCTCATCCAGGCGAGCGTGCGCCGGACGATCGAGGCGGACGTGGCCCGGGCCGGGCGCCTCACCGAGGCGATCGAGTCGCCGGCCCTGCTGTCGTGTCGAGGGGTGGACGCCGGCTACGGCGGCGTCCAGGTGTTGTTTGGCGTCGACTTCGAAGTCCACGAGGGAGAGATGGTCGCCCTCCTCGGCACCAACGGGGCGGGCAAGTCGACGTTCCTCAAGGCCATCACCGGCCTGGTCGACCCCGCGGCAGGCGCCGTCTCCTTCGACGGCCGGGACATCACCCACGCCGACCCCATGGCCTGTGCGCGCCTCGGCGTCATGCACGTGCCCGGAGGCCGAGGCGTCTTCCCCACCGTCACGGTCGCCGACAACCTGAAGGTTGCGGGTTGGCAGTTCCGTAAGGACAAGCGCTACCTCGACGACGCCGTCGAGCGCGTGCTGGGTTACTTCCCCGTCCTCCGCGAGCGCTGGGACACGCTCGCGGGCGACCTCTCGGGCGGCGAGCAGCAGATGCTCTCCCTGGCCCAGGCCTTCATTGCCGAGCCCAAGCTGCTGCTCGTCGACGAACTCTCGCTGGGCCTGGCGCCGGTCCTCGTGCAGCAGCTGGTCGACATCCTGCGCGCCATCCACTCGCGCGGGACGACCATCGTGCTCGTCGAGCAGTCGGTGAACACCGCCCTGGACCTGGCGGAGCGAGCGGTCTTCATGGAGAAGGGCGAGGTGCGGTTCTCGGGGCCGACGGCGGAGCTGCTCGAGCGTCCCGACATCTTGCGCGCGGTATTCCTCCAAGGCACGGCAAACGCGAACGGCGGGAACGGTAAGGCGGCGGCCCCGCGGAAGCCCGTCCGTGGTCCGAAGCCCGAGGATGGCGAGGTCGTCCCGTTGGCCGCAGTTGAGCTGTCCAAGCGCTACGGCGGCGTCACGGCGGTCGACGGCGTGTCCTTCGAGGTGCAACCGGGCGAGATCCTGGGGTTCATCGGGCCAAACGGCGCCGGCAAGACCAGCCTTTTCGACCTGCTCTCGGGCTTCTCGGTGCCCGACGCGGGTCGCGTCCTCCTTCACGGCCGCGACGTCACCCGCTTGGGGGCCGCCGCGCGGGCGACGGCAGGGCTCGGTCGGTCCTTCCAGGACGCGCGGCTGTGGCCGGCGCTCACCGTCGCGGAGTGCCTGGCGGTCGCCCTCCACCGGGAGGGCGAGAGCGAAGCGGCGCTCCCGGCCATGCTCGGCCCGCCGCGCGTCGCCGACTCCGAACGCATGATCCACGCCGGTGTCGACGAGCTCATCGAGACGATGCGACTGACGGCGTTCCGCAACAAGTTCGTCAACGAGCTGTCAACCGGCACCCGCCGCATCGTCGAGCTGACCTGCCTGCTCGCCCACCGGCCATCGGTCCTCCTGCTCGACGAGCCCTCCTCGGGGATCGCGCAGCGCGAAACGGAAGCACTCGGGCCGCTGCTCAAGGACCTCCGCGACCGCCTCGGCTGCGCCATGCTCGTCATCGAGCACGACATGCCGCTGATCAGCAGCCTGGCCGACCGGCTCGTCGCCCTCGATCTCGGGCAGGTGGTCGCGACCGGCGCACCGGCGGCGGTCCTGGCCGACCCCCACGTCATCGAGTCCTACCTCGGCGCGCCCGAGCAACGGAAGCAGCGGCCGGTCGCGGCCGTGGCCTCGAACGGAGGGACGCGGTCGTGACCCGTCGCGGGCGCGCCCTCGGGCTCGTCGTCGTTGGGGCGGCCCTCGCTGGCGCCTTCGTGGTGTCCGCCCCGTCGGGTTGGGCCGACGCGCCGTCTGCGTATGGCTGGTGGTACGAGGCCAACGCGGGGCTGCCTGTCCCGCCGCCGGCCCCGCCGTCGGTGCCACCCGACGGCCTCTTCGTCGCCAACGGGGTCAGCGGGCCGACCGCGATCGCGGCTCTCACGGTCCCCGTCCCGAGCGGTGCCGCGATGGGCCCCCTCGTGCTCCATGTCGCCGGCAGCCCGCTGATGACCCAACCACCACTCGCCTGCCCACTGCGTTCGCCGTTCAAGCCGGCCGAGGGGGGCACCTGGACGGACCGCCCCACCTATGACTGCGCGCAAGCGCAGAAGGTCGGGACGGTCGACGCGGCCAAGACGTCGGTCAGCTTCGACGCGTCGCCGTTCCTCCGCGATGGCGCGGTGGCCGTGGTCATCCTGGCGGGCGGGCCCACCGACCAGGTTGCGTTCGCCAAGCCGGGACCGGACACGCTCGCCACCTCGACCGTTCCCGGCGCGTTCCCTGCCGCGGAGGTCCCGTCCGCGCCGCCGGCAGATGCGGCCTCGCCGGCCACCGGCGCCGCAGCGTTTTCCCCTCCGCCCGCGGTCGACTCAGGAGCGGCGTCGCTCCCCGCCGTTGCCGGGCCCGCGGCGTCCGGCAGCCTCCCGTCGGGGGCGCCAACCGCAGGCCGCGCCGCGCCGTCGGCCGGCGGCGCCTTCTCGCAGGTCGGGACCGTCGCGTCGCACCCCTCCGGGTGGCGCTCGCGAGTCGGTGGTGTGCTCGGCGTCATCGCCGTCTTGTTGGCGCTCGTGGCCTGGAACGAGGGCTACGGCCTTCTCGGTGGTCGGGTCGGCAGCCTGGCCTCGCCGCTCGGTCCCGGCGACGCGGTGAAGCCGCCCACCCGCCGGATCATCCGCCGGCCGAGGCGCCAGCGGCCCGCGTGAGCCGCTGCGCGTAGGCGACCAGTTCGCTGACGGGCACCGTTCCTCGGACCCGCACCCAGCGGCCGCCACCCAAGTCGACGCGCACCTCGGCGCCGTCGGACCGCACCGCCGAGGTCGCGGGCCCGAGGCCGCGCAAGGCGGCCGGCTTGGTCACCGTGTCATCCGTTCGCCACGGGAGCTCGCCTCCGCGTCCGGTGCCCGCCTCGACGGTGATGCTGCGCGGACCCTCCGCGAAGGCCCAGACGACCGAGGTCGCCACCGTCGAGGAGGGGTTTTGCGGGTCCCCGAGGCGAAAGTCGACCGCAGGGCCGGAAGGCTGGTAGCGGCGCGGAGCGGGCGGCGGGGCGAGAAAGCTCTGGGGCCGAGGGTCGGGCGACACCGTCGCGGCGCCGGGTGCCATCGGCGCCGCGCCGGCGGTCGACGGCGGCTCGGGGTCAGGGCCAGCCGGCAGGTCGCCGTTCGACGTTCGCACGGCGGTGGCGGTGCGTTCGAGGACGACACTCCCGTGATAGGTCCAGCGCTCCGACAGCACCAACCCGGCCTGGTCGAGACAGAGGTCGTCGTGGTCGGCTCCGCCGGTGAGCGCCAGCACCGGCCCCGAGGGCGGCTCGGCGAATCGGTAGACGCGACAGGCGCGGCCTGCCACGGTGCGATCTTGTCCGGTGTCCGCCGCCAGCTTGCGGGCCATCAGGTCGTCGAGCTCAACCGCCAAGTACTGGTCGCCCGACGCGGGACCGGGTTGGCGGCCGCTCACCAGCCGCACGGTGCCGGTCTCGACCGTGTACAGCGCTTCGCCCGTCGAGATGCTGCCGCTCACCGCACGGTCGCCGCGTCCCGGCGCCGCTGCGGTGTCGTAGACGAGGCCCGATCCCGCGAACGGCCGGCGCATCGACAGGACCTCCCAGTCGTGGACGTCGTTCTGCGCCACTCGGTACACGACGACATACGACGTCGGGAGCGTCGTTCGTACCGGAGCAGAGTGGCCGCTGGCGGAGCACGACAGCGCGGTAATCCCGAGGGCCGCGGCGCCGGCCATCACCAGCATTCGCCGGGCCCTTGCGCGTACCCAGCCCATGGTGGCATTCTGTCACCAACGCTGGTGACAGAGTGTCACCACCCGAACGGGAGCGTGGAGCACGATGACTTACGCCGGACAGCGGACGATTCTCGACGCCGACAGCCACGTGATGGAGCTGGGCGACTTCCTCGACGACTTCATCGACCCGAGCCAGAAGGACAGCCTGCGGCGGGAGGGGATCGAGGCCCTGCAGTCGGTGCTCGACGGGGCCGTGGCGAAGGCCCAGGACCGGCGCTCGGACCCGGCCACCGCGGCCGAAGCGGAGGAGCGCCTACTCCTCGACAAGGGATGGTCGGCCATGGGCGCCTTCGACCGTGAGGAGCGCAGCCGCGTCCTCGACCTGTTCGGCTTTCAAGGTCAGCTCGTGTTCGCCACCTTTGCGGGCGCCATGTACCGGGGGAAGGACGTCGAGCGCCTCTACGCCGGCGCCATGGCCCAGAACAAGGCGATGGCGAACTTCTGCGCGGCCGACGACCGCCTGCTTCCGGTCGCGTACGTGCCGCTCGTCGAGCCGACCAGGGCGGTGGCGCTCGCCGAAGAGGCGGTCGCCGACGGCTGCGCCGCGGTGATGGTTCCCTCCACCGCGGCCGGCGAGCGGGCCCCGACGCATCCCGACCTCGACGGGTTCTGGGACGTGCTGTGCCGCGCCAACGTGCCGTTCGTGCTGCACGTGGGCGGCGGCGGGAAGCTGCTCGACCGTGCGTTCCACAACAACGACATGCCTGTGACCGACCACCTGGGCGGCGGCGAGAACGTGCGCTCCAAGGACTACCTCGCCATCCACCACTCGCCCGAGCTGTTCCTCGGCGTCCTCATCCTCGACGGACTGTTCGACCGCTTCCCCGACCTCCGGGGCGGCTGCATCGAGCAGGGCGCGGGCTGGGTCGTGTCGTGGCTGCAGCACCTCGACTACGGCCAGCGCGCCTTCCGCCGGACCGAGGAGCCGCTGCGGCGCCTCCAGGCGAAGCCGTCCGAATACGTGCGGCGCCACCTGAAGTTCACCCCCTACGCCGGGGAGCCGGTGGGGTGGATGATCGAGCACGCCGGCTCGGAGCTGTTCATGTTCTCCACCGACTACCCCCACCCCGAGGGCGGCCGCGATCCGCTGGCCAAGTTCGAGGAGACGCTCGTCGACACCAGTGAGGACGACAAGGCTCGCTTCTACGCCGGCAACATGGCCGAGCTGCTGTCGGGGAGCACGGAACTGGTGCGCCCGGCGGCGGTCGTATGAGCACCTTCGCCTCCTTCGACGGCACGAAGCTGGCGTACGAGTCGTACGGCGCCGAGGACGACCGTCCTCCGGTGCTGTTGCTGCACGGCTTCGCGGCCGACAGCCACGCCAACTGGGTGCGGCCCCACGTCGTCGAGGCGCTGGTCGGTGCGCGACGGCGTGTCCTCGCACTTGACGCTCGGGGTCACGGCAACTCGGAAAAGCCCCACGATCCCGCCGCGTACGCCGACGATGCCATGGTGCGCGACGCTCAGGCCCTCCTTGACGAGTTGCGCATCGAGGTCGTCGATGTCTGCGGTTACTCGATGGGAGCGATGACGACCTACGCCCTCGCGGCGCGAGAGCCGCGGGCCCGCTCGGCCGTGCTCGGCGGCGTCGGGGCGAAGCTCGGCGGTCCGGCCCTGGCCAAGCGGGCCCCGCTCATCGCCGACGCCCTCTTGGTCGAGGATCCGTCGACGATCCAGAGCCGGACGGCGGCTGCCTTCCGCGCCTTTGCCGACTCCACGGGAGCCGATCGAAAAGCACTGGCGGCCATCCAACGGTCGCGCCGCTCGGCGCCGCTGCCCGAAGGTGCTTCGATACGGGTGCCGACCCTCGTCATCGCAGGCGACCGGGACGTGCTCGTCGGGTCACCCGATGAGCTCGCAGCGCGCATTCCGGGCGCGACAGCAGCCGTCGTTTCGGGCGACCACCTGGGTGCGGTGTACGACCCGAAGTTCCGCGAGGAGATCGTCGCGTTCCTGGAGCGCATCGACGAATCAGCGGCCGCCGCGACGCAGGGCTGAGCCCTCCTCGGGCTGGCCGACGCAGCCCGACTGTCACATGCGGGGCCCGAGCGGTGTCTTCATGTCGATCAAGATCGACACGAGGAGGACCCATGTCCAGCACCACCCGCGTTCCCAAGGCTGAGATCACCGGCTTCTACGGCTCCGTGCTGAAGCGTTTCAGCCGGAAGCTGTTCGGTGACGTCCCCGAGCCGGCCGAGGTGATGTGGCACAACCGACCGGTACTCAGCACCAGCATGGCGTTCGGTCGCAAGGCCCAGAAGTGGGATCAGCTGGATCCCAACCTGAAGTCGTTCGCACACATGGCGGTCGCGGCCCAGATCGGTTGCTCGTGGTGCCTCGACTACGGCTACTTCCACGCCCACAACGAGGGACTCGACGAGGCCAAGGCCAGCGAGGTGCCGCGCTGGCGTGAGTCGGCGGTCTTCACCCCACTCGAGCGTGACGTCATGGAGTATGCCGAGGCGATGAGCGAGACGCCGCCGCAGGTCACCGACGAGCTGTCTGACCGGCTGCTCGAGCGGCTCGGGGCGCCCGCCATGGTGGAGCTCGTGGCCACGGTTGCCTTTGCCAACATGACGACGAGGAGCAACACGGCCCTGGGCATCGAGTCTCAAGGCTTCTCCAAGGAGTGCAAGCTGCCGCTGGCGCAGCCTTCGGCGGGGTACGCCAGGTCGGCATGACCGGTGAGGAGGCGTTCGCGCGCCACCGCAGCCTGCTGTTCACCGTCGCGTACGAGATGCTCGGTTCGGCCGCCGACGCCGAGGACGTCGTGCAGGAGACCTGGCTGCGGTGGGCCGACGTCGACCACGCGACGGTGCGCGATCCGCGGGCCTACCTGGTGCGCATCGTCACCCGTCAGGCGCTGAACCGGCTGCGGACGCTGGCGCGGCGGCGCGAGGAGTACGTCGGGGAATGGCTGCCGGAGCCGCTGCTGACGACCCCTGACGTCGGCGCCGACGTCGAGCTCGCCGAGAGCGTGTCCATCGCCATGCTCACGGTGCTCGAGACCCTCGCCCCCGCAGAGCGCGCCGTTTTCGTGCTTCGCGAGGTGTTCGACACGCCGTACGAGGAGATCGCGGAAGCGGTCGGCAAGTCGCCCGCCGCCGTGCGCCAGATCGCCCACCGGGCTCGGGACCACGTCGCCGCCCGGCGGCCGCGGATGCCGGTCAGCCCGACCGAGCAACAGGAGGCCGTCGACCTGTTCCTTGCCGCCGTCCGAAACGGCGACCTGCAAGGCCTGCTCGACGTCCTCGCGCCCGACGTTGTCCTTGTTGCCGACGGAGGTGGGCTGGTCGCCGCGGCCCGTCGTCCGATCGAGGGTGCCGAGCGGGTAGCCGCCTTCCTGAGCGGCGCCGTCCGGACAGCGGACTTCGAGGCGAAGGCCGTCTGGCTCAACGGCTCACCCGCGGTCCGTATCGACATCGCCGGCGAGCTCGACACCGCAGTGAGCCTTTCCTTCGAGGACGGCCGCATCACCCGCATCTACGCCATCCGCAACCCGCACAAACTGGCTGGCCTCGGCGGGGTTGCCGCACTCACGCGGACCTGACCCCAGTTCTGGCTCACATCGCGGACAAGCGGCGGACAGCATCCGCGTCGAGCTCCACACTCGATGCGGCCAGGTTCTCCCGCAGGTGGCGTCGGGAGGACGTCCCGGGGATGAGCAACACATTCGGAGCGACGGCCAGCGCCCACGCCAGCGCGACCTGCGCGGGCGTGACGCCGAGACGAGCCGCCTCATGCACAACGGCGGCCCGGCCGAGGACGGCGTCCGGGCCGGGCACGCCGAAGCCCAGTGATGCGAACGGCACGAACGCGATCCCGCGGCGGGTGCACTCGTCGAGGACGGGCTGGGACACGGAGTTGCCCATGTGGAACTCGTTCTGCACGCACGCCACGTCCGTGGCGCGCAGCGCATGAAGCAGGTGGGCCGAGGTGATGTTGCTCAGCCCGATCGCCTTGATCAGACCGTCCTCACGGGCTGACAGCATGGCGGCCAGTTGCTCGTCGAAGAAGGTGTCCGGCCCAGAGCCTCCGATCAGCCGGAGGTTGACGACAGGAAGGGCGTCGACGGCGAGCGCGCGCAGGTTCTCCTCGATGCCCCGGCGGAGCTGGGCGGGCTCTTGGGCGGCGTGGATGCCGCCTCGCTGGTCCCGTGCCGCGCCCACCTTGCTGACCAGGACCAGGTCCTCCGGGTAGGGGTGGAGCGCTTCGCGGATCAGCTCGTTCACCACGTCCGGCCCGTAGAACTGGGCGGTGTCGATGTGGTCTACGCCGCGATCGACGGCCTCGCGCAACACGGCGAGCGCCTCGGATCGATCCTTCGGTGGGCCGAACACGCCCGGTCCTGCGAGGCGCATCGCCCCGAAGCCGATGGCCGACACCGAGAACGGCCCCAGCGGCCGCCTCACGTCGGAGGTTGGTCGCCGTACGCCGATGCGAACAAGTAGGCGACGGCCAGACTCCGGTACGGCCGCCAGCGGTCCGAGAGCTCGATCAGCTCGTCGTCGGTCGGCAGGTGGTCGAAGTCGTACTGGCGCTGGATCGTGTGCCGGAGCGCCAGGTCACCCGACAGGAACACGTCGGACCGGTCGAGGCCGACGAGCAGGAAGCCGCGCGCCGTCCAGGGTCCGATCCCCGAGACCTCGGTCAGGGCGGCTTCGATCTCTTCGTCGCTCATGCGCGCGAACTTCCTCGCGCTGAGGCGACCGTCGACGAACCGCTCGGCGAGCGCCCGCAGGGTCTGGCCCTTCCGAACCGAGAAGCCGCTCTCGCGCAGCACCTTCGGATCCGCCGCGAGCAGTTCGGCGGCCGACGGCATGTGCCCGCCGAAGTGATCCTGGAGATGCGAGATGATCGCCCTCGTCGAGGCGACCGAGAGCTGCTGGCCGGCGACCTGGAAGATGAGCGTGCCGAACGGGTCCAGCGGAGGCAGCTCGTCCATCCAAGCCCGCGGTCGGAAGCCGGGGTTGGCATCGATGATTCGGCCCAAAACGGGGTCCGCCTTGTGCAGAAACTCGCGCGCCTTGCGATCGGCGACGGGGGCTCGCTTGCGGGCCGTCATCCCCGCACGATCTGCACGACGGCCTCCGCAGTCGGACGGGCCCAGTCGCGCTGCAGTTCGCCCGAGAAGGACACCCACGTGATCGGCCGCCCGCCAGCCTGGATCACCCGGTCCAGGCCAGCCCGATGGGCGTCCGGGGTCGTCCCGGCGATTGCGTCGACCACCGGGTACACCTCGTAGCCCTCTCGGAGAGCGTCGAGGGCCGGGAAGGCCATGCACATCTCCGTCCAGAGCGCGCACAGGACGAGCTTGCGCCGCCCGGCGGCGCGCACGGCGGCGAGGAAGTTCTCGTCCTCCCACGAGTTGATGGTCGTGCGGTCGATGGGCGGATTGTCCGTGAGCAAATCGGCGAGCTCGGGGACGGTCGGCTTGCCCCTTCCGGAGGCGACGTTGACCGTCGAATGCACGATGGGCATGCCGAATACCTGCGCCAGTTTCACCATATTCACGACGTTGTGAAGGAGGAGGTCGGTGTCCATGGAACCCACACCGGCGAACTGATTGGGCTGGTAGTCGATCACGAGCAGAGCTGCATTCTCTGGCGTCAGAAGGTGGTCGGCAAGCGGATCGCGGATGGCGCTCACGGGTGCACCTGCGAGCCGTAGCCGAGGTCGAGGCGAACCGACTCCATCACCCAGAACGCGGTGCTCTCCGTGTACACGTCGACAGCCGCCAGCACCCCGGTGTACTTCTCGATGACCGGCGCCGCTGTCGTCGCAGTGACCGCGTCCAGGTAGCCCTTGACCGCGGCCCATGAGTTGTCGGGGTACTTGACGAAGTACGGCGTCGGGTCGACGGTGTCGATCGCCACCCGGGAGCTTTCGACGATGTCGGCCATGTACTGCTGATGCAGCGTGATGTCGTCCCGCGTGCCTAGCCGGCCGCAGTGGCCACCGATGAAATGCGTCCACGAGTAGGCCAATGCATTCGCTGGGGCCTCGAGGTACCCGGGGATGTCCTCGCTCAGGTTCGAGATGTAGATCGGCGCCCAGCCGGGGTTGACGATGTCGACCATCATCAGCGTGTCGTGGTCGGGCAGGTGGATGACGATGTTGTCGGACGAGTGATTGGAGCCGTGCCAGGCGAGGTCGATGCGCTCGCCGCCGATCTCGAGGCTGCGGTGGTCCTGGAACGTCTCCTCGTTGGGCGGACGGGTCGGGTCGTCGTCGCGCAGCAGCAGGTTCCGGGTCTCCTCGTGCCCGATCACCGTGATGTCCTTGCCGAAGAGCGACGCCGCGCCGTTGTGGTCGGCGTGGCTGTGTGAGTAGATGAGGTAGTTGACCTTGTTGCTGATCCCGTTCGCAGCCGCGACCTCGTCCACGGCCCGCCGGATGTTCTGGCCGATCGTCGGCGGTGCATCGAGCAGCACGACGCCGTCGGACGTGGTGAGGAACGCCGACATGTACGTACCGTCGGTGACCCAGTACAGGTTCCGTTCGACCTGGCCCACGTAGTAGCCCTGCCCGTTGAGGGCGGGACCCCGGGCGGAGGCGGGAACAGGGGCGTAGTCGGGCAGGTTGGCGGTGTCGGTTGGGCTCATGCTGATGCCTCCTTGGTGGCGAGAGCGGCCTGCGCTTGGTCGAGGTCGAGGACGGCGCCTTGCAGATCACCGCTGGGCCCTTCGATGCGCCAGGCGTCCGCGATCCCACCGACCTTCAGGGGCTCGAAGCCGGTGGTGCGAATCAGTCGTTCGATGGTCGTCCCCGCGGCGTCGTCGTCGGTGGCGTAGAAGAGCACGACCCGCGGGTCGCGACTGCCCTTGCTCGCGAGGTCGGTGGCCGCGAGCGATCCGAACCCTTTGACGTAGTGGGCGCCCGCAGGGAGGAGGCCGGCGACGATGGAGGCGGCCGACTGCCCGTCGGGGAGGGTCCGGAACATCTGGCCCTTGTCGTCGAACCCGATCGGGTTCGAGGGGTCGACGACGACCTTGCCCTCAAGCATCCTCGCGTTCCCGGCGAGCAGCTCCCTGGTCGTGTCGAGCCACAGGGCGATGACGACGGCGTCGGCGCCGGTGGCGGCGTCCTCGACCGAGGCGGCCCGTGCGAGCGGCCCAAGCTCGCGTGCGAGGTCCTGCGCCTTTGCTTCGTCCCTCGCGGCCAGGACGACGGACTCCCCGCCCTCGACCAGGTGCCGGGCTACCGAGCCTCCGAGATTGCCGATGCCGATGATTGCGGTTGTCATGCGGCCATTGTCCGCCGGCAGGGGGAGCGGTCGAATCCCTGGAATCCGTAGTCCGCGTGCCCCAGTAGCGTGCGCCTGGGATGGTCACGCGGGTGTCCGGGGTGCCGCTGCTCGGACGGGAGCGCGAGTGCGATGTCCTCGACCGCGTGTTGGAGGCCGCGCGTGAGGGCCACGGCAGCGTGCTGGCGGTGTATGGCGAGCCGGGCGTGGGCAAGACGGCATTGCTCGACTACGCCATTGAGGCCGGCGCGGACTTCAGGGTGGCCCGCGCGGTCGGCGTCGAAGGGGAGATGGAGCTGCCGTTCGCCGCCCTTCACCAGTTCTGCTTGCCGACCCTCCACCTCATGGAACACCTGCCGGATCCCCAGCGCGCCGCCCTGGGGGTTGCACTCGGGCTGGACACGGGTCGGCCGCCGGATGCCTTCCTGGTCGGGCTGGCGGTTCTCAACCTCTTGTCAGAGATGGCCGAGGAGCAGCCCCTCCTCTGTGTTGTCGACGACGCGCAGTGGCTCGACCGAGCGTCGGCTGGCGTACTCGCTTTCGTGGCCCGCCGCATCCTGGCCGGGAGGATCGCCAAGGTCTTCGCGGCGCGAGAACCGATCGCCGCGCTCCACGGCCTGGCGGAGCTTCACGTGCAGCCCCTGGGCCATCGGGACTCACGGGCGCTGCTGGAATCGGTCCTGCCCGCCAGGCTCGACGACCGGGTGTTGGAGCGGATCGTCGTCGAGACGCGTGGCAACCCCCTCGCGCTACTGGAGTTGCCGCGCGGCCTCACGCCCGCGCAGCTCGCCGGTGGGTTCGGCCTACCCGCGGCGCTGCCGCTGTCGGCGCGAATCGAGCAGAGTTTCGCTCGGCGGCTCGCACGGTTGCCGCGTGACGCACGGCGCCTTGTGCTGGTGGCCGCGGCCGACCCGACCGGCGATGCGGCGCTCGAGTGGCGGGCCGCCGAACGCCTCGGCATCGCGGACGCGGCCGCTCACAACGCCGAGTCCGGCGGCTTGCTCGCCTTCGACGCCGGGGTCACCTTCCGACATCCACTGGTTCGCTCGGCCGTGTATCAGGCGGCGGGACCTGAGGAGCGCAGCGAGGTCCACCGCGCCCTGGCGGAAGCGACCGACCCGGCTATCGACCCCGACCGACGCGCCTGGCATCTGGCGCAGGCGGCGACGCGGCCGGACGAGGACGTCGCCGCCGAGCTCGAACGCTCCGCGGCGCGCGCCCAGGCGCGTGGGGGCTTCGCGGCGGCCGCCGCCTTCCTCGAACGCTCCGCAGCCTTGACCCCCGACGCTGCCCGGCGCGCCACGCGCGAGCTCGCGGCCGCCGATGCGAAGCAGCAGGCCGGCGCGCTCAACGACGCCCTGGCGCTTGTTGCGAGCGCGGAGGCGGGCCCCCTCGACGAAGGCCAGCGGGCGCAAGCCGACGTCATCCGCGCCCGCGTCTCGTTCGCGGCCGATCGAGGCAACGACGCGCCGCCGTTGTTGCTCGCCGCCGCCAAGCGGCTCGTCTCGCGCGACGCCGCTGCGGCGCGCGAGATTTACCTCGATGCGTTGACGGGCGCGCTGTTCGCCGGTCGACTGGGAGGCGAGGTCGATGCCCGACAGGTCGCGGCCGCAGCACGCGGCGCGCCGCCGCCCGAGTCTCCGGCGCACGCCGCCGACCTTCTCCTCGAGGCGTTGGCGGCCTTGATCACCGACGGGGCCGCGGCCGGGACGCCGGTCCTTCGCGAGGCACTGAAGGCCTTCGCGAGCGACGACATTGGAACCGAGGAAGGCCTTCGGTGGCTGTGGCTTGCGGGTCGGGCCGCCGGGTACGTCTGGGACTACGAGAACTGGGACCTCCTCACGGAGCGGCAGCTCCGCATCGGGCGCGACTCCGGTGCCCTGGCCGTCCTGCCGCTGAGCCTGAGCACCCGCGCCGGCGTCGAGCTTTTCGCCGGCAACTTGGCTGAGGCGAGCTCGCTGATCGCGGAGGCGAATGCGATCACCGACGCAACCGACGGCCGCAACGTCCCGTACGCGCCACTGGCCCTCGCGGTGTTCCGCGGTCGCGAGCCCGACGCCTCACGCCTGATCCAGACCACCACCGAGGACTTCCGCGCACGGGGCGAGGGAATGGGCCTCACGCTCGCGCTGTGGGCGACCGCGTATTTGCACAACGGGCTCGCGCGCTACGACGTCGCGCTCGCCGCCGCCGAGCAGGCGGCCGAGGATCCCCACGAGCTGTGGTTCTCGCCATGGACGATGGTCGAGCTGGTCGAGGCCGCGGCCCGCACCGGCAACACCGAACGGGGGGCAAGGGCCCTCGAGGTCCTCCGGGAAACGACCCAGGCGAGCGGAACCCCATGGGCGCGGGGCCTGGAGGCCCGCTCCGCGGCGCTGCTCGCCGACGGACACGCGGCCGAGACGCAGTACCGCGAGGCCATCGAGTACCTCGAGCCGACGCGCCTCCGCGTCGACCTGGCGCGCGCCCATCTGCTCTATGGCGAGTGGCTCAGACGCGAACGGCGACGGACCGACGCGCGCTTCGAGCTGAAGGCGGCTCACGAGCTCTTCTCAGAGTTCCGGATGGATGCATACGCCGAACGCGCTCGGGTCGAGCTCGAGGCGACGGGCGGACGGGCCCGCAAGCGGACGGTTGAAACGCGCGATGACCTCACGCCCCAAGAAGCCGAGATCTCTCGGCTGGTGGCGCAAGGACACACCAATCGGGAGATCGCCGCCCAGCTGTTCATCAGCCCGAGCACCGTCGAGTACCACCTCCGCAAGGTGTTCCGGAAGCTGGACGTGAAGTCACGTACGCAGCTCGCCCGCCGTATGTCGTAGCCGGGCTACGGTTTCGATCCGCGGTGAGAACCACTCTGGGAGCCAAACCTGACGCGCAGGGGGTCGCCGGCGGGTCCGGCTGGCTCCGCAGCCCGCGACATGACCTCGCCATGGCCCTACTGTGGGTGCCGTTCGCAGGCGCGGCGTACGCGGTTCGCGATGACCCCGAGCGTCTGCGCATGCTCGTCACACTTACGCTGCTCTTCTCCTTTGCCCACCAGCCCCTGACGCTCTGGCTGGTGTATGGCGACGCCGCGCAGCGCCGTTCGCACGCGTCCCTCGTCGTCTGGGCGCCGGTGGTGCTCGTACTTGCGATCGCGGCGGGGAGCTCTGTGCGTCCCGAAGTCGTCGCCCTGGTGGCCGGGGCATGGAACGTGGCGCACACGCTGCGCCAGCGGTACGGCCTTTGCAAGCTCTACGGGCGCCTTAGCGCCATCGACTGCGGGGCTGACAATCGGCTGCTCTGGTCGTGGCTTGTGTTGGCCGTCATCGTGGCGTTCGCCCGGATCGACGTGAGTGCGACGGCGCGGACGCTGGGGCTCGACACGCGGATCACAACGGCGTTCGACGCGGCCACCTCGGTCCACATGGTGATCGCGGCCTTGCTTCCCGTCGCGCTCGCCGTCGCCGTTGTGATGACAACCCGATCGATTCGCCTCGAGCTTCGCCGGTCGACCCACAGCCTCCCGCGCCTCCTCTACCTCGCCTCGACGTTCGCTTTGCTCGTGTTGCTTGCCGTCGATCCGATCGTGGGCTTCATCGCGTACGTCGGTGCGCACGCGGCCGAGTACTTCCTCGTCGTTCGCTGGCGCGTCGACCGAGCCGCCGAGCGATCTGTGCCCGGTGACCGAGTCGGGGGACTGGCGCGACGTGTGGGCATCGGCGGCATGCTCGGCCTCTACGCGCTCGCGGTCGCGCCGCTGGTGCTCATGGTCCGCGTCCTGGACCAGAACGCCCCCGCGGTCGTGATCCTCCTGACCATCGGCGCGCTCCACTTCGTCTTTGACGGCGTCATCTGGCGGTCCCCCCGGCCGGCTGCCGCGAGCACGTAGGTCTGGCTTTCACACCTGGTCGGACACGCCGGGTCCGGCGACGGCCTGGACGTTGAGCTCGATGCGGACCTTCTTGCCGACGAGAACGCCGCCGGTCTCGAGCGCCACGTTCCAGGTAAGCCCCCAGTCTTCGCGGTCGACCTCGGTCGCGGCGCTGAAGGCGATGCGCTCGTCGCCGAAGGGCGAGGCGCTGGCCCCGTCGAAGTCGACCTCGAGGGTCACGGGACGGGTGACGTCGCGCACGGTCAGGTCGCCCGTGACGTTCCACGTGCCCGAGCGGCCCTCCTCGACCTTGGTCGACCGGAAGGTGATCGTCGGGTAGCGGTCGGCCTCGAAGAAGTCGGCGCCGCGGAGATGGTTGTCGCGGTCGGTGTTGCCGGTGTCGAGGGTCGCCACGTCCATCACGACCTCGACGTGCGAGCGGGCCGGGTCGTCGTCGATGATGATGGTGCCTGAGACGTCGGGGAAGCGGCCGCGAACCTTGGTGATCATGAGGTGCCGGCCGACGAACTCCACGGACGTGTGGCTGGGATCGATCGCATAGCTGCCGGCGGCGGGGATCTCCCTGCGGTCGTAGGTGCGCAGGACGGACAGTGCGGGTTGGGCCATGGGACGGTTCTCCTTCTTCTCGCGTGTGGACGGTGGGTTCACGAACCGAGGAGTTCCCGGACCCGGGGGATGACCTGGGTGCCGTAGAGCTCGATGTTGGTCATGAGCGCGTCGTGGGAGAGGCCGCCCATGCCGTACTTGAGGTCGAAGCGGGTGGCGCCCAGGAGCGGCAGGTTCGCGGCGATCTTCTGGGCGACGGTGTCGGGCGATCCGACGTAGAGCGCGCCGGTCGGCCCCGTCTCCCGCAGGAACGACTCCTTCGTGGGCACCGCGAAGCCGCGGGTCTTGGCCACGCTGGCGATGAGGTCCCGATACCGAGGCCAGAACTCTTCGAGCGCCTGCTCGTCGGTCGCGGCGACGTGACCGGGGCCATGGACGCCGACGGGTCGAGGCGGTTGGCCGAAGCGCTCGAGGGCTTCGGCGAAGAGCTGGGAGAAGGGCTGGAAGCGCGCCGGCGGGCCACCGATGATGGCCAGCATCAGCGAGAACCCGTAGCGGGCGGCGCGGATGACCGACTCGGGGTTGCCGCCCACGCCGATCCAGACGGGGAACGGTCCCGACTCGAGGTGGGGGACGACGTCCTGGTCGAACAGGGGCGCTCGAGTCTTGCCCTCCCAGGTCACCGGGCCGCCCTTCAGCAGCTCGGCGAACAGGTTGGTCTTCTCGTCGAACAGGATCTCGTAGTCGGCCAGGTCGTAACCGAAGAGGGGAAATGACTCGATGCTCGAGCCCCGGCCGAGGATCACTTCGGCCCGACCACCGGAGACGGCGTCCAGGGTCGAGTAGCGCTGGAACGCGCGTACGGGGTCGTCGGAACTCAGCACGAGGACGGCCGAGCCCAGCCGGATGCGAGTGGTGCGCGCCGCGATTGCGCTGAGGACGACGTCGCCCGCGGGCATTGGGAACTCGTCGGTGTGGTGCTCGCCGATGCCGAAGAAGTCCACGCCTACCTCGTCGGCGAGCACGCCCTCCTCGACGACGTTGCGGATCGTCTGGGCGTGGCTCAGCGGCCGGTCGTCACGGTCGTGCGTGCGGTCGCCGAAGGTGTCCAGCCCGAGGATCAGAGGGGAAGAGCCTGTAGCGTTCACTTGAACCTTCAACTCAATCTAGGGACGATGAGTTGAACCGTCAAGTGACGGCGTTCATTCCCTAGACTGGGGACTGATGGCAAAGAAGCGGTCGGCCCCGACTCGTTGGCTGAACGATCAGGAGGAGGCCGCCTGGCGGGCCGTGGCGCTGGCGATGCACAAGCTGCAGTGGGCCCTCGAGTGCCAGCTGGAGCGGGACGCCGGCCTGAGCTTCATCGAGTACCACGCACTCGCACGGCTCTCCGAGGAGCCCGAGCACACGCTGCGCATGAGCGACTTGGCCGCGCTTGCGAATGCCTCTCTCTCCCGGCTCTCGCACCTGATCACACGGTTGGAGGCGCGTGGCCTGGTTCGCCGTCATCCCGATCCCACTGATGGCCGGTTCACCCTCGCCACCCTCACCGACAAGGGCTACAAGAAGCTCCTCGCCAGCGCGCCGGCCCACGTGGAAACTGTGCGCGAGCTGGTTGTCGACCCGTTCTCGCCCTCCGAACTGAAACAGCTGAAGGCGGCGTGCGAGCGGATCACAGCCCAGATCGACGCATCCTGAGTCGCCAATGATGGGCTAGGGGGCCTTGCCGTCCTCCACCCATTGCTGGAAAAGGCCGACCGATGCATCGGGCCAAGCGCCGTCGCACGGCATGGTGCCCTCTCGGAGCCGTCCCAGAATGGCGTCGGCATGGGCGCTGACGTCGTCGTAGGACCACAAGTCGAAGTGCCGAAGCATCGACTGTTGGTCCTTGGACCGGAACAGCGCCTTCACCTGACGCTCGTAACTCACCGGGTCGTCAGCAGAGGTGGACACAGGCGCTCCCAGCGCGGGTCTGAGGTGTCATACCGGGGATTCTCCTCCCGCCTCGACCGCGGTCGCAACGGCCTCGCGACATCGGAGGACACCGGGCCTACCCGCGTTCGCGAGGCGGAAGGGCGTCCGTGAATTCCACCGAGGTCGGCTTCTTGTAGGAGGCGATCCTCGAGCGGCAGTGATCCTGCAGGTCCTGAAGTGTCGGGCGGAGACCGTCGATAGGGACGATGAGGGCTCGAACGCTCTCGCCCCAGACCGGGTCGGGGACGCCTATCACGGCGACGTCGGCGACGGCGGGGTGCGTTCGAAGGCAGGCCTCCACCTCCGCCGGATAGATGTTCTCGGCCGCCGACTTGATCATGCGCCCCATCGGTCCGAGAAACGAGATCGAGCCGTCGGCCTCGCGCCGACCGAGGTCCGCAGTGTGGTGCCAGCCGTGTCGTTGGCGCTCGGCGGTGAGCCCCGGCCGCCGGTGGTACCCGAGGTGCACGGCCGGTCCCCGTACGACGATCTCGCCGACCTCGCCGGGTGGTGCGGCTGCCCCGTTGTCGTCGACGACTTCGACCCGGGTGAGCGGACCGGGACGACCGGCGGAGCCGATGGACGGGTTGTCGGCGTCGACGAAGGTGACGACGCCACCGAGCTCCGTCTGCCCGAAGCCGCTCCGGTACCGACCTTTCGGTCGCAACGACGAGAGGTCGTAGCGGCCGTCGCTGTTCACGTCCGTCATCGCCGCGACCGTCGGTGGCTGCAGGAAAGCCCCGGTGCAGTGCTCGGCGTCGATGATGCGGCACAGCTGCTCGGCGTCGGCGCGGGGGACGAAGACGTTGGTGCCCCCCGCGACGAGGGTGGCGAGCGTTGCTTTGAACGTGCCGACGTGGAACAACGGCCCGGCGTTCAGGTACACGTCGTCTCGGCTGACGCCGGCGAAGAGCATCCCGTAGAGCGCTTGCAGCTGAAGCGAACGGCCGGGCAGCAGCGATCCCGCCGGTCGGCCGTCGAAGGCGGCCGTGTACAGCATGAGCAGGGGCAGTGACGGGTCGGGCGGTCGGTCCGCCGGCGCGGGCCGGGCCGCGGCCAGCCAGTCCTCGTACTCGTCTTCGTGCGCGATCCACCGGGCCGCCGACGCCGTGACCCCGCGCGCCTTCGCCAGCGGGTCGCCCAGTTCCGCGCGCTGCCAAAGCACGAGTGCGGGGTCGGCGTCGTCGAGCACGAATGCCAGCTCCTCGGCGCTCTGCCGCCAGTTGAGCGGGCAGAACACGGCGCCGACGCGCTCGGCCCCGAGCAGCGTCTCGAGCAAACGGTGGCAGTTCTGTCCGGCCCACACGACCCGGTCGCCGGCCGCGACACCCTCTGCTTCCATCGCCCCGGCCAGCTGGGCGACGCGCGCCTGCAGCACCGGCCAGGTGATGCGGAACGAGCCGCAGACGAACGCCGTCCGCTCGGGGCACTGGGCCGCGTGCTCGTCGACCGCCTCGCCGAAGCCGGAGGCGGCGATGGGGCCCGCTATGCGCAATGCATCTGGCCGCCCTCGGGGGCCGTGAACTGGCCGCCGCTGATGACGACCACCGACCAGCACTTCACCTCGGGCGCGTTCTGGTCCTTGGTGAACGTCGTCGCCGGGATCAAGCCGCCGAGCGTCTCGTTCTTGATCGACCACAGCCCGTCGAGGACACCAGCGGAGGTGGTGGGGTCCGAGGCGCGCGTCTCGGCGAGCTCGAACAGTTTGGCGGACGCCCATCCGTTCTCGCCGCTCGCGGTCGGAGTGTTGCCCGGCGCGTAGCGGGCCATCGTGTCCTTGTACTGGGCGACCGACGCGTTGCTGGTTTGGAACCAGGGCGCCAGCGGAAGCGCCAGCACCGTGCCGTCGAGGTTGGGATCGCTCCGCAAGCGGTCGACGGTCACCGTGGTGGCGAAGGAGAAGACGGGGTGGAAGTCGACGCGGGCGCAGGACGACGCCACCCGGCCCACACTGTTGGTGTCCATCGCCATGAGCAGGACCTGGGCGTTGGCGTTCTTGGCGCTCAGGCACTCGCTGGTGAAGTCGGGCTGGGCCAGCGACGCCCGGCCCTGGGACACCACCTGGAAGCCGAGGCTGGGCGCCATCTGCGGCCAGATGCGGTTGGCGTCGGTGCAGAACTGCGCCTCCTGGCACGTCAGCGTCGCCACCTTCGTCTTGCCCTTCGGCACCACGAACCCGGCGATGCCGGCGATGTTCACGTAGGTGAGCGCCAGGCCCGACGAGGTCTGCGGGAAGAACATCGGGCTGGTGTAGAACCACTGACCGCCAAGCTCGCTGCCGATCACCGGGACCCGCTTCTGGGTGAGGTACTGCACGCTCGACTGTCCGCTCAGCGGCGCCGAGTTGTACACGAAGGCGGCGACGTGCTTCTCCTCGACGAACTGCTGGACGAGCTGTTGGTGCCGCGACGGGTCACCGCCGTCGTCGCCGACGATCACCTGCACGGGGTGGCCCTTGATGCCGCCCTGGGCGTTGACGCCGGCCGCCCAGGCCTGCAGGACCCGCGTGCCGTCGGAGATCGACGCGCCGACGATGCCCGACTGCGTGCCCACGCTGCCGATGACGATCGGGGCGCCTTTGGCGGCAGAGCCGCCGGCCCCTCCGGATGCACCCCCGGTGGACGCCGCGCCGCTTGCCGCCCGCCCGCCGCCAGAGACCGGGCCGCTTGCGGAGCTGCCGGCCGCACCGGCGACTCCCGCAGCCTGCTGGGCGCCGGCCGACCCGGCGTCGCCACCAGTGGCCGCACCGGCACCGGTCTGCGAGAACTCGCTCGAGCCGCCCGAGCCCTGCGCCGCGGCCAGCAATTCCTGGTGCGAGTGCCGGTTGCCGCACGCTGCGCACAGCGTGGCCACGAGGAGGCAGGCCAAGACGAGAGTGCCGAGCGATCGCCCGGACTTCGGCAGCACCGCCAAATCGTTACATAATTAGTCGTTCAACGTCAAGGCCTGGAGATCGACCGGAACCCCGGACTGCTGGACCATGCCGGTGAGCGGGTCGACGCGGTCGGTCGACGAGATCAGGACACCGACGGTCGGATCGAAGCCGTGCGGCATCGACACGTGGCCGCGCGCGACGGTGTCGTCGACGGTGAGGGTCGCGACGAGCGACCCGGCCGCGCTCGTGACGCGGGCTCGGTTGCCGTCGGTCAGGCCAGCGTCGACCGCGTCGGCGGGGTGGATCAGCAGGACGGGACTGTCCTGGCGCAGGCCCGCAGGGGGGAACCACGAGTTGAGGTGGCGTCCCTGGCGCCGCGGGATGAGCACGAGCGGCGCGGGCGCCTGCACGCGGCCGAGCTCACCGACGAGCTCGGCGGGCGCGAGGTCGAACCGCGGCCGGTCGGCTCGTACGAGCAACCAGCCGTAGCGGGGGATCGGCGCGGTGGTTCCGCTCGGCGGTGCGGCGCGCAGCGCGTCCACGCGGTCGCCGCCCACCAGGGCGTCGAGAACGGTTGCGTCGTCGACGGCAGGATCGTCGACGTCGAGCGAACCGGGCAGCACCCGATGGCCGAGGCGGCGGCCGAGCTGTCCGATGATCCACCACAGGGGCCGGCGCGCCGCGACGGGCGGGACCACGGCGGGGACGAACTGTCCGGCCGCGATTGGCTGGTACAGCTCGACGCCCGAGGTCACGTCGGCTCGCTCGAAGGGGCCGTTGCACGGCAGGACGTGGGTGGCCAGTTCGACGGTCGCGTTGTGGCGGACATCGGCCACCGCGAGGATCTGGAGCTTGCCGAAAGCTGCGGCGACGCGGCCGGCGTCGGCGAAGGCGACGACCGGATTCCCCGCCAGCGAGACCAGGGCGCGGAGGTGGCCGCCCTCGATCTCGTCGGCCATGGCGACGCACGGGTACTGCCCGAATCGCCTGGGCAGTTCGGGGCGGCTGGGCGGCCCCGGCTGTGCTGGCTTGCTCTTGCGGGCGTCGATCCCGGTCTCGTCGAGACGGGCGAGCAGCCCGGGGTTGCACCACATGCCACCGGGTTGATCGAGCGAGCCGGTCACGACGATGAGCGCCGCCGCGAACCACTCGAGCAGGTTGGCGTTGGCACCCATGGTGGCCCCGGTGCCGGTGACGACGGCCACCCGCCCGGCCCTTCGGACCGCGGCCACGAGATCGGCGAGGTCGGACACAGTGAGCCCCGTGGCGGCGGCGGTCGTGGGGGCGTCGAACTCCTCGACCGCGGCGCGCAGCCCGTCGACCCCATTGGCGTATGCGTCGAGGTACCCCGTGTCGCAACCGTCGATCAGCAGCTCGCGCAGCAGGTGGCCGAGCAGGGCGTGGTCGGTCCCAGCCCGGCACGCGAGGTGGCGGCTGGCGAGGCGAGCCGTCTCCGTCGCGCGCGGGTCGACGACCCACACCTCGCCCCGTTCTCGCGCCGCACGGAGGGCGACGACGGGATCGGGCAGCGCCCACGTGTGCCCGTGGGACACGACGGGGTTGGTGCCGATCAGCAGAAGCAGCGCACACGCGTCGAGGTCGGGGAGCGGGGTGATCGCGGCGTGGCCGAGCACGGCCTGAGCCACGAGTGGCTTGGCTGGGCAGTCCGTCGTCGTCGACGTGTAGCGGCTCTTCGATTGCAGTGCCCGGTGGAACGTCTCGGAAGTGGCGCGTCCGGCCGGGTCCCAGCCCGAGAGCGAGCCGAAGTACGTCCCGACCGCATCGGGGCCGGACTCCTCCGCGACACGCGCGAGCCCCGCCGCGAGATCGTCGAGGAGTTCGTCCCACGACACGGGCACCAGCTCGTCGCCTCGACGGACCATCGGCTCGTCGAGCCGGTCGGGCGCGTGGTGCATGGCGCCCATGGCGCGCCCCTTCGCGCACGTGTACCCGTGGGTCACGGGATGGTCCGGGTCACCGCGCACGGAAACGATCTCGTCGCCCTCGACGGTGACGATGAGCCCGCACACCGCCAGGCACTGGCGGCAGTAGCTATGAACGACTCGGCTCATGCGCCCGCTCGTCGACGACGCGCTCCTGCTTGTAGGCGGCGCGGGGAAGGGTCCCGGGCGCCAGGCTGACGACGTCGACGGGGACGCCACACTGGGCGGCGATGCGGTCGGCCGCGTCGGCCGGCGCGGATCCTTCGACGCGCACCTCGAGCCGGTCGGCATCCGGCCGCCGTACGAGCGCGAACTCGGCGCCCGCAGGCAGCTCGCGCCAGACGTCGATGGGCAGCACCATGCGGTCGCCGACCCACACGATGTCGCGCTGGCGTCCCTCCCAGAACCCGCGTCTCGACGTCTCCCCGCACTGGCAGGGCGCGTCGTCGACGCGCACGATGTCCTCCAGGTCGTAGCGGAGCATCGGGTTGTCGCGGCCCAGCGACGTGACGACCATCGTGCCCCGATGACCGGGCGCGACCGGCTCGCGGGTGTGCACGTCGAGCACCTCGACGATGGCGTAGTCCTCGGCGATGTGCGAGCCGCGCCCCTGCGCGCACGCGCTGCCGAGGTAGCTCACGCACTCCTGGCCGGCGCTGAGCTTGTCGTACTGGGCCGCGGGACCGGCGTCCTCGGCTGCAGGTAGGTCCACGCTCGAACCAAGGCGTGTCGCCGCTTCGCGGAAGCGGGCCAGGGCGGCCGGGAACAGTCGCCAGTGGTCGACCGGTACGCCCTCGAGAATGCGCAGGACCTGTTCGGCGTGCTCGATGTCCACGGGCGGCCCGACCGAGATCGGCAGGACACCCATGTGTTCGTAGGCCCCGGCGTTCATGGCCTGGCCGCCGTTCAGGTACCCGGGGTGGGCGTTGACGATGACCTGGCCGGGGCGGATGCCGGCCCGCCAGTGCGCACGCGCCGCGAGCTCGTAGTCGAGGCGCAGGTCGTTCGCCGTCCAGAGGACAAAAGTGGGTCGTCCGGTCGTGCCCGTCGAGGTGGCCAGCCGCACCGAGCCGTGCAGGCCCACGCAGCGGTAGTCGCCGATGGGTGGAAACTCGGCCTCGTTGGCGCGGAGGTCGGCCTTGCGGAACACCGGCAGACGCGCCAGGTCGGCCGGCGAGGCGACGTCTTCGGGGCGTACGCCCGCGTCGTCCAGCCGCCGGCGGAAGAAGCCGCTTCCCGCGTAGGCGCGCTCGACGGCGTCGCGCAGGCGTTCGGTCTGCAGCCGGCGGAGCGTCTCGGTGGCCATCGTCTGGGCGGCCTCGTCCCAGTACCGCCGCTCGACGATCGCGTCTACCGCCACTGGTACGCCGCCCGTTCCTTCGTGAGGGCCGTCGCCCGCTGAGTAACGGCGTCTTCGAGCTGGGCGGCGAGCACCTGCGTTCGGTTCTCGAGGTCGATGGCGGCCTGCTGCCCGGGGATCTCGAGCGCCGACCACATGACCTCCTTGGTCATCCAGACGCCGAACGGACTGTTGGCGGCGATCTCGTCGGCCAGGGCGAGCGCGGTGTCGATGAGCTGGTCGTCGGGCACGACGTCGACGACGAGCTGCATGTCCCGCGCCGCCTGGGCGTCGATCAGCCGGCCGGTGAGCATCAGCAAGTGGGCGTTGCCGGCGCCGACGATGCGAGGCAGGAGCCAGCTGGTCGAGATGTCCGCGCCGGACACGCCGACCTTGATGAAGCTGGCCGCGAACCGGGCGCTGGTCGCGGCCAGACGCACGTCGGCCGCCAGCACCAGGGCCAGCCCCCCGCCCGCGGCGGGCCCGTTGACGGCGGCGACGATGGGCTTGCGCAGCCGCCGCATCGTCGTCACCAGCCCGGCGATGTGCTGCTGGAGTAGGAAGGTGGCCGGGATGTCGCCGAGCGATTCGCTGTTGGGGGCGTCACCCATACCCTTCAGGTCGGCGCCCGAGCAGAACCCGCGGCCCGACCCGGTCAGGATCACGCACCGCACCGACGGATCGGCGTCGGCCTCCGTGAGGGCTGCGGTGAGCGCCGAGATCAGGTCGACGGTGAGCGCGTTCAACCGCTCGGGCCGGTGCATGGTGACGAGGCGAACGCCGTCGGCCGGCGCGTCCACCAGCACCGCAGGCGCCTCCGGGGTCACGGGGGATATCGTTGCATAATTCATCGTATTGTGGCAAGATCCAGTAGTGGAGCTGGCGGAACATGTCGATCCGGCCCTCGTCCGCGACTTCGACTACCACCAGGGCGCGGCGTTTCTCGTTGATCCGTTCGCAGCACTCGACCGCGCACGCGGGGATCGAGCGTTCTTCTCGACTGCGTACGGCGGCTATTGGGTTCTCACGCGCGCCGCGGACATTCGCGAGGCCTTCCAGCACCCGGACCTGTTCTCCAGCGCCCAGTTCTCCATCCCCGCCGGCGCTTACCCGCGCACCATGCGGCCGCTGGCCCTCGACCCGCCCGACCACACCCGTTACCGCCAACCGTTGGCGCCGCTGTTCGCGCCCGGGCCGATCGCCCGCCGGGAGCCGGAGCTGCGCCGCGTGTGCGCCGGGCTCGTCGACGGCTTCGCACGCGCCGGGCGCTCCGACCTCGTCGCGGACCTGGCCCGCCCGTTCCCGACCACGGTCTTCGTCTCGATGCTCGGCTTGCCACTGGCCGAGGCGACCACGTTCGAGCAGTGGAACCACGACCTCACCCACGCCTACCACGACCCCGAGCTTCGGAAGAGCGCGGCCCGCAGCATCATCGAGTACCTCGACGAGGTCGTCACGGCGCGCCAGAAGGAAGACACCGACGACCGCGAGGACGTGCTGTCCGCGCTGGTCCGCACGGAGGTCGACGGGCGACCGCTCGACCACGAAGAGCTCGTCGACTACGCCTTCATGCTGTTCGTGGCGGGGCTCGACACGGTGACCGCCATGCTCGGCTTCACCTTCTACTGCCTCGCCACCAGGCCCGACATCCGGGCGCGGCTCGTCGCCGAACCGGAGCTGGTACGCGGCGCGGTGGAGGAGTTCTTGCGCGCCCACGCCATCATCAACACGGCGCGCGTCGTGAAACGGGACGTGACGTTCGCCGGCGTGGGGATGCGCGCGGGTGACCGCGTGCTGCTGTCGACGCCGCTGGCCTCGCGTGATCCGGGGGAGTTCGAGCGGGCCGACGCCATCCTGATCGACCGCGAGGCCAACCGGCATCTGGCGTTCGGTGCCGGTCCCCACCGCTGCGTCGGCTCGCACCTGGCGCGGCTCGAGCTGGCTGTCGCCGTCGACGAGGTGCTGGCGCGGATTCCCGACTTTCACCTGGCACCGGGCGAGCAGCCCGTCATCCACGCCGGCGGCTCCTTCGGGGTCGACCGGCTCGTCGTTGAGTGGGAGGCCTGATGGCAGAACGATTCACCGTGTCCGGCAGCCACGCAGTCGTCACTGGCGCGTCCAAGGGCATCGGTCATCAACTGGCGCGCGAACTTGCCTCGCGTGGCGCCCACGTCACCGTCGTGGCCCGAAGCGAGGTGCCTCTGAAGGCGCTGGCCGACGAGATCGACGGAACGGCGGTCGTCGCCGACCTCTCCGAGCCTGAGACCGTCGACGGCTTGATCCGTCGCATCGAGGACGAGAGCGGCCCCGTCGACCTGCTCTTCAACAACGCCGCCCTCGCCACCGTCGACCGCCTGGTCGACCAGGCCGCGGCCGACATCCGCACGAGCTGGGCCCTCAACTGCGTGGCGCCCGCGGAGCTCACCCGCCAGGTCCTGCCGGGAATGCTCGAGCGGGGGCGCGGTCGCGTCACCAACATCTCTTCGGTCGCCGGCATCACCGCGCTGCCGACGCTCACCACCTACGGCGGCACCAAGGCCGGCCTCACCCAGTTCACCGCCGCCCTGCAGCGCGAGCTGCGCCGGACGCCGGTCCGTGTCACGATCGTCCAGCTCGGTGAGGTGGCGGGGACCGACATGATGGAGGTCGCCCGTCAGTCGCCGACGATCGCCGCCGTCTCCAAGCGCTTCGCCAAGGTGAAGGCGATGCCGACGATCACCACGACGCACGTGGCCGGCAAGATCGTCGACGCGACCGTTGCCGGGCGCAGGAACTCGGTCGTGCCGCGCCGCATGGGCTCGTTCCACTCGATCCGTGAGTTCCCGAGCCGCGTCAACGACCTGCTGATGGCCGGCATCGAGTAAGTGACCTAGTGCCCCGCCCGCTGCCGGTCCCGACCGAAGACGAGCGGGCCTTCTGGGCGGGCGGCGCTACAGGGCGACTGCTCGTGCACCGCTGCCGCGCCTGCCGGCGGTGGTTCCACCCCCCGGCGCCCGTGTGCCCGCATTGCTACGACCGCGAGGTCGGGCCCGAGCCGGTGAGCGGGGGGGCGACGGTGTGGGCCGCGACCGTGAACCACCAGCCCTGGTTACCGTCGCTGCCCCCGCCGTACGTCGTGGCCATCGTCGAGCTGGTCGAGCAGCCGGGCCTGCGCATGCTCACGAACGTCGTCGGGTGCGACCCCGAGCGGGTCGCCGCCGGAATGGCGGTCACCGTCGAGTTCGAACCGCTGGCCGACGACATCTGGCTCCCCGTCTTTCGCCCCGCCGCAGCGTGATCGATCAGCGCTTCGAGGCGACGGTGGCGATCACCGGGATTGGCCAGTCCGCCATCGGCCGCCGCCTGGGCCGCAGCGGGCTCGACCTCACGGTCGACGCGGCACTCGCGGCGATCGACGACGCCGGCCTCTTGCCTGCGGACATCGACGGCGTCGCTACCTTCCCGGGGGAGTCCGCCGACCCCGGGTTCGCGGGCTGTGGCGTGTGGGAGCTGCGCGACGCGCTCGATCTCCCGTTGCGGTGGTTTGAAGGCTCTCCCCAGACGTCGGGCCAGCTCGGCCCGTTCATCGACGCGTCCATGGCCGTCGCCTGCGGACTCGCCTCCCACGTCCTCTGCTTCCGCACGGTCCGCGAGTCGAGCGCCCAGCGGGCGGGCGGCCGCGCCGACGTCGTGGCGGCCGAGCCGCTCGTTCGCGACTGGCGGCGATGGTTGGCGCCGTTCGGTGCGCCGTCGGCCGCCAACTGGATCGCCCTGTACGCCCAGCATCACTTCGAGCGCTACGGCACGACCCGTGAGCAGCTCGGTGCCATCGCCTGCAACGCGCGCGCCAACGCAGCGCTGAACCCGAACGCCGTGTTCCGCGACCCGCTCACGCTCGACGACTACCTCGGGGCGCGAATGATCTCGACGCCGCTGTGTCTCTACGACTGCGACGTGCCGGTCGACGGGTCGACGGCGGTGGTCGTGTCCGCCCGGGACCGCGGGCGCGACGGGCGCCGGGACCCGGTGCACCTCGAGGCTGTCGGTTGCGGGCTGCGCGGCCCGTTCGCCTGGGACCAGATCGACGGGCTGGCCGGCATGGCCGCCACCGGCGCGGCCGAGGCGCTGTGGCAGCGCACCGACCTGCGCCCGTCCGACGTCGACGTGGCCGAGCTGTACGACGGCTTTAGCATCCTCGCCCTGGCGTGGCTCGAGGCCCTGGGCTTCTGCGATGTCGGCGACGGCGGCCCGTTCGTGGACGGCGGCAAAGCGATCTCGCTCGACGGCCCGCTGCCGCTGAACACCCAGGGCGGCCAACTCTCGGGCGGCCGCCTGCACGGATACGGGATGTTGCACGAGGCGGTGGTGCAGCTGCGCGGCGACGGCGTGGCCCGCCAGGTTCGAGACCGCCCCGAGGTCGCCGTGGTCAGCGCCGGCGGTGGCCCCCTCGCTGGCTGCCTCCTGCTGACCCGCTGACGCCCAACCTCTCCAAGTCCGCGAGAACGCTCCGTTCGTTCCCGTTTGAGGCCCGCGATTCGAGACTTGGAGAGGTTCTGTGTAATCGTTGCATAATTCAGCGATTAGTGAGAGGGTAGGCAAATGGCGGTCACGGCCGTGGCGTTCGACTTTGGCGGCGTGCTGACCGTGCCGCCCTTCGCCGGGCTCGAGGCGTACGCCCGGGAAGTCGGGCTGCCGGGCGGGCTCCTCACCTCCTTGTTCACCGGCAACGTCATGGCCCAGGTCGAGGTCGGCGCCGTGAGCTCGCGCCAGTTCTTCAAGCATGTGTGCATCGAGTGCAGCATCGGCCACGGCGTCGCGGTCGACATCCACGCCCTGGCCGACGCCGCCGCCCAGGGCCAGCGCCTCGAGCCCGAGATGCTCTCGCTCGTCGACCAGGTGCAGCGGCGCTGCGCCACGGCGTTGCTGACCAACAACGTCAAGGAGGCGACGTGGCGGGACGACTTCCCCCACCACCTTTTCGACGTGGAGGTCGACTCGTCCGACGTCGGCCTGCGCAAGCCCGACCCCGCCGTGTACCGCCTGCTGCTCGACCGCCTTGGCCGGGACGCCGACGAGGTCGCCTTCTTCGACGACCTGGAGCAGAACCTGCCGGCGGCCCTCGCATTGGGCATCCACGCCATCCACTTCACCGGCGTGGACGGCTGCCGCGCCGCCCTGGCCGACCTCGGTGTGCTCGAGACAGTGGCGCCGTGACGACACGCGCCGAGGCGATGGAGCTCGTGCCTTCGGGTCGGCTGTACGTCGGGGGGAATTGGCTGGAGAAGTCGACCGGCGGCGGCGGTGAGCACCGCGACCCCACCACCGGCGACACCGTCGGCTCCTACCTCCTGGCCGGCGAGGCCGACGTCGACGCTGCCGTCGGCGCAGGGCGCGACGCCTTCCCGCAGTGGCGGGCCCTCGCGCCGGCGCGCCGGCGACGGTTGCTGCTCGACCTGGCGGACGCGGTGGAGGCCAACGCCGGCGAGCTGGCCGCCATCACCGCCCTGGAAATCGGCCAGCCCCTGGCCGCCGGGACGGCCGGCACCGTGCAGGCGGCCGAGTGGTTCCGGTACTACGCGGGCTGGGCCGACAAGTTGGAAGGCACGGTGGCGCCCGTCGGCTCCGGCGCCATCCTCGACTACGTCCTGCCCGAGCCGTACGGCGTGGTAGCCGCCATCATCCCGTGGAACGGACCGATCATCGCTTTGGCCCTGAAGGCGGCCGCCGCGCTGGCGGCCGGCAACTGCGTCGTCCTCAAGCCACCGGAGCAGGCGCCGTTCTCCAGCCTGCGCTTCGCCGAGCTGTGCGAGCAGGTCGGCTTCCCGCCCGGCGTGGTGAACGTGATTCCCGGCGGCGCGGTGGCGGGTGAGGCGCTGTGCCGGCACCCGGACGTCGACAAGATCTCCTTCACCGGCGGCACCGAGACGGCCCGCGCCGTGGCCATGGCCGCGGCCGAGCACCAGACTCCGCTCGTCCTCGAGCTCGGGGGCAAGTCGGCGTCGCTGGTATTCGCCGACGCCGACCCCGCGGTCGCCGGCAAGCTGGCGGCTCGTATCGGCGTAGCCCAGAACAGCGGGCAGGGCTGCTTCCTCCCCACGCGCGTGTTCGTGCAGCGGCCCCGCTACGACGAGGTCGTCGAGCGCATCGTCGAGGCGACGCGGAAGTTCACGCTCGGCGACCCGTTCGAACCCGGCACGACGATGGGCCCCGTCGCAGGCGAAGCGGCGTGCGCCCGCATCCTCGACGTCATCGGCTCCGCCGACAAGGGCGGGTACGGCACGCTGCTGATCGGCGGCGGGCGTCCCGATGGTGCCCTCGCGCCCGGCACGTTCGTCGAGCCGACCGTGTTCGGCGACGTCGATCCCGACAGTCCCCTCGCCCAAGACGAGATCTTCGGGCCCGTGCTCGCCGTCGCTCCGTTCGACGACGAGGAGGAGGCCGTCGCCCTCGCCAACCGCACGCGCTACGGCCTGGCCGGTTACGTGTGGACCAACGAGCTGGGCCGCGCTCATCGGGTCGCCGCCGCCCTCGCCGCCGGGTACGTCTCGGTCAACGGGATGGCCGCCCTCCCACCTTCCGCACCCTTCGGCGGCTGGAACGCCAGCGGGCACGGCGTCGAAGGCGGCCGCTGGGGCATCGACGAGTTCCTTCGCCTCAAGAACGTGCACGTGTCGCTGCGATGAGCGATCGGTGGCGAGCGCAGCTCGACAGCGACCGCTCGGAACTGAGCGCCGCCGAAGGCGGCACAATCACCGGCCGAAGGCCGATGAGCGCCGAGTTCGCAGACGAAGCCCGGAGTTTTCTCGCCGGTCACGCACCGCCTCGCCAACCCGAGGTCCTCGAGTGGGGACAGGGTGACGAGAACCTCGCCCTCTTCCACGAGACGACCGGCGACGAGGAGGCGCGCGAGGTCGCCGAGGCCAAAGACTGGCAGGGCACCAAGTGGAAGAACGGGTTCGGCTGGCTCACCGGACCGGAGCGGTTCGGCGGCCGCGACCTCTCGCCCGAGCACGACCGCCTGTACCGGGCCATCGAGGCGGAGTTCGCGGTGCCCGACGTCAGCCCCCTGCGCGTGGGGCTCTCGACGGTCAGCCCGTCGCTCGTCGCCAACGGGTCCGACGACCAGATCATCGAGTTCGCGGTGCCCATCCAGCAGGGCTCGACGGTGGCCTGCCAGCTGTTCTCCGAACCGGACGCGGGGTCCGACCTGGCCAACGTCAAGACCCGGGCGCGCAGGGATGGCGACTGCTGGCGCATCACCGGCCAGAAGGTGTGGACGTCCAACGCCCAGTTCGCCGACGTCGGTCTCGCTCTGGTGCGCACCGACCCCGACGCCCCGAAGCACCGTGGGCTCACCGCCTTCCTCCTGCCGATGAAGGCCGACGGCGTCGACGTCCGCCCGCTGCGGCAGCTCACCGGTGGCGCCAGCTTCACCGAGGTGTTCCTCGACGACGTGGTCGTCGACGACGGCCGGCGCGTCGGGGACGTGGGCGGCGGGTGGCGCGTCGCCGTCAGCACGCTCGCGGCCGAACGCACGTCGACCGGCGACCGTTCCCACGGGATGACCGCCCGCGCCCTCGGGCTTCTGCGCGAGCTCGCCCGCCGTGACGGTTGCAGCGCCGATCCCATCGTGCGCCAGACCCTGGCCGATCTCGAGATCAGGCTGCGCGTCGCCCGTTACCACCAGCAGCGGATGCAGACGGTGCGGCTCGAAGAGCGGCGCGGTCCCGAACGCGCCCTCGACAAGCTGATGCTCTCGGACAACCTCGAGCGCATCGGCCGCGCCGCCGCCGACCTCCTCGGCCCCCGCATCACCGCCGACACGGGGGAGTGGGGCACGTTCGCCTGGCGCAGCTGGGTCCTCGGCGCGCCCGGCTACCGGCTGGGCGGCGGCACCGACGAGGTGCTGAAGACGATGGTCGGCGAGCGCCTCCTGGGCCTGCCGAGGGAGCCCACGCCGTCGCAGGCGGCCGCCCCATGAGCGACGTCGACTTCACCACCGTGTGCTTCGACGTCTCGCCCGCCCACGTGGCGACGATCACCCTCGACCGACCCCACGTTCTCAACGCCTTCAACGAGACGATGCTCCAGGAGTTCGGCGAGATCTGGCGCCGGTGCCGCACCGACGACGACATCCACGCTGTCGTCCTCCGCGCCAACGGCGAGCGCGCCTTCTCGACGGGTGTCGACCGCAAGGAGGGCCGCGACCGCCACCCCAACCCCTTCAGCGAAGAGGACCCCGGCTTCTACTTGGGCGCCAAGCAGAACCGGGTCTGGAAGCCGCTCCTCTGCGCGCTGCACGGCATGGTCGCAGGGGGCGCCTTCTATTGGGTCAACGAGGCCGACGTCGTCATCTGCGCCGACGACACCACGTTCTTCGACCCCCACACGACCTACGGCATGGCGTCGGCCCTCGAGCCCGCCGGCCTGCTGCGGCGCATGCCGTTCGGCGAGGTGATGCGCATCGCCCTGTTCGGTCTCGACGAGCGCATGTCCGCGGCGCGGGCGCGGGAGATCGGGCTGGTGAGCGAGGTCGTGCCTCGGGCCCACCTGTGGGCGCGCGCCGACGAGCTCGCCAACCGGTTGGCCGACAAGCCGCCCCTCGCGGTGCAGGGCACCGTCAAGGCGGTGTGGGACTCGCTGTCGATGTCGCCCGAGGCCGCCCGGCAGGTGCCGCTCCTCTATCCGCAGCTGACGAACCCGCTCACGAAGGTCGACTTCGTGAAGGAGGACCGTCCGCCGTACGAGCTCAGATGAGCTCGACGAGCGACGCGCCGCTTTCGGTCTCGGTTCGCATCCGCTACGCCGACGCCAAGGCGCTGGCCGCCCTCGTGGCCGAAGCGGAAGATCTCGGGCTCGACGGCGTGTGGGTGAACGAGCCGTGGGGCTTCGACGCCGGCGCCGTGCTCGGATGGGTGGCGGCCAGCACCCGACGGATGTGGCTCGGGACGCACGTGTTGTCGATCTACGCCCGCACGCCGGCCGCCACCGCCGGGTTGGCGGCCGCCCTGCACAGCCTTTCGGAGGGAAGATTCCGCCTGGGCCTGGGGACGTCGGGGCCCCAGGTCGTCGAGGGCTGGCACGGCGTTCCCTTCGACCGCCCGCTGGCGCGCACGCGCGACACCGTCGAGATCGTCCGCCGCGCGTTGTCCGGTGAGCCCGTGAGCCACGACGGCGACGTGGTCACGCTCCCGCTGCCCGACAGCCGGGGCCGGGCGCTGCGCTTCAGCCAACTGGGCGAGCCGATGCACGTGCCGATCTACCTCGGCGCCTTGGGGCCGAAGAACCAGCAGTTGACGGCCGAGCTGGCCGACGGCTGGACCCCGACGCCGTACTCGCCCGACAGCCACTCCGCCTTTGCGGGCGACCTCGAAGCGGCGCTCGACCGAACCCACCGCCGCGCCGACGTCCGCCTCGCCCCCGTTGTCCCCGTGGCCGTGGGCGATGACGTCAACGCGCTGCTCGACCTCGAGCGCCGATGGTCGGCCTTCTATCTGGGCGGCATGGGCAGCAAGGAGCAGAACTTCTACGCCGCGGCGGCTCGGCGCACAGGCCACGGGCCGATGGTCGACCGCATCACGGAGCGCTGGCAGGCCGGAGACCGCCGCGGCGCCAAGGCGGCCGTCACCGACGAGTATGCGGACTCGGTCGGGCTGTACGGCCCGCCCGAGCGCATCGCCGAACGCGCCGACCGCTACCGGGCCGCGGGCATCGACGAACTCGTAATTGAGCTGCGAAAGCCCGACCTGGGCGACCAGCTCGACGACTTGCGTCTGTTCTGGAAGGCGCTCACCTCGTGAACCCGTCGGAGTTCCGAGAGCTGACGTACGAAGTCGACCAAGGTGTCGCCCTCGTCACGCTCAACCGGCCGGAAAAGGGCAACCTCTGGGGTGGGCCCATGGCGGTCGAGTACCGGTGGGCCCTGCACCACGCCGACCAGGACCCTGACGTGCGGATCCTCGTGCTCACCGGCGCGGGCGGCACGTTCTGCGCGGGCGCCGACGTGGCCACGCTCGACGCCATCAGCGACGGCAACGGCGCATATGAAAAGGAGCGCGCCACCCTGCCGCCGTACCCGCCGGGGACCCCGACCGCCCTGCGCCACAACCACACCGCGCCGCTCGCCATCGGGGTGCCGGTCATCGCCGCCATCGAAGGCGCGTGCGCGGGCGCCGGCTTCGTGGTCGCCACCTACGCCGACCTGCGCCTCGTCAGCGAGACGGCGCGCATCACCACCGCCTTCGCCCGGTTCGGCCTGCCCGCCGAGTACGGCATCGGCTGGCTGCTGCCTCGCATGGTCGGCATCCCCAACGCCCTCGACCTCCTGTATGACACGCGCACGCGATCAGGCGCCGAGGTCGCTGAGCTCGGATGGGCCCAACGGGTGCGCCCCGAGGGCGAGGTCGTGGCCGCCGCCCTGGAGTACGCCCGCCGACTCGCGCGAGAGAGCTCGGCCCAGTCACTGCGCACGATGAAGCGCCAGGTCCTCGTCGACGCCACCGGCGACCTCGACGACGCCTACCGCCGCTCGGTCGAAGACATGAACACCGCCCTGTCCCATCCGGACCTGCGGGTCGGCATCAAGGCCCAGCGGCAAAGGACCGCGCCCGACTTCTTGGCTTGACTACGCCGAGGTGCGCTCCATCGACTGCACGTCGAAGTAGATCGGAAGCAGGTACTTCACGTAGAAGGCGTGCACGGTGAGGCCGGGGTATACGAGGTCCTCGTACTCCTTGATCCGCACGCGGTCGTCCTTCTCCTGGTAGCGCTTGCAGGCCTCGAGGAGGTCGTCGACCTCTTCTCTCGAGTCCTGCAGCAGGCCCAGATGGTCGAAGCCCGGTGAGTCCATCGGCTTGTCGCTCTCGGCGAGAAGGATGAACTGGTCGGCGTCGGGCAGCAGGATGTGGCACTGCTGGCCGACGACCTCAGTGTCAGTCGCCGACCAGCCGAGCACCGAGCCGTAGAAGGCGTCGATCTCCTCGCGGAAGTCCTTGGTCAGCGTGCCCCGGGCGAACGTGAGCTCCATGTGGTTGAACCGCATAGCCGAACCGTAGACCCGTAAGGGACCGCGTGTAACCCGCCGCCGTATCTGAGGCGGAAGACATTTTCCGACTCTTGATCGCGAGGTCCTCACGTGACCGCCACCAGATCGCTACGGAACGGGGCGCCAGTGACTGCTCTCCCGCCCACCGCAGTGCGCGAGCTGCCGCCGGCAGGCGCCCCCCGCTCACCTGTCGCGCCGGCGTCCCGTTCCGTGGCGTCCACGTGTGTCGCGCCCTTCAACCGCCGGGAGCGGGTCCTGGTGACGGCTGCCTCGATCGTCGGGTCGGCCGTCCTTCACCTCGCGGACAGAGTCGCCCCCGAACCCCACCGGCGCTGAGAGGAGCAGCAATGTCTCGATCCCCTGCCGTCGCGTTCCTCGGTCGCCACCGGGCATTCGTGGCCGGGGCCCTCGGCGGCGTCGTGCTGCTCAGCGTCGTCGCCGTCGGCACCACGCGATCCCACGCCGCCCAGCTCGGGGACATCAACCACATCGTCGTCATTCCCCTGGAGAACTGGAGCTTCGACAGCCTCTATGGGCACTTTCCCGGGGCCGCCGGCCTGGCCGAGGCCGCGCCCCCACAGCTCGACAAGAACGGCGTCGCCTACCCGACGCTCCCCCAGCCCCTCGATAGCAACAACGAACCCAAGGTCGCACCCGGCGTCCCGACGCCGCCCGCCCCGCCCGACGCCCGCTTCCCGGCCAACCTGCCCAACGCCCCCTTCGACCTCGAGCAGTACGTGCCTCCCACCCAAGCGGTGGGCGACATCACCGGCGGCTTCTACCAGGAGCAGGACGCCATCGACGGCGGGAAGATGGACCGCTTCGTCGCCGTCGGCGGTGCCGGCGCCCTCCCGCTCGGCTCCTACGACGCCACCCACCTTCCCCTCGGCCAGCTCGCGCAGCGGTTCACGCTCGACGACGAGTTCTTCCACGCCGCCTTCGGCAGCTCGATGCTCAACCACCTGTGGCTCGTCAGCGGGACCACGCCCCAGTGGCCGGACGCCCCCGGGTCGGCGCGGGCCGTGCTCGACGCGAACGGACACCTGGTGAAGAACGGGCCGGTGACGCCCGACGGCTTCCTCGTCAACACCGCCTACCCCGCGGCCGGGCCGCACCCGGCCAACGCAACGGCGACGCAGCTCGTGCCGCCGCTGCACGACGCCACCATCGGCGACCGCCTGAGTGCGAAGAAGATCAGCTGGGCGTGGTACTCGGGCGGCTGGGCCGATGCCGTGGCCGGACACCCGGACCCGCTGTTCCAGTTCAACCACCAGCCGTTCGCCTACTACGCCAAGTACGCCGACGGCACGCCTGGCCAGGCCGCCCACCTGAAGGACGAGAGCGACCTCGTGCGCGCCATCCGCACCGACACGCTGCCGGCGGTCAGCTTCTACAAGCCGATCGGTGGCGACAACGAGCACCCGGGCTACGCCAACCTGTTCGACGGCGAGCGCCACGTGGCCTCGATCATCGACAGCATCATGAAGAGCAAGGAATGGTCGTCGACGGCCGTCGTCGTGACCTACGACGAGAACGGCGGCTTCGCGGACCACGTGCCCCCGCCCGACGGTGACCGCTGGGGCCCGGGGACGAGGGTGCCGACGATCGTCATCTCGCCGTTCGCCAAGCGCCACTTCGTCGACGACACGACCTACGACACCACGTCGATCCTCGCCCTCATCGAGCACCGGTTCGGGCTGCAGCCCCTCGGCCCGCGTGACGCCTCGGCGCGTGATCTCCGGGCGGACTTCGCCTTCAAGTAATGACAGCGGGGGTCCCGTGGGTGTAACCCGGCCGCGTACTACAAGCGTGACCGGCTGGCGGCCCGTGAACGACGACCCACAAGACCCCTCCCACCCGGGAGACGACAGCAAGGGGCTCGCGCCCGGAGAGCGCCGCCTGCGGGCGGTGGACGGCGACACCTATGCCGGCTGGGACGAGATCTACACCGACAACGTCGTGCGCCTCTACCGGCTCATCTACTCCAAGGTCGGCAACCGTCCCGACGCCGAGGACCTCACCACCGAGGTCTTCCTGACCGCCATGGGTCCGCTGCGGACCACCGCCACCCGCCCGGAGGTGCGGGCATACCTGGTGGCCACCGCCCGGACGGTCGTGGCCGGGTTCTGGCGCCGTCGTCTTGGCCGAGAGGTGACGACCGTCGACCTCGTGGCGGACCTGCAGTACCTGAACGAGCCCCCGTCCGAGTCCGACGCGCCGGTCCGCGCCCAGCGTCTGCTCGCGGCGCTGCCCGACCGCTACCGTCGGGTGCTCGAGCTGCGCTTCCTGGAGGCCCGGTCGATCAAGGAAACCGCGAACGAGATGGGCGTTAGCGTGGCCAACGCCAAGATCCTCCAGCACCGAGCTCTACGCATGGCCGCGGCAGGGGCAGAGCAATGAGGCGTCGGCGACGAAAGGGCACCGCGGCGGTCGACGCGGTCGAGGCCGTGCTCGGCGACGAGGCGATCCCCCAAGGGACGCTCGACGATCCCGACGACGTCGACGCCCTGCGCGCCGCCATCGAGCTGCGGGCGTCTCGCGTCGGCGCCGACCTCCCGAGCAGCGAAGCCGTGGAGGCGATCAAGCGCCGGGTCCTCGCCGACGACATCGAGGAGAAGACACCCGCGGCTTTCTCGCGGCGGGCCCTGCTCGTCGCCGGCGGCGTCGCCGCCGCCGGCGTGGCCGGCGTTGTCGTAGACCGCGCCGTGTTCCCGTCGGGCTCCAGCACGCCGAGCCACACGGCCGCCGAGCTGGTGCCGGCCGACGGCGAGTGGGTTCCCGTCGCGACCGCCGAACAGCTGGCCGGCGGCGCCCCGTACCGGTTCGCCACCCCCAAACTCGTCGGGTTCGTGACCGAGCAGGACGGCGCGCCCGTGGGCGTCGGCGGCGCGTGTACGCACCTCGGCTGTCTGCTGCAGGCCAACGCCCAGGCCGGCCAGCTCGACTGCCCGTGTCACCGGACGGCCTTCTCGCCGGACGGGCGGGTGGTCTTCTCTGAGCTCGCGGCCATGCCTGCGCCTCTGCCGCGCATCAAGACCCGGCGCAACGGATCCAACGTCGAAGCCTTCGTGCCCCGCGAGGTCTGAGCCGAGACGGCCCTCCCCGTGTAACTCCGCTGCGTATCCCCCAGCGAAGCGATCACGACAACAGCTGAGCCTCCCGTTCCGCACGTACTGTTCCGGCGATGCCGCCCGACGCATCCAAGACGCGGGAGAAGCTCGTCGACGCCGCGGCGCGGGCGTTCGCGGAGGACGGTGTGTTTTCGGCCTCGCTCGTCGACATCACGCGAAAGGCGGGGCAGCGCAACAAGGGCGCGCTCCACTACCACTTCGGTTCGCGCGAGGCGATCGTGTGTGCGGTGCTCGAACGGCACGTCGGCTTCCTCGCTCGCCGGGAGGGCGAACTGCTGGAGTTGGCGACGAAGGCGCCGGACGACGACGTCGAGTCGGTGATGGAGGCGATCGTCCGCCCGGCGGCGGAGCTGGCGGAGAGCGGGTGGCGGGGACGCGCCTGCCTGCTGATCATCGCCGAGCTGGCCCAGCAGGACCCAGCGAGCCTGGGCGAGGAGTTGAACGCGGTGCTGGCCCGCACCGGCGGCTACGACGTGTACACGCTGCTGATGGCTCGGATGGCCCAGGTCGGTCCGGAGGTCACGCTCGAGCGCATGGCCCTGGTGACGAGCTTCATCCTCCGCGCCGTGGCCGACCGGGCGCGCGCCAAGAGCAGGCGGCGGGGGCGCCCGCAGCTCGACCAGGAGACGTTCGTTCGCAACCTGATCGCCATGGCCGCCGCTTCGATGTCCGCCCCTTTGACTTAAGTAGCCCTCCTTAGTACCGTTCGCCCCGATGAGGGCGGCGCGGGTTGTCAGTCACGGCAGTCCGACTGAGGCCATCGAGATCCAGGAGGACGTTCCCGTCCCCGAACCCGAGGCCGGTGGTGTGCGCGTGCAAGTCGCGGCGGCCTCCTTGAACTGGGGCGACATCGCCCGGTGTCGAGGCGGCGTGGCCAGCGTGATGGCCCAGCCGCCGTTCACGCTTGGCATGGACGTCGCCGGCGTGGTCGACGCCGCCGGCGAGGGCGCCGAGGAGTGGGTCGGCCGCCGGGTCGTGGCCGTGTGCAGCCAGTCCATCGGCGGGATTGCCGAAGCGGCGCTGGCACCGGCGTGGAGCGTGTTTGACGCGCCTGACGGGCTGGACGACGTCGAGGCGGCCGCGTTCACGCTGCCCTTCCACACGATGTACCTGGCCCTGCACAAGCGGGCCCGCCTGCAGGCGGGGGAGACCCTGCTCGTCCTCCCGGGCGCCAGTGCCCTCGGTACCGCCGCCATCCAGCTGGGCGTGGCCGGCGGGGCCGAGGTCATCGCTGTCGCCGGCGGTCGCGAGAAGGGCCTGGTGTGCGAGGAGCTGGGCGCCAAGCTGAGCATCGACTCCTCGTCCGAGGACATCTTCGACCGGGTCATGGAGCACACGGGCGGACACGGCGCCGACGTGGTGTGCGACATGGTCGGCGGCGACCAGACCGAGAACATCTGGACGTGCGTCGCCCTCGACGGTCGCTACGTGCCCGTGGGCTTCAACGACGACCCTGAGTCGGGTCTCACCGGGAGGCCGCTGCGCAAGGTGTCGATGGGCAACTTCTCGGTCGTGGGCGTGATGACGGCCTACGCCTCGCTGCCCGTCGAGTTCCGCCGCTTCGGCCTCAACACGTTCCCGCCCGCGACCGGCGCCGAGGTGCACCGCGCCCTGCTCGCCCTGCTCGCCAGCGGCGCCATTCGCCCGGTCATCGGACGACGGATCGGGATGAGCGAGGTCGCGACCGCGCTCGAGGACCACGAGCAGCGTCGGACGACGGGTCGGACGGTCGTCGACATGAGCCTTCGCTAAGTGCCGACGGCAGACCAGCTCGTCGACGAGGCGTGCCGGCAGACGGGCCTCGAGGATTTCGGCGGCGACAGCTTCCGCGAGGGTTTGGCGATCTATTGCGACTCTCTCGACCGGGAGGCGCAGCTGAACGAGATCGGGTCGATGGCGGTACCCGGCACAATCGTCGCCGCGTTGAGCAATCGCCTCCGCGTCGTGGACTGGGCGGGGCGACACCCGAGCGTGGCGTCCGAGCGCATCGACGCTCCGCTCATCGTGATCGGCATGTTCCGGGCCGGGACGACGTTCCTGAGCAACCTCCTCGACCAGGACGCCGGTAACCGGGCGCTCCTCCTGTGGGAGTCGGCGGACAGCGTGCCGCCGGCCTCGGCCGCTGACCACCGCGCCGGTCCTCGCATCGACGCGGCGCGGGAGCAGGGCGGCATGCTCGAGCAGCTCAACCCGCGGATGCGGGCCGTCCACCATGAGGAAGCGGACGGCCCCACCGAGTGCATCGCGGTCATGAGCCAGGACTTCAAGAGTCTGTCGTGGGAGGCCATCGCCAACGTCCCCGCCTACGGCAGTTGGCTGTTCCAGACCGACCAGCGCTCGGCCTACGAGTACCACCGCCTTGTCCTGCAGGTGCTGCAGAGCGGCGGCGTCCGGGGGCGGTGGACGCTCAAGAGCCCGCACCACGCCATCGCCCTCGACGCGCTCACGGCCGTCTACCCCGACGCCCGGCTGGTGCTGCTGCACCGCGACCCGGTCGTGCTCTGCGCCTCCGTCTGCAGCCTCATCAGCACGCTGTCGAGCACGTTCAGCGACGCCGACCACAGGGCCTACATCGCCGCGCACTGGACGGCGATGCTCGAGGAGTCGATCCGCCGCATCGACGCCTTCCGACGGGCCCATCCCGAGCACCGGATCCTCGACGTCCACTACGCCGACCTCGTGCAGGAGCCGTTGGCGACCGTCGATGCCATCTACTCGGCATTCGGCGACCGGCTCGACGACCGCGCCATGGCGGCGATGACCACGTACGTCGACGCCAACCCCAAGGGCAAGTTCGGCGTGCACGGCTACGACCTCGGCCAGTTCGGACTCGACGGCGACGAGCTCGGCGAGCGCTTCGCCGAGTACGTCGCCCGCCACGACATCCCGACCGAGCGCGCCGCCCAGATGACCTGACCGGATGAAGGAGAGACCTATGGCGCGAATGCGAGTCGGCGTCGTGTTGCTGGTCCTCATGTTCGCCACGGCCGCGTGCGGGATGCGCGTCAGTGCGGCCCGCCTGGCTGCGGCGCGCAGTGGTCAACACGTCAGTGCGGGCGCGGGCGGCGGCGCCACGGGGGGCGACGTCGGAGGCACGGCTGCGGACGTCGCCGGCGCGGCCGGAAGTTCCGGCGGGGCGGGGGCGGGAACCTCAACCGGCGCGGCCACCGGCGGCACCGGCGGCGGGAGCGCCTCCAACCCGGCGGCGGCCGTGCCTTCGGGAGGGAACGGCGGGGCCACCGATGTGGGGGTGACGGCCGACTCGATCACCATCGGCAACGTCTCCACCCTCACCGGACCCGTGCCGGGGATCTTCGAGGGGGCGGTGCTCGGCACTCAGGCGGCGGTGGCCTACATCAACAGCCAAGGTGGCATCTACGGCCGGCAGCTCAAGCTCATCGTCCGCGACGACCAGTTCGACACCGGTCAGAACCGGGCCGCCACCATCGACCTGATCGGCAAGACGTTCGCGTTCGCCGGCTCGTTCTCCCTGTATGACGACGCGGCGCTCGACCAGCTCAAGTCCTCGAACGTCGTCGACGCCACCTACTCGCTCAGCGAGAACCGCCGCGCCCTTCCCAACAACTTCTCGGTGCAGCCGGGCCACATGGGCTGGCGCCTCGGTCCCCTCAACTACTTCAAGAACAAGTTCCCGGACGCCGTCACCAAGGTCGGTGCCATCTACGGCGATGTCCCGGCCTCGGTGAGCTCCTACCAAGGTTGGAAGGCGGCGGCTCAGTCGGCCGGCTACAAGGTCGTCTACGAACGCGGCTTCTCGCCGACCGAGACCGACTTCACCGCCGACGTCGTCCGCATGCGCCAGGCCGGCGTGAAGATGGTGTACCTGACGTCCGCCGACGTCCGGCCGACCGCCCGCCTGGCCAAGGCCATGGCCCAGCAGAACTTCACCGTCGACGCCTTCGTGTCCGGCGGTGTCGCCTACGACCCCAACTTCCTGACCCTGGCCGGGCCGGCCGGCAACGGCGTCTACAGCGAGCAGCAGATGGCGATGTACGACGGCGAGGACGCGTCGATTCCCGAGGTCAAGCTCCTCGACGACTGGAGCGCCAAGGTGCGGCCCGGCTACAAGCCCGACCTGTTCGCCGTGTTCGCGTGGGGCTCGGTGCGCCTGCTGGCCGACGCCCTGAAGGCCGCGGGCCCGAGGATCACCAGAGCGAGCGTGAATGACGCCATCCGCAAGCTCGGGACCTACGACGTGCACGGCCTTCTCCCCCCGGCCAACCCGGGGACCAAGGCTCCACCGACCTGCTACCTCCTGGTCAAGGTCAACAACGGTTTCGCGCGCTACGACTCGCCACCGCAGGGCTTCCGGTGCGCCGACGGCGGCTACTTCCAGGTGCCCGGCGCCCCGTGACGACGTTCCTGGCCTACACGATCGTCGGGATCGCGACCGGCTGCATCTACGCGCTGACGGCGAGTGGCCTCGTCGTCACCTACACAACGTCGGGCATCTTCAACTTCGCCCACGGCGCGATCGGGATGCTGTGCGCCTTCGGCTTCTGGGAGCTCACCGTGAAGGACGGCTGGCCGCAGTGGCTGGCGTTGATCTTCATCCTCGGGGTGGCCGCCCCGCTCCTCGGCTTCGCGATCGACCGGGTGTTGATGCGCCACCTGCACGGGGCCGCGGTCAGCACCCAGATCGTGGTCACGCTGGGCTTGATGGTCGCGTTCATCGGCCTCGCCAGCATCCGCTGGAACCCGGCCGAGGCGCGCGTCGTGCCGGAGTTCTTCCTCGGCCACCACGTCCGGCTGTTCACCATCAACATCACGTACCACCAGCTGACGATGATCGCCGTCGCCGCCCTCGTCGCCGGCTTTCTGCGCCTGCTCTTCACCCGCACCCAGATCGGCATCGCCATGCGCGCCGTCGTCGACGATCCCGAACTGGCCGCCCTGACCGGCGCCGACCCCGACCGGGTGCGGGCTGTGAGCTGGGCCCTCGGAGCGTCGCTCGCCGGCCTCGCCGGCATCCTCCTGGCGCCGCTCATCTCCCTCGACATCGTCCTGCTGACCCTGCTGGTCATCAACGGCTACGCGGCTGCCATGGTGGGCCGCCTCCGGAGCCTGCCGATGACATTCGCGGGTGGACTCATGCTCGGGCTGGCCGAGACCTACGCCATCTGGAAGCTGCCGAGCGGCGTGCTCACCAAGATCCGGCCGTCGATCCCGATCATCTTCCTGTTCGTGGTCCTGCTCGTCCTCCCGCAGGCGAAGTTGCGCGCCGGTCGAATGGTGTCGGCGCGCCGGGCCCCGCGGGTCGCCACCCTTGGCGAGTCGATCGCCGGCGGCGTGGCCCTGATCGCGCTCGCCGCGGTGATCGCGCCGCACCTCTCACAGGGAGACCTGACGCTGGCCGGGCAGGGCATGGTCTACGCCCTGATCATGCTGTCGCTGGTGCTGCTCACCGGCTACGCGGGGCAGACGTCGCTGGCGCAGATGACCTTCGTCGGGATCGGTGCGTTCGCCATGGGCAAGTACTTCGGTGGCGGCTCGGTGTGGGGGATCGTGCTGGCGGCCGTGCTCGCGGGCGCGGTCGGCGCCGTGGCGGCGCTGCCCGCGCTGCGGCTCCAAGGCCTGTACCTGGCCCTGTCGACGCTCGCGTTCGCGGAAGCGATGAGCACGCTGTTCTTCAAGAACACGTCGGTGTTCGGTTATGGCGGACGCCTGGCCGTCGGCCGACCGCACCTCCTCGGCGTGTCCTTCGAGGGCGACCGGGCATATTTCATCCTCATCACGGCGGTGTTCTCGCTGGCGGGCGTCGGCGTCCTGGCCCTGCGACGCGGGAAGTTCGGCCGCAAGCTCGTCGCCATGAAGGACAGCCCGGCCGCGTGCGCCACCCTCGGCATCGACCTGACGTTCACGAAGCTCACCGTGTTCGCGCTGTCGGCGGCGTTGGCCGGCGTCGCGGGCGTGTTCTTCGGCGGTGTGCGCGGCCAGGTGGGCCCGGGCGACTTCGAGATGCTCCAGAGCGCCGTGCTGCTGCTCCTCGTCACGATCAGCGGGATCAACAGCGTCACCGGCGCGCTGGCCGGCGGGCTCACCTTCGGGCTGTTGCCGAAGGTGCAGCAGGCCTTCAAGAGCATCCGCAGCGTCGTGTACGTCCTTCCGGGGCTCGGCGCCCTCGGCGTCGTCCGCAACCCCAACGGGTGGACGAGCGAGTTCGCTCCGCTCGGCGCCCGTATCCGTCGCCGCTCCTCGCGGGACGGCGGGGGAGACGACGTCGTCGGTCCGGCGCCGAGGCGCGAGCCGGAGGAGGTGAGCGACCCTGTCGCGGTTGCGGGTTGAGACGGTCGAGGTCCGCTTCGGGGGTGTGGCCGCGCTGGCCGGCGTCGACCTCGAGGCGGCGGCCCGCCGCGTCACCGGCCTGATCGGGCCCAACGGTGCCGGCAAGACGACGCTCTTCAACGTCATCACCGGACTGCAGGCGCCGACCGCGGGCCGGGTCTACCTCGACGACCGCGACATCACCGACGTGAAGCCGCACCAGCGGGCGCGCCTGCGCATGGCCCGCACGTTTCAGCGCCTCGAGGTCTTCGGGTCACTCACGACCCGGGAGAACATCATGGTCGCGGCCGAGGCCCGCCGCGACTGGACGCGCGACAAGCAGGAGAAGGAGGACCCGACGCGCGTCACCGAGGAGATCCTCGACCGCGTCGGCCTGCGGTCCGTGGCCGCTTCGCCAGTCGACTCCCTGCCCACGGGTCTGGCCCGGCTGGTCGAGCTGGGCCGGGCCATGGCGACGAGGCCGCGGCTCCTTCTGTTGGACGAGCCCGGGTCGGGACTGGACGAACACGAGACCGAGGAGCTGGCGGGCATCCTGCTGGAGCTGGCCCGCGAAGGCATGGCCGTCCTCCTGGTCGAGCACGACGTCGAGCTCGTCATGCGCGTGTGTACCGAGATCTTCGTGCTCGACTTCGGACGGCTGATTGCGCAGGGCACGCCGGCTGAGATCCAGGGCAACGAGCTGGTGCACGCGGCCTATCTCGGCACCGAGGACGACGCCCGGGACACGGGCCTCGAAGCGATGGAGGACGCGGCGCGGTGAGGCGGCGCGGAGCGGGGCTGCTGGCGGCGGGACTCGCGTGCTTGATCGCGGCGGGCTCTCTCTGGCTTCTTGCACCGACGGCCCACGCCGACGTGACCCTTTCCTCGTTCGGCCTGGAGGCGGGCGCCCGCGGGTGGCGATTCTTCGACGAGGACGCGACCAACGGCAACCAGGAGGCCGAGGTGCCGGAGTCGTCCGCCACTCTCGCCAATGGACCCGTCGGATACGGGCTCTCGAGCTTGGTCTGGCCCGGGCCGCTGGCGTCCAACGCCGGCAGCCTCATCCTCGTGGTCCAGCCCACTGCGCCACCGCAGGTCACCGCCCTCAACAACCCGATCCGGGCCGAGGCCCGCACCGGGCAGAATCCGCCCACCACGACGAACAACAACACGCCGGGCACCTCGATGGTGGCGACGGCCAAGGATGACCTGGTGGAGGCGACGGCGTCAGTCGACAGCTCGACCGGCGGCGGCTCGTTCGGCTCGAGCCACACCCACGCCCTCACGACGCTCGCGGGCGCCACCGCGAAGTCGACATCGGACAGCCTCGTGCGAGACATCAGCCTGGCCGGGGGCGTCGTGAAGATCGACTCGGTATCGAGCGTCGCCGAGGCGACGACCGACGGCACCAAGAGCGCCGGCGACGCCCACACCGTGGTCCACGGGCTGACGATCGCCGGCATGCCCGCAACCGTCGACGACAACGGCCTCCACATCGGGAGCCAGGGCCAGCCCGCCAACGCGGCCGCCAACCAGATCGCCCAGCAGGCGCTCGGGAAGTCGGGCGCCTCGATCACCGTGAGCCGGCCCACCAAGGAGACCAAGGATGCGTCGACCACCGTGACCGCCGGGTCGCTGGTCGTGTCGTGGAACACCGGGAGCGGTTCGATCTTCACGGTGACCCTCGGCGCGGCCGAGGCCACAGTCACCGCCGCGCCCGGCACCGACGCTGGGATCACAGGAGGCGCGCCGCCCGGCTCGGCCGACGCGGGCCCAGGCGCGGGGCCGGCAACGGCCGGCGCGGCGTCGGCCTCGTCGCCGGTCGGCGCGGCGGGCGGTGGGCTCACCGGCTCGCCCCTGCCGGCGGCGTTGGGTGCGGCGGCCGCGCACACTGCTTCGCCGTCGTTGAGGCTGGCGGGCCACGGGGCGCTCGTCGGCACCGCGTCGATCGTGCTGGGCGTGCTGGCGACGATCCTCGCCGGCTTCGGGCTGCGACGGCTCAGCGACGGGATCTTCGCGGAGCCCACGGCCATTGTCTGTCCGTTGGCGGACGACGACTAATGCTCGCGCCTGCCCTCGAGCTGATCGACGTACGCGCCGGGTACGGGCGCATCGAGGTGCTGCACGGCGTGTCACTCGTGGTCCCGCCCGGCCAGGTCTTCGCCCTCCTCGGGCCGAACGGCGCCGGCAAGTCCACGACGCTCAAGGTCGTGAGTGGGCGGCTGGTGCCGGCGGCGGGATGCGTGCACATCGCCGGGAGCCACGTGAACGGGGCCAAGCCGAACCGCCTGGCCCGGGCCGGCGTGTGCAGTATCCCCGAGGGGCGCGGCGTCTTCCCCAACCTGACCGTCGCCGAGAACCTGCGGATGATGGCGTACCGGGGCGGGCTCGCCATCGACGACATCGCCGAGCAGTCCTACACGCGCTTCCCGGTGCTCGGAGAGCGCCGGACCCAACTGGCCGGCACCCTCTCGGGAGGCGAGCAGCAGATGCTCGCACTGGCCCGGGCCCTCGTCACCGACCCGTCCCTGCTGCTGTTGGACGAGATCTCGATGGGGCTGGCCCCGCGGATCGTGTCCCAGCTCTACGACATCGTCGGCCAGCTGGCCGACGAGGGGATCGCCCTCCTCGTCGTGGAGCAGTTCGCCAAGACGGCCTTGGCGATCGCCGATGTCGCCGCCATCATGGTGCACGGCGTCATCACCCGGGCCGGTCACCCCAGCGAACTGACCGACGAGGTTTCCGCCGCCTACCTGGGCGCCCGCGCCTAGTAAAGAGGAGGCCACATGAGCGCCACCCCGTCCGACCCGCCCATCGACGACCAGGCTGCCCGTCGGCACACCCGGCTGGCATCTTCGGTACGCGAGCTGCGGACGCGGGCCGGCGGCGCCGACATGGCGCGCGTGCTGCTCACGCTCGGCGCCGTCCTGATGCCCCTCGGTGTCGTGCTGATCCTGCTGGGCTGGTCGGGCGTGTCCCACACGACCGACACGTTCGAGCAGACCCCGTACGTCGTGTCCGGCGGGCTACTGGGGCTGGCGCTCGTCGTCGCCGGCGGCTTCTGCTACTTCGGCTACTGGCAGACGAAGGTGGCGCGCGCCGTGCGGCGCGACGCGGCCGACATCCACTCGATCCGCGAGTCCCTGCAGCACATCGAAGAACTGCTGGCCGCCAACCCCGCCCTGACCGGCAATGGAGCTACCCCGAAATCCGCGTCATCGACTGCACGTCGAAAACGATCGGCAGCAGGCACGTGACGTAAAGGCCGCGCCCGTTGAGGCCCGGGTACTCGCCTCTCAGGTACCGGGGCGCGGGACGCCCGGCGCCACGGTCCGGGCGAGGATGCCGAGCGTCGCCCGCAAGGCACTCTCGGGAATGACGGGGAAGATGCCGCCGTCTTTCCAACTCTGTTCCACTGTGGACCAGTCGTAGTACGACGTGACGAGCGTCCCTCCGTCGACTGGTTCCAGCCGGTAGCCGTAGACGTGCCCGAGGTTGAGCTGACCTTCGGGCGTCCAGGCGATCTCGCGATCCGGTTCGAACGTCACGATCTTCACCGTGACGTCGTAGAGGCCCAGCGGGTAGTCGTTCAGCGACTCACGGTCCATGTGGATCACGAAGGTGTCGCCGACCGTCTTGGCGGGCTCGCCCGTAGAGGACTGCAACATCCCGGAGCTGTCGATTGCGACATGGCCCTTCGGGTCCGCCAAGACCTCAAAGATCGTCGACGGGTCGGCGGCGATCACCCGCTCGACCTGCATGCGTTCGCTGGTCATCACAGCATCCTGCCACCGCGCAAGAGTTATGGCGTCCCGCGCTGGAGCCGGTCGACGAGCCCATCGACGTCGGCGACGGTGACGGTGAGCGCCGAGTGCCCCGCGGGCCCCAGGACGGATCGGACCCGCTGCCGGAAGTGGACGCAGACCCCGGCGTCCCGGTTGGTGCCGAAGCTCAGGCCGTCGTCGGCGAGCGACCGCCGGGCACCTCCGGCCGTCCACCACCGGTAGTCCCGGGTCACGTGGGCACCGTCGATGTTGTCGAGCGGAGTCGCCACCGACGGGAACAGTCCGAACGTCGCCCGGAAGGTGCCGTCGTCGGTGATGGTGACGCCGTCCTTGCCGGGCCGGACGCCGAAGGGGAGCCAGAAGGGGGCCAGGCGGGCGTCGACGGCGTAGGGAAAGAACTCGGCCATGCCTCACTACTTCTAGCTCGGCCGTGACGGCGGTGGTGCTTGTCGGACAAGATCGGGCATGACCGCGTCGCTGCTGTTCTACGGGATCCTCGGCATCATCACGACCGCGCTGGCCGTGTACTGGAACCGTCACCTGTTCACAGGAGATGCCGCCGGCCGCGTCACGCCCCTGGAGGCAGCGTTCTACTTCTTCGGCGTCGTGTCGCTAGTGCTCGGCTGGTACTTCAACGTCCGCTACACGCACGCCATGGGCCACGACGCCAACTACGTCAACTTCACGAAGGACCTGTTCGCCAATTGGGCGGCGGACTCGGCCGCGCAGGACTACATCATCGCCAACGTCGTCCTGCTCCCGCTGTGGACGATCAGCGACGGCCGCCGTCGAGGCATCAAGGCGCCGTGGATCTTCTTCGTGATGAGCCTGTTCACCAGCTTTGCGTTCGCCATGGCGGTCTATCTGGCATTCGTCGAACGCCAGATCCGTTACAGCCGCGCCGTGTCGCCCGCCCTGTCCAGCACCGCGTAACCGCAGTTGTACCCGGGGATGAACGTCACGCCGGGACCGCCGTGGCAGCCCGCACCGCAGAGGTAGAGGCCCTCGACCGGGATCGGCTGGTCGGCCCATCCCCGGGGCCCGGGCCGGAACGGGCCCATGAACTCCGGCTGCAGCAGGCCGTGCGTGAAGTCGCCACCAGTGCAGCCGAACATGAGCTCGTACGTGTAGGCGGGATAGTTGAGCTGGCGGTCGATGAGCTCGGGGAAGTTGGGCGCCGCGGCGGTGATCTTGGCCACGATGCGGTTCGCCATCTCCTCGCTCAACTTCGTCTGCTCGGCTCGGGTGGCGCCGATCGGGAAGTAGAAGGCGAAGGTGCTCGCGGCGTGCTTGCCGGGCGGTGCCAGCGCCGGATCCCGCCGCGACGGGATCTGGATGTTGAACGACGGCGACGCGGGGACCACGCCCGCCAAACAGCCTTCGTAGTCGCGCTGCATCTGCTCCGCGGTGCCGAAGAAGGTGACGTTGTGGGCGACGTCGCCTTCGTTGAGGATCTCGTACGGGCTCCGGTACTCGGGAAGCCCGTTGAGGGCGAAGTGGACCTGGTAATAGGCGGCCCGGTGGTCGATGGCGTCGACGCGCCGGGCGAACTCGGGCGGGAGAGCGTCGCGGTCGAGGAGTTGGGTGAACGTCGCGGTGGGATCGAGGTTGGACACGACGACGGGTGCGGTGATCACGTCGCCGTTCGCAAGCGCCACGCCCTGGACGCGACCGTCGGTCACCACGACGTTGGCCACCTTCACGTGGCGTCGCAGCTCGCCGCCGTGCTTCTCCAGGAGGGCCAGAATGTGCTCGGAGATCGTGCCGATCCCGCCCTCGACCTTCGACATCGTCG
>DASZJL010000115.1:0-12064 GCA_035948135.1 Acidimicrobiales bacterium | reverse complement strand
CGGGCCGACAACCTGCACCACGCCGCGACGCTGCGCCGCACCGCGGCCTCGACTGCGGCCCAATTCGGCGCCGCCCTCTACACCTACGACTACAACGACTTGGCGGCGGCGAGGGCGCGTGTCGTGGCGCTGGCCACGGCGGCGTACGCCAAGGGGTACGACGCCAGCAGTCCGCCCCAACAGCAGACGATCACCCGCCTCAAGGCCAAGGAGTCGGCGAAGGTGACGGGCGTGTTCCTGACCGACGTCGTCCGCAACCGGGTCGCCGGCGTCGTCATCCTGGGCACGGCGCTGCAGTCGACGGCCGGGGCCCGGACCTCGACCACCTACCTCGACGTGGCCCTGGTGCGCCAAGGCTCCTCGTGGAAGGTGGACACCGCCCGACCCGTGCCCGTCGCGTCTTAAGAAAACTTTACGAATTCCTGACGCAAATGTCAGGGTTTGGGAGAGGATTGGGGGGTTTGGGCGGCGAATTGCGCGGGGTCAGCGCCGTCTCTTTTGGGGGTCCAGGGGAAAATGAGTTACGCCCGACGTCGGAGTGCGTTGATCGCGCTGCTGGTCGCCGCCGTGGTGCTGGTGTCGGCCGGTGCGGCCGCCGCAGTGAGCGGGGGCGGCTACAGCCAGGACCAGCAGGACTGCCCGAACAACGGGTCGGCCTGGAACACGCGGCCGAACTACGTACCGAAGGGCTGTCACGACTTCGCCGCCAACCTCGAGACCGGCGGCACGCACAACGGCGACGCCAACTCCAAGAACACCCGGTTCGCCGAGTTCGGGATCGACCAGTCACCGAACAACCACCCGAATCCCAGCTTCGGCGGCCTCGAGGCGGTCGGCGACCCGGGCACGCCCGACAGCCCGCACTCTGGCTGCCTGGCGGCCAACACCGACGGGACCGGCGGACGGACCGGTGTGGGCTGCGGCAACAACGCCAACGGCGCCGGCTTCAGCGCCACTTTCGACTACTACGACGTCTACTGCCCGGCCACGGCCGCTATCCCTCTGGACTCCATCCCCATTCCCGACGGTCTCCCGGCCTTGAAGAACTGCGCAAGCACCCAGCCCGTGGGCAACAGCAAGTTCACGCCTGACACCGGTTCGCAATCGAAGCTCGACCAGATCGCCAGCCAGGGCCTTCTCTTCTACCTGGGCGCCAACGACGGCCTCGACAACGGTGAGCACGATGGCTTCAGCGGCAGTAACCACAGCGGCCCCGCGTGTACCACCGCCACGCCATGCAATACCGACGAGGCCATCAACGGCCCGTCCGACGGCGGCGCCGTCATCCTCAGCCTGACGCCGCAGAACGCCGGCAACACGCCCTCGGCCACCCACCCCGAAGGCCTGGCCAACTTCTCCTTCGGAGCCTGCGCCGACGGCATCTGCTTCGGCGCCACCACCCAGCAGCAGACCGTGTACCAGGGCTGCAGCGCCGACACGCTCTCCGGGAAGAACGCCAAGGAAGACAAGTGCTCCAAGGGCGAGGCGCAGAACGACAACGTGTACCAGAACAACACGCCGGCCAGCACCAAGGAGTCGCCGAACTGCAACGGCGGCGGCCCCTCCACCAGCGACGCGGCGTGTGACACGAACTCGAACGGGTCGGCGAACCCCGGCGGGGCCGACGCCTACCGCCAGCAGACGCCCCACAACATGAACATGGAGCCCGGCGTCCAGACGTTCCAGGACCCCGACCCAAACCGCTCCCCAGTCGCACCCGTCGGCACGCCCGGCATCTACGTCGGCACGTGCGGCGTGTTCGTAAATGACAGCGGTGGCGCCGGCAGCCCTGGCATCACCGGCCAGAACCCCGGCTACCTAGGCGGCGTCAACAACTGCGGCTGATCGCCGTCACCCCACGTCCCGTGGGTTGAACGCATAGCCAACGCCGTGGACGGTGCGGATCCAGTCCGCACCGTCTGCGACGACGTCGAGCTTCTGGCGCAGGCGCCGGATGTGCTCGGTCACGGTCTTGGAGTCCTGCCAGTCTGAGGACGACCCCCAGACCTGATCAAGCAGCTGCTCGCGGCTGAAGACCTGACCGGGCGACGATGCGAGATAGGCGAGCAGATCGAACTCCCGCTGGGTGAGGTCGACTCGCGTCTCGCCGATGCGGACCTCGCGGCTGCGGCGGTCGATCAGGAGGTCGCCGAACTGCAGGCCGCCCGGCGCGGTCGTCGGCCGGGCCCGACGAGCGACGGCGCGAACGCGAGCCAGCAGCTCGCCGACCGACAGCGGTTTGACCATGTAGTCGTCGGCGCCGAGGTCGAGGCCGGCGATGCGGTCGGTCTCGGCGGCGCGGGTACTGATGACGATCAGCGGCGCGTCGGTCGCGGCCCGGACGAGCCGGAGGACCTCGACGCCCGCCATGTCGGGGAGGTCGACGTCGAGGACCACGAGGTCGACGGGCGCCTCGTCGAGGGCGCCCAGGGCGGGACGCGCCGCTGACGCTTCGGTGACGGCATAGCCCTGGTCGGCGAGATGGGAGGCGACCACCGCCCGCAGTCCGTCGTCACCGTCGACGACGAGGGCCCGCGCCGTCCCCGTCGCCGCCCCTGTCCCCACGTCGTCGAGCCTACGAGCCAATTGTCCAAATGTTGGGAAGCCGTTGACCTCGCCGTGTGTTCACGCCATCACACTACGCGTCCGGAATGTCTAGTTCGACGCGTTCGTCGGGTAAGCGCTGGGAAGCGCGACGAGGGTCGGCCTTTGCCCTGAGGGCGGCGATCGTCATATTTCCGCTGCTCGTCGGCGTCGCAATCACAGCGGCCCTGAGCTGGTTGGTCCCCCGCCCTACGGGCCAGCTCGGGACGCTGTGGTGGATCGGGGCGCTGGCGGTGTCGGCCATCGCGGTCGCCGTCGCCATTCGGCTGGCCGAGCGCTTCCTGCCCCTGGTCGCCCTCCTTCGCTTCTCGCTCGCCTTTCCCGACCACACGCCCTCGCGGGCCCGGCTGGCGTTGCGCGCCGGATCGCTTCGGCGCCTCGAGGACCGCGCCGCCGAGCTGCGGGCGCGGGGCGAAGAGACCGACCTGGCCACCGCGGCCGAGAACGTGGTCGTCATCGCGGCCGGTCTCACCATGCATGACCGAAAGACGAGGGGTCATTCCGAGCGGGTGCGGGCCCTGAGCGAGCTCATCGCCGAGCAGCTCCACCTCAGCACCGCCGAGCGGGATCAGCTGCGCTGGGCGTCGCTGCTCCACGACTGCGGCAAGCTCACCGTCGACGCCAAGATCCTCAACAAGTCGGGCAAGCTCGACGCGGACGAGTGGGAGACCATCAAGCGCCACCCCGAGGAGGGTGCCCGCATCGCCCTGCCACTGCGGGAATGGCTGGGCGACTGGTCGCTCGCCATCGCCGAACACCACGAACGGTGGGACGGATCCGGGTATCCGAGGGGACTCAAGGGCGAGGAGATCTCGCTGGCGGCCCGCATCGTCGCCGTGGCCGACTCCTACGACGCGATGACCTCGCTGCGGTCGTACCAGACGGCGATGACACCCCAAGCGGCGCGGGCCGAGCTGACGGCGAAGGCCGGGGTCGACTACGACCCCGACGTCGTGCGCGCCTTCCTGCGCGTCTCCCGTGGCGAGGTCGGCCGCGTGCTGGGTCCGATGTCGTGGCTGACGATGATCCCGTTGATGACGACGGGTGTGGCCAGCGCCGCCACGGCATCGGTCCGCGGCGCGCGCACGGCGGCAGCCGTCGCCGGAGGGGGCACCGCCGTCGCCGCGGCCGCCGCTCTCGGGGTCGTCGGCCCCGCGGCGGGGTCGGCGGCACTCAAGACTTCGACCCCGGTGGCGTCGGCGGCGCCGGCTCCGGCTCCGTCGCCCGAGGTGCGCTTCCTGCCCGCCGACTCGCAGACCACCCCGCCAGCCGCGCGGGCCCCCGCCCCCGCCACTGCGCCGGCCGCGGCGCCGGTCGCCAGTGGCCCCACGGCTGCGCCCGCCCCCTCGACGGCCGCCGCGGCTGCGCCCGCTCATGCTGCACCAGCGGCCGGGCCGGCGATCGCGGCACCGGTGCCGTTGACACCTGCGCCTCCATCGCCATCCCCACCGGGCCAGCCGACGTCGACTCCGCCGTCGGGCGGCGATACCACACCCGCGCCGCCACCGACCTTCAACGTGCAGGTACAGGTCGGCCCGGTCACCGCCCAGGGGTCGGTGTCGGTCGGCGGTCCTGTCCCCGCCTGTGTGCCGGTCGACGTCGGCGTTGCGAAAGTGTGGTGCGTGTGACATGAGTGCCTATCCCGAGGCCGAGGTTCCGTACGATCCCAACGACCCGCTGCTGCGGCCGCGACAGGCGGCCCGGCTGCTGGGTGTGGACTCGAGAACGGTCAGCCACTGGGCCCGCGCCGGCATGCTCGAGGCCCATCGCACCGCGGGCGGCCATCACCGCTTCCGCCTGTCGAACGTGCTCGACCTGGCGAAGCGGCTGCCCTCGTCGCGCCGCCCGTCCGCACCCTGGTGGACCTGACCCGACAAGGGTCACAGCAAACAGTCAGCGTCGGTTGTCGAGCTGGGTGACGAGCGTCTTCGGCGCGACCGTGCGGTAGGCGTCCTCGCAGAGTTCTTCGATCTGCGCCCAGTCGGGCTTGCCGTCGAGGCGCACGCCGATCCAGCCGCGGTGGCCGACGTAGGGCGGTCGGAAGATGCGGTCCGCGTCCTCCCCAATGCGCATTTCCTGCGCGCCCGGGGGAGCGGCGCACCACAGGTGCGGGAACGTGTGGTCGTGGTGGCCGTTGGCCCACACAGTGACGAACGTGGCCTTGCCGCGGACGAAGAACGTTGGTGCCCCGTGACTCGGCCGCTCAGTTACTTCAGGGAACGCCGTGCAGATCTTCCTGACCCGTGAAACGAGGCGCTCCACCTGCGTCGGCACGACGTCATCCTCGCACCGATGAGTGCCGCGGAGTGGTGGGGGTGCGCTAGCTCGCGGCGCAGGCGCGCAGCCGGTCGACGACCTTCGAGGCGTCGGTCTTGGACACGCACGCCCGGACGCCGACCCTCTCGGCCGCGGCCTTGACCGCATCGTCCAGGTAGGCGGTGAACAGCACGACGGCCTGGCTGGGATCCTCCCGCAGAATCAGCTCCGCGGTGTCGAGCCCGCTGAGGCCGGGCATGCGGTGGTCGAGGAGCACGACCTCGGGCCGTTCCTGCCGCCACTGTCGGAGCGCTTCGTCGCCGTCGCCGGCCTCCGCCGCGACGGTCAGGCCGTGGTTGGCCAGAACAATGAGGTTGCGGACGAGGGCCCGCATGTCCTCCTCGTCGTCGACGATGAGCACTCGCATTTCTGACACGTCGTCCTCCGGGTCCCCAGGCTTGAGCCCAAAGTACGACGCAAAGGGCAGACAGTGACAGACCGTTTACGTCACCGTCAGGCGGAGGACTTTGGTACTTCGGAGAAGCTCACCGGGATGTGCTTCAGGCCGTTGATGAAGTTGGAGCGGAGGCGCTGGACCTCGCCGGAGACGTGGATGTCGGGGAGGCGCTTGACCAGCTCCTCGAAGAACACCTGCATCTCGAGGCGGGCCAGGTTGGCCCCGAGGCAGAAGTGCGGGCCGCCGCCGCCGAAGGCGACGTGCTCGTTGGGGGAGCGGCTGACGTCGAACTTGTAGGGGTCGTCGAAGTGCGCCTCGTCGCGGTTGGCGGAGATGTGCCAGAACACGACCTTCTCGTCTGCGCCGATCTTCTGGTCGCCGATCTGGGTGGGCGCCGTGGCCTGGCGCCGGAAGTGCATGACCGGCGATGACCACCGCAGGATCTCCTCGACGGCCGAGTTGACGAGCGAGGGATCGTCGACGAGACGCTTCATCTGGTCGGGGTGCTCGCTGAGGGCGACCATGCCGTGGGAGATGGCGTTGCGGGTCGTCTCGTTGCCCGCCACCGACAGCAGCAGGAAGAAGAGGTCGAGCTCGAGCTCGGTGAGGCGCTCGCCGTCGACCTCGGCGTTGAGCAGCGCGGTGACCAGGTCTTCCTTCGGGTCGATCCGCCGTTGGGCAGAGAGCTGGTTGAAGTAGCTGTACAGCTCCATCGACGCGTTCTGCGCGAGCTCGGGGTCGGTCAGGTACTCGGGGTCTTGCGACCCGACCATGCGGTTGCTCCAGTCGAAGACGAGGTGGCGCTCCTCCTGGGGGACGCCGAGCATGTCGGCGATGACCTGCAGCGGCAGCTCCGCCGACATCTCGACCACGAAGTCGGCCTCGCCGTTCTCGGCGACGGCGTCGATGATCTCGTTCGTGCGCCGGCGGATGTCCTCTCGCAGCTGGGTGACGCGCCGGGGGGTGAAGCCCTTGTTGACGAGGAGCCGGTAGCGGGTGTGCATCGGCGGGTCCATGTTCAGCATCATCAGACGCTGCTGGGCCAGCATCTCCTCGTCGGACTCCATGAACAGCGCGGTGCGCTTGTTCGAGGAGAAGAGCTGGTTGTCGCGGTTGACCGCGACCAGGTCGTCGTAGCGGGTGACGCACCAGAAGCCCGGCCCGTCCTGCTCTTCGTGGAAGAAGACGGGGTTCTCTTTGCGCAGCCGGTCGAATGTTTCGAAGGGCACCCCGGGTACGAACGTGTCAGGACTACTGAGGTCCGCGTAGCTGGTGTCGACGGCCATGGGCGTTCGCCTCCTGGAGAAGAGACCCTTGCTGCTCACGATGATAATAGCTATTATGTTGATATGGCGCAAGCAACGATAGGCGAGGACCAGGCAACGGCCACAACCCGGGATCGCATCCTGGCGGCGGCGGCCGAGGTCTTCGCCGAGCGCGGCTACGAGGGGGCGGCCGTCTCCGACATCGCCCGCCGGGCCGGCTTCACCACCGGCGCCATCTACGGGCGCTTCCGGGACAAGGCCGAGCTCCTGCTCGAGGTGGTGCGGGGCGTGCTCGAGTCCCAGCAGGAGGCCGCGGTCATGGCCGCGTCGACGTCGGCGGGGGACAACAACGTGTCGTCTCGCTTCGCCGAGCTGGTGGGCGAGTTCGTGGACGCCAATAGAGAGGCCTCCCGGGCGCTCGTCCTCGAGGCCCACGTGGCGGCCCGCCGTGACGAGACGGTGGGTGCCCTGCTGCGTGAGTTCCAGTCCGAGCGTTTGGCCGCCCTGCGCGAGCTGGTGGCCGACGCCCAGAAGAAGGGCGAGGTGGCCGACGGGCTCGACCCCACCACCGTCGCCACCCTGTTCCTGGCCATTCCCCTCGGCATCGTGCTGCTCGACGCCGCCGGCGTCGACGTGCCGGGGGCCGACACCTGGGCCGAGGTGGCCCGTCAGACGGCCATCTCCCTTCGGCCCTCGAAGGAGTCGTGATGTCCTCGTCCGCAACTGCTCTCACTCTTCATCGGGACGTGTACGAGCGTCCCGATCTGGCCCTCGTCAGCGACCCGGACCCGGCCCGCACGGGCCGCGACCCTGCGTTCATCCGCAGGAACCTCGGCAAGCTGGAGACGTTTTCTTCGTACTTCAACCCCGAGGTGCGCGGCCTCGACCGCCTGCCGGCACGCGGCCCGTTCCTCATCGTCGGCAACCACAACGGTGGCGCCACGCCGCCCGACATGCCGATCCTCATGACCGAGTGGTGGAACACGCGGGGCGTCGACGAGCCCGTCTACGGACTGTTCCACTCGGCGTTCTTCAACATCCCGGGCGTGGGCCCGACGATGCGAAAGGCGGGTGGCATCGAAGCCGACCCGGGAGCCGCCGAGAACGCGCTGCGCGCCGGGGGCAGTGTGGTCGTGTTCCCCGGGGGCGACCACGACGTCTTCCGGCCGTGGACCGAGCGTCATCACATCGACTTCGCGGGCCGCACGGGCTGGATCAGGTTGGCTCTGCGCACCGGTGTCCCGATCGTGCCGGCCGTCTCGTGCGGGGCGCACAACAGCGTCGTTGTGCTCTCCCGCGGCGATCGGCTCGCCCGCTGGATGCCCCACCTCAGGCTCATGCGCGTGAAGGTCATGCCGATCATGCTCGGGCTGCCGTGGGGCGTCTCCTTCGGGCTGCCGACGCTGCCGCTGCCGACCAAGACCACTGTCGACGTCGGCGCGCCCATCGATCTGGCCGAGCACTACGGCGCGGAGGCCGATGACAGCGACGCCGTCATCAAGTGGATCTACGACGACGTCACCGACCAGATGCAGCGGACGATGGACCGCTTGGCGGCCGAGAAGTAGTCCGCCCGAGGCTGGCGCCAGACTAGAACCTGTTCTATATTTGAGCCGGACCCCTAGAGAGGAGCCCTAGGCATGGAGTTCGGCTACTTCGCCCAGGCGTTCGTCCCCAACTTCGAGGTTGAGGTCGAGCCCGGCGCGGAGCATCGGCGCTTGATGGAGAATCTGGACTTCGCCGTCGAGTGCGATCGCAACGGCGTGAAGTACGTGTGGTGCCCCGAACACCACTTCCTCACCGAGTACTCCCACATGCCGGCGCCCGAGGTGTTCCTCTCGTTCGTGGCGGCCAAGACCGAGCGCATCCACGTGGGGACGGCGATCACCAACACCACGCCGAAGGTGAATCACCCGGCGCGCGTCGTCGAGCGCGTGACGATGCTCGACCATCTCTCCGAGGGCCGCTTCGAATTTGGCACCGGGCGAGGGTCATCGACGACCGAGGTGTTCGGGTACGGCATCGAGTCGCTCGACATCACCAAGGAGATGTGGGACGAGACGATCGTCCAGTTCCCGCAGATGTGGCGCGAGGGGATGTACGGGCCCTACGAGGGTCGCTTCTACTCGATGCCCCAGCGCAACATCCTTCCGAAGACCTACAGCAAGCCCCACCCGCCGATGTGGGTGGCGTGCGGTTCGCCGCCGACGTTCGCCAAGGCCGGCTCGATGGGTCTCGGCGCGTTCTGTTTCACCACCGGTGATCCGCAGGTGCTGGCCCCGCTGATCAAGGCGTACAAGGACGCGGTTGCCAACGCCACGCCTGTCGGCGACTACGTCAACGACAACATCCTCTGCGTGTCGCCGTTCCTGTGCATGGAGAATCGCAACGACGCCTTCGAGCTGGCGAGCAACATGCACCTCAACTACTACCAGTCGCTGGTCTTCCACTGGCTCGACAACATCCAGCGTCCCAAGCACGTGCCCGAGTGGCCGGCGGTGCTGCCCGAGCCCACCCCGGAGATCGTCGAGAGCCTCGTGGCCAGCGGCACTCTCTGCGTCGGCGACCCCGACGACTGCTCGCGCACGATCCAGATGTATGAGGACATCGGCGCCGACCAGCTGGTGTTCAGCCCGCTGTCGACGACGATGGGCTACGACAACGCCGTCAAGTCGCTCCAGCTGTTCGCGAAGGAAGTGCAGCCCAAGTTCGACAAGGACCCGGTGCACCGCTCGACGCGCATGCGCGAGCGGGCCATGAACGCCTCGGCGATCTAGCCCCTCCTGCTCGTTCTGGGGACGCTGTGGGGGCCTATAGGGCCCTTGAACGTCCCCAGAACGGAGAGGATCACCAGAGCTGGTCGGTGTAGGTGTCGGTCCCCGGGATCGTCGTCAGGAATGGCGACGCGAGCTGGACGCGGCCCAAGCCGGCCTTCTGGAGCTCGGCGTCGTGGTCGCCGAAGAGGTCGGCGAACGACTCCCGGGGATCGGAGTCGAGGAAGTAGAGGTGCACGAACTTGCGGTCGGAGCCCTCGGCGCGGGGCACGTCCGACGGGCCTCGCCGCAGCTCGCGCGGCGTGGCGGCCACCACGATCGCGGCCGGCGACCCGGCCAGCGCCCGCGGGAGGTACTCCTCGCGGTACCAGCGGTCGACCTCGTCGCGGTCGACACCCTCGGCCACCTCGCCGAACACGGTGACGATGCCGCCGAAGGGGTGGTCGAGGGCGAGCTCCGCGGGGACGCCGTCCTCGTCGCGGTTGAACGTCCAGCGCACTTTGTAGAGCTGGGTGTGGACGTGGTCGCGCTCCTCGAACATGCGGCCGTTCTCGTGCAGCCACATCACCTGCTTGCCACCCCAGACGACCCACTCCATGTACTTGCCGTCCTGGATCCAGTAGAGGGCGATGTATGACCCGCGGTCGGATGCCTCGGTGATCTCGTTCCCGTCGGACGGTGTGCGCAGCGACTTGCAGTCCTTGGTGGCGACGTAGCGCCCGCCGGCGAGTGTCCAGGGACCGATCATGCAGCCCGAATAGAAGTGGTCGCGCTCGTACCAGCGGTTGTAGGCGACCTCGTGGCCCTTGTGGGGCTCGACGATCGTCAGTAGGAACGACCCCAACTTGATCTGGTCGTGCGGCATCACGTCCATGGTCTCCATGAGTCGCAACCTAGATCTGACATAACGTCAGATGCCAGTGGTCGTGCTCGTCGCCCTGTTGCCCCGCAAGCCGGGGATGTCCAAGGAGGACTTCCATCGCCACTGGCGTGAGAAGCACGGTCCGCTCGTCGTGGAGACCCTCGGCAAGTACCTCCAGGGGTACGAGCAGTACCACCGCCTCCCCGACGGGATGGGCAGTGGCGACGAGTGGGATGGCATCGCCATCCAGCGGTACGAGTCAGAGGAGGCGTTCACCGCCTTCCTCAACGATCCCGCCTATGCCGAGAAGGTGGCGTCCGACGAGCAGTCGTTCATGGACGTCGGACGCGTGGTGTGGTTCATCGCCCAGCCGCCCGAGGTCTTCGTGTGAGACGGTTGTCACGTAGATCGAAAACCGCGATCGGGTTACAAGTGACAACGGAGGTGGTCGCATGACCGATGCGGCGGCAGTGGCGTACAACCCCTTCGAGCCGGGCTTCGCCGAGAACCCCTACCCGCAGTACCGGGGTATGCGCGAGCACGAGCCTGTGCACGAGAGCCCCTTCGGCATCTGGCTCCTGTTCCGCTACGACGATGTACTGCGCTTCCTGCGCGACCCGTCCTTGAGCGTCGAGGACGCCAGCGCGAAGCCGACCGTTCTCGACCAGGTGGCCGACGAGGTGCTGGGTGCGGATCGTGACAAGGAGATGGGCACCCGGGCGATGCTCAACCGCGACCCGCCCGACCACACCCGCTTGCGCAAGCTGGTCTCGAAGGCGTTCACCCCCCGCCGTATCGAGAGCCTTCGGCCTCGAGTACAGCAGCTCGTCGACGAGTCGCTCGACCGCGCCGCCGACGCCGGGCAGATGGAGCTGATCGGCGACTATGCCTTCGCCCTACCGTTCGCGGTGATCTCCGAGATGCTCGGCATGCCACCGACCGACAGCGAGCAGCTGCGCGAATGGTCGGGCATTCTCGTGCGGTCGCTCGAGCCGATCATCGACCCGGCGCTGATGCTCGAGATCAGAGACACGGGCGAAAAGATGCGTTCTCTCATCACCGACGTCATCCAGTGGAAGCGGCAGCACCTCTCCGACGACATGCTCTCGGGGCTCGTCGCCGCCGAGGAGAACGGCGACGTGCTGTCGGACGAGGAGCTCCTGGAGCAGGTGATGCTGCTCTACATCGCCGGCCACGAGACCACGGTCAACCTCATCGGCAACGGCACCCTCGCCCTGCTGCGCAACCGCGACCAACTGGCCAAGCTGCGCGCAGACCGCTCGCTCGACGCCAACGCCGTCGAGGAGCTGCTGCGTTACGACGCGCCTGTGCAGATGTCGCGTCGCGTGACGTTGAGGGAAGTCGAGGTCGGCGGCAAGACGATTCCCGACGGATTCTTCGTCGTGTGTGGCCTGGCGTCGTCGAACCGCGACGAGGGCCACTGGGGCCCGACCGCCGACCAGGTCGACATCTCCCGTCCCAACGCCAAGGAGCACCTGTCCTTCGGCGGCGGCGCCCACTACTGCCTGGGTGCCGCCCTGGCCCGCCTCGAGGCCCAGGTCGCGATCGGGTCGTTGGCCCGCCGCTTCTCGACCATCGAGCCGATGGCCGAACCGGAGTGGAACGGCCGCCTCAACCTGCGCGGCCTGGAGAGGCTCCCGCTCACCGTCGCTCGGTAGTCGCCATACGCTCGGTCCGTGACTGAGCGCCGCGTCCTCGTCATCAGCGCGCACCCCGACGACATCGAGTTCGGGTGTGCCGGCACGACCTGTAAGTGGGCCGACGAGGGATGGGACGTGCGCTACGTGATCGTCACGTCCGGCCAGAAGGGCGTGCAGGACGCCCG
>DASZJL010000114.1:0-1702 GCA_035948135.1 Acidimicrobiales bacterium | reverse complement strand
GCGAGCGCCAGCGTCCCTCGTCCACAACTTGCGCCAGCTGAGCCCGGATACGGTCCGGCCAGTTCCGCGGGCTCACGAGGCTTGCGTCACCTCGTCGAGGGCCTCTGCCAGCGCGTCGACGATCCGCACGATCTCGCCCTCGGTGATGGTGAGCGGCGGCATCACCACGACGACATCGCCGAGCGGACGGAGCAGGACGCCCCGGTCGACGGCGCTGGCGCACACGCGGCGACCCCAGCGGAGCTGGTCCTTCGGTGGCGCGAGCTCGATGGCGACCATCAGGCCGCGCTGGCGGACTTCGCGTACCGCCGGGTTGGGGACGAAGCGGCCGGCCAAGAGATCGGCGAGTTGCGCGGTTCGGTCTCGGACATTCGCCAGGACGTCCCAGGACTCGACGAGGCGCAGGTGTTCGAGCGCGACGGCAGCTGCCAGCGCGTTCCCCCCGTAGGAGTGCCCGTGGTAGAAGGTCGCAGGCCCGAGGTCAGCGCCGAGGAAGGCGTCGAACACACGGCCCGACGCCGCGGTCGCCGACATGGCCAGATAGCCGCCAGTGATGCCCTTGCCGAGGCAGAGCAGATCGGGGCGCAGGCCGCATTGCTCCGACGCGAAAAGTGTGCCGGTCCGACCGAACCCCGTCGCGACCTCGTCACACACCAGCAACACGCCGGCGTCGCGGCAGGCGTCGCCAACGCGGCGGACGTCGTCCGCATCGGCCACGAGTATGCCCGCCGCGCCCTGTACGAGCGGCTCCAGCACGACGGCCGCCAATTCGCCGGCGTGCGTGGCTATGGCGGCGCAGGCCTTGTCCGCCCAACCGGGATCGGCGTAGCCGGGCGTCCGGACAACCGGGAAACACAATGGCCCGAAGACGGCGCTGAACACGCCGCCGTCGCCGAGCGACAGCGACCCGATCGTGTCGCCGTGGTATGCGTCGCTCAGGGCCAGGAACTGCGTGCGTCCCTCGACCCCGCGGTTGACCCAGTACTGGAATGCGATCTTCAAAGCCTGCTCCACGGCGACGGCGCCGTCGGCGGCGAAGAGGAAGTGCGGATCGTCCACCGGCACCAGCGGCGCGAGCGCCTCAGCCAGCTCGACGACGACGGTGTTGCCGTTGCCGAGCATCGTCGAGTGCGCCACTTTGTTCGCTTGCGCGGCCAGGGCGCGGTCGAGCTCGGGGACCCGGTGGCCCAGGGTGTTCACCCAGAGCGAGGAGATGGCGTCGAGATAGCGGCGTCCTCTGGCGTCGATGAGCTCGCGGCCCTCGGCCCGCTCGATGACCAGTGGGGTGTTGTCGGCGTACGTGGCCATCTGGGTGAACCCATGCCAGACAACGGCGGCGTCGCGTTCGACCCAGCTCGGGGCGGCATCGGGAATAGTGCTGCTCACGGCCCGATTCTGCCCTCCGCGGGCCCTGATCGGCCAATGGGATTCCTGCGCGAAAATGGGTTATGGACCTGATCGGCGTCGTCGACACGATGTTCGCCCGTTATGACATGGGCGGCGAGGCGCTCGACGAGCTCTCGCAATGCCCCGGCTACGGGACGACCTTCACCACTATCCGGCGCACGGTGCCCGGGTTCAAGGACCTGGCCGTGGCGGCCAAGAAGCTGATCGAGGAAGAGGGTTGCCGCATCGTCGTCGCACTCGGGATGCCCGGCAAGGAGAAGGTGGACAAGGTCTGCGCGCACGAGGCGTCGACGGG
>DASZJL010000113.1:0-28049 GCA_035948135.1 Acidimicrobiales bacterium | reverse complement strand
ACGGCTCCCGGGGCCTCGGCGGCGACGGAGTCTGGGTCGTCGGGATACTGCTGGCGCCCGAGCACCGAGGGCGGGGGCTCGGCACGGTGGCCCAGGCCTGCTCGCCGAGCACCTGTTCGCGACGACGCCAGCGCACCGGCTGGTCGCGCTCACCGAGGCCGACAACGTCGCCGAACAGCGCTCTCTCGAGAAGTGCGCGTTCCGCCGTGAGGGGTTGCTGCGCCAGGGCGGCTTCCGCGGCGGGGCCTGGCGCGATGTGGTGGTCTACGGCCGCCTGCGCGACGACACATAGCGTCGACTCGATGTCAGAAGAGGTGGCGCTGTCGGACGGCTTTCCATCGGTCGCCGGATCGACGCTCATCGACGGCCAGGTCCATCGTTCGACGGGCCCGTGGACTCCGGCGGTCCAGGCGCTGCTCCGCCATCTCGAGGAGGTCGGATTCGACGGCTACGGGGGGCGCCTGGTGGCCAGCCCGATTACGGGGCGCCGTCCATGTGGCCGTTACGCAGGCTGCAGTTGCACGTGCTGCTCGCCGAGGGCAGACGCGTGAGTTGCGGAAGCCGCCCAACGGCTCTGCCAGCCGCAGGAGCACTTGACGCGGAAGCCCCGTCCGTCAGCACCGACGTTCTGTTCCACTCGGGTGATGCGATGACTCCCTGGCACCTCTCAAGTATCGGGTGCGCGCCCAGAGGTTGTCCACAGCGGCCATGCTCCCCGCTGACACAGCCCGACTCGGCCATATGGGTTGACACGCAGCTGGCTGCAGCCGCGTGGCTGAGTGTACGAACGACGTTCACCCGCGCAACTGACCAATCGAGCAGCTTGGGTACGCGCGAACCATGGACGGACGTGTGCAAGAACGCCAACGTCTGCACCCACCTCCGCGGCAGTGGTGGAGCGATGAGCGGCGGACTCCTGACTGGCAGTGGGGACCTCGCCCTGGCGGCGGAGGTCGTCGTGCGCAACCTGAGCCGCCGCTATGACGCCGTGCCCGAGCGAATGATCAAGCGCGAGGTGGGCCGAGCCTTCGCCGGCTTCTCGGACGCGAAGGTGACCAACTTCGTCCCCGTTCTGGCCGAACGCGAAGCCGTCAGACGCCTCGACCAAGGCTCAGGCGCTCGATGACGCACCTCGCGTCATTCTTGAACGTGGCGTCGAGATCCTCGAGTTCATGGGGCGCCGCTCTGGCCGTCGGCTGATCGGGCTCCCTGATCGCGCAGCCATTCGATGACGTTGGTCTGACGGGTTCCGAGGCCGCTGGCGGCGTCAAGGGGTGTTCCCTTGGCGTAATCGGGCTCCCAGTTCAGGTCGGCACCGGCGGCCAGGAGGCGGTCGGCGGCGCGGCGCTGCCCGCCTGCGCAGGCGTGCCAGAAGGCTTGGGAGACCTCCTCTCCGGTCGGGTGGCCGTCGAGGAGCTCGTCGAGCCGATCGAGCATGCCCAGCGCGGCGGCGTGCCACAGCTTGTCCACCCGCGCGGCCCGTGCGACAAGGAGCCGAGCGACGTGCCAGCAGGCGTACCCGATGGCATTGTCCAGCGGGGAGCCGATCGAGCCGTCGGGCATGTCGATGTCGGCGCCGCCATCGATGAGAGCGGCGGCGACGTCGGTGTCGTCGCTGCTGGCGGCCCAGTGCAGCGGCGATTCGGACTGGGGCTCGGGGTCCCGGAAATTGGGGTCGGCGCCGGCGGCCACCAGCAACCGCACGCTCTCCGGTCCGTTGGGCCAGTAGCCGGGCCAGTCGGCGACGACGTGCAGCGCGGTCCGCGTCTTGAAGGGCCCGCCAAGTGGGTGTGCGGCTAACTCAGGCGCTTCGGCAATCACACGCCCGACCGCGTCGGTGTCGCCGGCATGGATAGCCAGCACCAGCTCCGCCGCCAGGTCACGGTCGGGCGCGTTCACGTCGACTGGGCGTCGTGTCGACCCTCGCGACCGTGGAGCTCAAGGTCGCGACAGCAGCAGCCACGGTGCTTGCCGCACGACTCCCTGATCACGGCCCGCTCGACGCGATCGCTAGGGCTCTGGAGCCTGGGCCGACGCCGGCTGGTCAATCGGCAGCAGTACCTGGAAGCGGGTGTCGCCCGGCTCTGACTCCACGCGGATGTCGCCGTGGTGGCGGCGGACGACGATGCGGTAGCTGATGTCGAGGCCAAGGCCGGTGCCTTCGCCGACGTCCTTGGTCGTGAAGAACGGGTCGAAGATGCGGCGCTGGATCTCGGGCGGGATGCCCGGACCGGTATCGCTGATCTCGACGAGGACGCAGTCGCGCTCGCGCGCCGTGCGGACCGTCAGTGTGCCCTTGCCGCCCATGGCTTCGACGGCGTTGACGATGAGGTTGGTCCACACCTGGTTGAGCTCGCCGGCCTGGCCGCAGATCTTGGGCAGGCTGCGGTCGTACTCGCGGACGACGTTCACGCCCTTCTTCAGCTTGTGGCCGAGGATGACCAGCGTGCTCTCCAACCCGTCGTGGACGTCGATGGTCTGGAACGGCCCCTTGTCGAGATGGCTGTAGTCCTTCATGGCGCCGACCAACTCGGAGATGCGTCCCGCCGACGTGCGGATCTCGCGGACGAGGCTCTCAATGTCGATCCCCGCCGCGATCCACCGGACCGCGTCGGGGGCGGCGTCGCCCGCGACGGTCAGCACGCGGTCGATCCACGCCTCGTCGAGACCGGCCGACGCGAACACCGGCGCCATGTCCCACGCGCCGTCGACCCCCGCAGCCTCGAGACGCTGGGCCAACGTGTCCTCGAGGTCGCCGGCCTCGAGGGCCGAGAGCACCGGCGGCGTCTGCGCCCGCTCGAACCCCTCAGTTGCCAAGGCCAGTAGGTGCTTCAGACTCTCGCGGTCGAGCGCTGGCGCCAAGTTGACGATCGCCCGCCTCGCGTCCTGCAGCCGGACGCTCAGCGTCTCCGCGGCCCGCACCTCGGCCGACCCCGGGTTGTTGAGCTCGTGGGCGAGGCCCGCGGACAGCGCGCCCAGGGCGATGAGCTTCTCGCGCTGGTTGACGAGCTTCTCGGTGTTGGTCAGGCCGAGGAACAGACCATCCAGGAGGTGCACGGCCATCGGGAACCAGGACTTGAGCGCGAACGAGAAGTCATCGGCCCGAATGCGGAAGAGCCGCGCGCGCGTGACCGCCCGCAGGGCCGACGCGTAGGACTCGTCCTGGGACGCGCCGATGAAGGCACGGGTGGCGCCCGCGTACGAACCGGGCAGGTCCGAGCTCGTCAGCACCACGTCGGTGCCGTCCAGCACCTTCTCGAGCTGGATCTCGCCGTCGAGCAAGACATAGAAGAACTCGGCGGCGTCGCCCTGCTCGTAGACGACCGCGCCCGCGTCGTAGGCCTCGACGACGCCATGGTCGAGCAGCCAGTCGAGTTGCTCGTCGGTGAGGCTCTCGAACAGGAACAGGCTGCGCAGCTCGTCCCTGTCGGTCGCCAGCCCGCTCACAGCATCTCCATATAGCGATGGATGAGCGTGACGGCCATGGCGCCCTCGCCGACGGCCGACGCCACCCGCTTCACCGACTGGCCGCGCACGTCACCGGCCGCAAACACGCCGGGAACGCTGGTCTCGAGGAAGTAGGGGTGACGCTCGAGGGGCCAGTCGGCGGGAAGCTCGCCGTCGACGACGAGGTCGGGGCCCGTGAGCACAAATCCCCTGTCGTCGCGGAGGACCTCCTTCGGAAGCCAGTCGGTATACGGCGCGGCGCCGATGAAGACGAACAGCCACGACGTCTCCACCTCCTCCTCGGTGCCGGCCTTGCGGTCGGCGACGCGGACGCGCTCGAGGTGCTCGTCCCCGCTGACGCCCACGATCTCGCTGTTGGTGCGCACGCTGATGTTCGGGATCTGGCGGATCTGCTCGATGAGGTACTGCGACATCGAGCGCTCGAGGCTGTCGCCCCGCACGACGATGGTGACGCTGCGTGCCGTGCGGGCGAAGAACACCGCGGCCTGACCGGCGGAGTTGGCCCCGCCCACGATGTAGACGTCGTCGTCGCGGGCCGACTCGGCCTCGGTCGCGGTGCCGCCGTAGAACACGCCCCGCCCCGCGAACTCGTCTGCGCCCGGCGCCGGGAGCCGGCGGTACGCCACGCCGGTAGTCAGCAACACCGCGTGGGCCGACAGCTGGTCCCCGTTCGCCAGTCGGACGACACGGGCGGAGCCGCAGATGTCCATGCTCGCCACTTCCGTGGTCAGCAGCATCTCGGCACCGAAGCGGCGGGCCTGGGTGACCGCCCGCCGGGCCAGGTCGCCGCCCGCGATTCCCGACGGGAAGCCCAGATAGTTCTCGATGCGCGAGCTCTGGCCCGCCTGCCCGCCGATCGCTTCCTTCTCGACGAGCACGGTGCGCAGGCCTTCCGACGCCCCGTACACCGCGGCACCCAAGCCCGCGGGCCCGGCCCCGATGATGATCAGGTCGTAGAAGGGCAGCGACGGCGTCGACGAGAGGCCGAGCGCGGCCGCGAGCTCCGTCGTCGAAGGTGCCTGCAGGACCTGCCCGTCATCGGTGACGACCAACGGCAGGTGGTCACGGTCGCTGCCGTTGGCGTCGAGCAGCGTCGCGGCCTCGGCGTCACGATCGAGCTCCAGCCACCTGAACGGCAGCTGGTTGCGGGTGAGGAAGTCCCTGACGGCGTGGGACGGCGCCGACCACCGGTGACCGACGACGCGGACGCGGTCGTCGGACTTCCGTTGGGCGTGCGACTTCCAATCCTCGAGCAGGTCGTCGAGGACGGGGAAGAGCTTCTCCTGGGGCGGGTCCCACGGCTTCAGCAGGTAGTAGTCGACGTCAGCCTGGTTGATGGCGCCGATGGCGGCATCGGTGTCGGCGTAGGCGGTGAGCAGCACCCGGCGGGCCTTCGGATAGAACTGGCGCGCCTGCTCGAGGAACTCGACCCCGGTCATCTCCGGCATCCGGTGGTCGGCCAGCAGCAGCCCCACCTGCTCGTCGCGGAGCTTCAGCTCCTTGAGAGCGTCGAGGGCCTCGGACCCCGACTCGGCCCGTCGGATCCGGTACTCCTCCCCGTACTGCTGGCGGAGGTCTCGGGCCAACGACCGCGACACCTCCGGGTCATCGTCGACGGTCAGAAGGATCGGCGGCGGCATGGCCGCCATTCTCGCGTGGCCCCGGTGTTAGTGGGTCGGGGTCAGCCCCTGTACCGCCTGCGGGCCTCCTCGATGGCCGCCTCGGCCTCGGTGCGGCCCTGCCAGCCGGCGGTGTGCGTCGACTTGCCGGGCTCGAGGGACTTGTAGATCTCGAAGAAGTTGGAGATCTCCTGGAGCAAGAACGCGGGAACGCCGTCGAGGTCGTCGACGCCCTCCCAACGCGGGTCGGCGATCGGCACGGTGAGGATCTTGGCGTCGGGCCCGGCTTCGTCCTGCATCCAGAACACGGCGAGCGGGCGGACCTTGATGTGGCAGCCCGGAAACGTCGGCTCGTCGACCATGACGAGGATGTCGAGTGGGTCGCCATCTTCGGCCAGCGTGTTGGGGACGAAGCCGTAGTCGGTGGGATACCGCGTGGCGGTGAACAGCTCACGGTCGAGCCACATCTCGCCGGTGTCGTAGTTCATCTCGTACTTGTTCCGCGACCCCCGCGGGATCTCGACAATGGCCTCGAGGTCCACGGGCGCGCCTCTACCCCGCCGTCCTCAGCGGCTCGGGTCTGTCCTCGTCTGCGGTGGCGGCGGCCTCGACGAGTTCGGGGTTGTCGCCGCGGTAGTAGGCGATGATGGCGAGGAGGATCGACAGCACCGGCACGGCCAGGATGGCGCCGAGGATGCCGGCGAGGATCGTCCCCGTGGTGAGGGCCAGCAGCACGGCGACCGGGTGAAGGTGCACGGCCCGGCCGAGAACGAAGGGTCCGACCAGATAGCCCTCCAAGTTGTGGATCACGATGGTGGCGCCGATCACGACGACGGCGGCGACTCCACCCTTGGCCACGAGGGCGATGAGGGCGGCCAGCACGCCGGTGATGATGGCGCCCACGAGCGGGACGAAGGCACCGAGGAAGGTGAGAACCGCGAGCGGCAAGGCCAGCGGCACACCGAGGACGGCCAGCGTGACGCCCATCACCGTGCCGTTGACCACGCCGTTGATCGCCGTTCCGCGGATGTAGCCGCCGAGAGCCTCCCAGCTTCGTCGGCCGATCTCCCTCACCTCCTCGGACCGTTCTTCGGCGAACAGGCCCACCATCCAGGCGCCGATCTTGTCGCCGTCCTTCACGAAGAAGAACGTGATGACGATCGTGAGGAAGGCGGTCGTGAGGATCTCCACGAGGAGGCCCACGCCGGTGAGCGCGCCTTGTGCGATCTGACCCTGTCGCTGGTTGATCTGGTTCTTGGCCTCATTGATGTAGCGGTCGATGTCGGCCTGCTTCAAGTGGAACGGTGCGTGGGTGAGCCAGTGCTGCACGTCCTTGAAGCCCTGGCTGGCCTGCTTGCCGACGTCGCCGAACTGGTTGACGACCTTGGGCACGAACCAGAACCCCAGGCCCACGAGCACGGCGAGAGCGACGACGAAGACCGCGAACGTCGCCAACGCCGGGGGCCACCGGTGTTTGCGCAGCCAGTTGGCCGGCGGCGCCAGGATCGCCGTCAGGAAGAGGGCGAACAGCACGGGCATCACTACGAGGCGCAGGCGGCCGAAGGCGAGGAAGACGATGTAGAGGGCCGCACCGACGATGAGGAGTCGCCAGCCCAGTGCCGCGGCGGTGTTCAGCCAGCGGGGAACTTGAGGCGACGGGCGGTCGGCCACGACTCACGATACCCGTGCGAGGCACAGCCGCCGCGGGACGCAACCCAGCCGGCGCGCTAAGAACTGAGGCATGCCGCTCGTCCACCGCGTCCTGCCCACGCACCCGATCGAGTCCCTCGAGGAGTACGTCAAAGCGAGGGGCGGGCGCGGCGTCGAGGCGGCCAGCCACGAGGATGGAGAGATGTTGGTCGAGGTCCTCGAAGCGTCCGGCCTGCGCGGACGCGGCGGGGCCGGCTTTCCCACCGGTCGCAAGTGGCGCACGGTCCGCGAGAACGCGTCGGACGTGCTGGCGACAACCGTCGTCGTCAACGGGGCCGAAGGCGAGCCGGGCACGTTCAAGGACCGGACGATCATGCGTCTCGATCCCTATGCCGTCGTCGAGGGCGCGCTCATCGCCGCGCTCGCCGTGGGCGCCAGGTCGGTGATCTTCGGGTTGAAGAAGACGTTCGGGCCGGAGGTGTCGCGCATGCGCGGCGCGATCACCGAGATGCAGCGGGAGGGCTGGACCGGCGAGCTCGACCTCACCGTCTACGAAGGTCCCGAGGAGTACCTCTACGGAGAGGAGACGGCTCTCCTCGAGACGCTCGACGGTCGCTATCCGTTCCCGCGCATCGCCCCGCCATTCCGGCGCGGCATCACCGAGGTCGTCGAGCACGCCGACGACGTCGGGAGCGGCAGTGGCCTCTCGGCCCATGTGGAGATGGCCGTCCCCGGGGGCGAGACCGGAGCTCCGCCCACGCTCGTCGACAACGTGGAGACGATGGCCAACATCCCGCGCATCATCAGCCGGGGCGCGGACTGGTTCCGCACCGAGGGCACCGAGAAGTCGCCGGGGACGATCGTCTGCACGATCACGGGAAGCACGCGGCGCGCCGGCGTGGGCGAGGTACTCATGGGGACGCCTCTCCGCGAGGTCATCGACCTGGTGGGCGGCGGCCCGCGACGGGGCCGGCGCATCAAGGCGGTCATGCCCGGCGTGTCCAGCGGCATCATCCCCGAGCACCTGCTGGACACGCCCGTGAGCTACGAGGCCATGGCCGAGATCGGCAGCGGCGTGGGCGCGGGCGGGTTCCTCGTCTTCGACGACGAGGACGACATGGTCGCTGTTGCGGCAGGCGTGTCGCGGTTCCTTGCCGTCGAGTCCTGCGGTCAGTGCACGCCCTGCAAGCGAGACGGTTTGATGCTGGCCGACCTCCTGGCCGGCGTGAGCCGCTCCGAAGCACCGGCCCACAAGCTGGTCCAGGTCCGCGACCTCATCAACACGGTGTCCGAGGGAGCGCGCTGCTCGCTCGCCCTCCAGCAGGAGGCGGTCGTCGGAAGCATCGTCACCGCGTTCGGTGAGGAGCTTCAGGCCCACGTCGACGGCTCCGCCCCGGCCGTCGAGCCCGCCCTGATCACCGAGCTGGTCGGCCTCGAGGGCGACGAGGCAGTGTTCAACGAGCGCCACCGCCAGAAGCAGCCGGACTGGACCTACAACGCCGAAGACTCGGGCAAGTGGCCGGCCGAGCGCCTCGACGAACACCGGGCGCCCCAACGCCTGGAAGACTGAGCGACGTGGGGAAGTTGGACAAGAAGGTCTACAAGGTGGAGCTGGAGCGTCTGCAAATCGAGCTGGTCAAGCTCCAGCAGTGGGTCCGCGAGGAGAAGGAGCGCGTGCTCATCCTCTTCGAAGGCCGCGACGCGGCCGGCAAGGGCGGCGTGATCAAGCGCATCACCGGCCACCTCAGCGCTCGAACGGTCCGCGTGGCGGCGCTGCCCGCGCCCGACGACAAAGAGAAGACCCAGTGGTACTTCCAGCGCTACATCGCCAACCTGCCCTCAGGCGGCGAGGTCGTGCTGTTCGACCGCAGCTGGTACAACCGGGCGGGCGTCGAGCACGTGATGGGCTTCTGCACCGACGAGGAGTATCAACTCTTCCTGCGTCAGTGCCCCAGCTTCGAGCGCATGCTGATCGAAGATGGGGTCCATCTCATCAAGTACTGGTTCTCGGTCAGCGACGAGGAGCAGGAGAAGCGATTTCAGGCCCGCCTGGACACGCCCTTGAAGCGGTGGAAGATCAGCGACATCGACATCGAGTCGCGGCAGAAGTGGGTCGAGTATTCGAAGGCCAAGGACGCGATGTTCGCCCACTGCGACGTTCCCGACTCACCCTGGTACCAGGTGGAGGCCGACGACAAGAAGAAGGCGCGCATCAACTGCATCGCCCACCTGTTGTCGATCGTGCCGTACAAGGACCGGGAGCTGCCCAAGCTCGACCTGCCGAAGCGGCGCCCGTCGGCTGGCGACTACCAGCGCCCGCCCCGCGACCGGAGCACGTGGGTGCCCGACCACGCGTCGACGCTGACCGAGTCCTGAGCTACGCCGAATCCGCGGCCTCGGCCACGGCGGCCCAGAAGGGCTCCGGCCCGTCGTCGGGGCCCATCATCGCCCGCTGGGTGAGCAGGACGCTGACGGTGTCGCGGCCGGGATCGACGTACGCGCACGTACCCGTCCCCCCGGTCCAGCCCCACCGCCCGGGCGCCATCCCCGGCCGGGCCGCGGTGAGGTCGACGCCGGTCCCGAACCCCCACGACGTGTCGTCGTCTACGAACGGCCTGGCGTTGGCCCGTTGGGCGGCGGTGAGCTGGTCGGACGTCATCAGCCTCAACGATTCGTCGGTGAGAACGGGGGCGCCCCCGTCGGCCATGGCCGTGTAGAAGCGGAGAACGTCCGCCACCGTCGACACCAGTCCGCCACTGAGCTCCTCGAACACCGGCGGCCGGGCGAAGGCGCCGTCGGGCGGGTCCAGCAGCGTCAGCCCGTCGGGCCCGGGTGAGTACAGGGCGGCCAGACGGGCCGGATCGACCGCCGCGAACGCGGTGTCGGTCATGGAGAGCGGGCCGGTGATGCGCTCGGTGAAGAGCTCGGTGAGCGACTTGCCGGTGGCCCGCATGAGGAGCACCCCGAGCACGTTGAACCCGGTCTCGTAGAGGAACCCGTCGCCGGGTTGGAAAGCGAGCGGGAGGCCGGCGACGGTCGCCATGAACTCGCCGGCCGGCATCGCCGTGTGCATGGCGCTCGGGAAGACGCCTCGCTCGATCATCGCCCGCTGCAGCGGGGAGTCCTCCATCACCACGCCCCAGCCCGACGTCATCGTCAGCAGATGGCGCACGGTGATCGGCCGCAACAGATCGGTGGTCTGGTCGAGCGGTGCGTCCCACTTCACCAGCACCCGAGCGCGGCCCGCCTCGGGTAGCCAGCGGTCGATGGGGTCGTCGACGGAGAGCACGCCGTCCTGCGCCAGGCTGAGCGTCAGGGCCGCACCCATGGGCTTGGTGACGGAGGCGATCCGAAACAGCGTGTCCTCGGTCATCGGCGGACTGTCGGGCTCGATGGCCCGCCGGCCGCCGGCGTGGATCTCGGTCTGGCCCTTGATCCGGACCGCGGCCACCCATCCCGGAAGCCGCCCCGCCGCGACCTGGGCATCCAGCAGCTCCCAGATGCGCTCCGTCACGTCAGCCGTCGACGGATTCGCCGAGCGCGGTGTAGGCGTACTGAAGCGCGTCGCTGGCCGCCACCATGGTGAACAAGGAGGCCGCGACGCGAGTCGCGCGCGGCGCCAGCAGGTAACCGAAGAGGAAGCCCGTGCCCACCCACTGGGCCATGCAGAACGGGCACGTCACCAACTCGCCGACCGCATGCTTGCCAGGTGTGTCGTCGCGGGGCTCCTCGTTGACCTCGCCCGCCGCGCCGGACCCTTTGAAGCGGGTGAACGGGGCCCGGAGAGGCGCCGTCACCGTGTCCTTGGTGAGCAGCCGGCTGAGCTTGTGCGTCGCGACCGACAACAGCGCGAGGTCGGCGGCGGGGATGCGCTCGGGCAAGCGCCGGCGCCGGCGCCGCACCGCGAGACTGAGACCGCCCACCGCGGCGCCGTAGACGCCCATGAGGGCGGCGTGGTCGAGCAGCGGTCGCTCCTCGCCTGGGGCGTAGCCGTCGACCGCACTCTCCGCGACACGCAGCGCTCGCTTGGTGGCCTGACTCATGCTTGCGCGCCTACCCGCAGACAACCCCCGAGAAACCGCCGGCGCAGGGTCTTTGCTCTCCGTGACACACGTCACTAAGGTCCGCGTGTTCGACAAAGGCGAGGAGGCGGCATGTTCAAGCGCGTAGCGGCGTCCGTGGTCGCAGTCGGAGCGGTGGCCATTGTCTGGGCGGGTTCGGCGACCGGCACGACCGGGTCGCAGCGCTTCAGCATTTCGGGGAGCAACACCGGCGGCTCGGTGTATGCGTCGGGCCCGATCTCTGGCAGCGGGCGCGACATCGTCATGGGCCCGAACGCCGACACGTTCGTGTTCGCGGGCGGGTCGGTGACCGTGAACCACCAGGCCACGAGCCAGAACCAGACCATGGACCCGCGCAGCTGCCTGGGCCGCTTCACCGAGGCGGGCAACTATCAGCTGGCCTCGGGCACGGGCGCCTACCGCGGCGTCAGCGGCAGCGGCACCTACACCGCGCGGGGCGTGAGTCGCGGGTGCACCGCCACGGCCAAGTCCCGCTACTTCGTCAGCGCCAGCGGCTGGACCAGCCTGCCCTAGCTCGTCAGGCCCGGCTCTCGAGTTCCGCTCTGAAAACCGGGATCAGACCCCCCGCCAGGATCGCGTCGACCTGGCGGGGCGACAGGCGGTGGCTCAGCTCATAGCGCTCGCCCTTGGTGGTGTTCTCCCCCACCACCTGATGGCTGTCGTCCTTGAGCCCGTCGTGCAGTCCGTCGAGCAGGAGCACGTCGTCCTGGTCGACACGGTCGTAGTCCGACGGGTCGGCGAACTCGAGGGGCAGGATCCCGAAGTTCACCAGGTTCTGCCAGTGGATACGGGCGAAGTTCTTGGCGATCACGGCCCGCAGCCCGAGGAAGCGGGGCGCGATGGCGGCGTGCTCGCGGCTGGACCCTTGCCCGTAGTTCTCGCCGCCGACGACGATGTGACCCCCGGCGTCGCGCACCTCCAGCGCCCGCTCGGGGAACGACTCGTCGACGGCGTCGAACACGAACTCGGCCATCTTGGGAATGTTGCTGCGGAAGGGGAGCACCCGCTGGCCGGCGGGCATGATCTCGTCGGTCGACACGTTGTCGCCGACCTTGAGGAGGATCGGCCCCTCGATGCGGTCGGGCAGCGGCTCGAAGTCGGGCAGCGACGCGATGTTGGGACCCTTGACGAGCTCGACGTTCTCGCCCGACTCCGGAGGCGGCACCAGCATCTCGGCGTCGATGATCTGGCGCTCGGGCGGCTCGATGTGGGGGGCCGCCATGTCGTACCGCTCCGCCAGGCGCCGCGGGTCGGTGATCTCGCCGGTGAGGGCGGACGCCGCCGCCGTTTCCGGTGAGCAGAGCCACACCCGGTCGTCCTTGGTGCCCGACCGCCCCGGGAAGTTGCGGGGCATCGTGCGCAGGCTGTTCTGTCCCGTGGCGGGCGCCTGGCCCATGCCGATGCAGCCCATGCACCCAGCTTGGTGGAGGCGGGCGCCGGCGTGGATCAACGACAGCGCGTGGCCGTCGGCCATGAGGTTCTCGAGGGTCTGTCGCGACGTGGGGTTGACGTCGAACGAGACCTCATCGGGAGCCCGGCGGTCCTTGACGATCTCGGCGACGGTGGCGAAGTCGCGTAGGCCAGGGTTGGCGGACGACCCCACCACGACCTGGTAGATGGGCTCGCCCTCGACCTCGCGCACGGGGACCACGTTGCCGGGGCTCGACGGCTTGGCGATCAACGGCTCGAGGGACGAGAGGTCGATCTCTTCGTCGATGTCGTAGGTGGCGTCGTCGTCGGCCAGCAGTTCACTCCAGTCGTCCTCTCGGCCTTCGGACGCGAGGAAGCGGCGAATCTCGGCGTCGGACGGGAACACCGTCGTCGTCGCCCCCAGCTCCGCGCCCATGTTGGCGATGACGTGGCGGTCCATGGCGCGCAGGTGATCGAGCCCGGGACCGTGGTATTCGAGGATGCGGCCGCGGCCCCCCTTCACGTCGTGGCGCCGGAGCATCTCCAAGATCACGTCCTTGGCGCTCACCCAGTCGGGCAACTCGCCGACAAGGCGCACGCCCCAGACCTCGGGCATCGTCACGTGCAGGGGCTCCCCCGCCATCGCCAGCGCCACCTCGAGGCCGCCCACGCCGATGGCGAGCATGCCGAGGGCCCCGGCCGCGCACGTGTGGCTGTCGGAGCCGGCGAGCGTGGCACCCGGTCGACCGAACCGCTGCATGTGCACGGCGTGGCTGATGCCGTTGCCGGGCCGAGAGAACCAGAGCCCGAAGCGCTGGCACGCGCTGTGGAGGAAGAGGTGGTCGTCGGCGTTGCGGAAGTCGGCCTGCAGGAGGTTGTGGTCGACGTACTGCACCGAGACCTCGGTGCGCACGCGGTCCAGGTCCATTGCCTCCAGCTCGAGCATCACGACCGTGCCCGTGGCGTCCTGGGTGAGGGTCTGGTCGACGCGCAGCCCGATCTCGGTGCCGGGCGTCATCTCCCCCTCGACCAGATGGCTCTCGATCAGCTTCTGCGTGACACTGCGGCCCATTGCGCAAGCCTGCCAGAAGCCGCTGGTAGACAATTGGGCGCATGCCGAGGTGCACCAACTGCGGAACCGTCGCCACCGACGAGGCCCACTTCTGCCCCCGGTGCGGCGCCAGCATGGCCGCGCCTGCCGCCGCTGAGGTCCCTCAGGCCTCCGCCCCGCTTCCTCCTCCTCCCCCGTACGCCCAACCACAACAGCCCTACTACGGGGGCCTCGGCCCGGCCCCCCGCACCAACGGCATGGCGGTGGCGTCGCTCGTGCTCGGCATCATCTGGTTGTTCTGGGTTGGCTCGATCCTCGCCCTGGTCTTCGGCTACGTGGGCAAAGGTCAGATCGACCGCTCCGGCGGCGCCCAGAGCGGTCGGGGTCTGGCCATCGCCGGCATCGTCCTGGGCTGGGTCGGCATCGGCACGCTGGTCCTGACGATCGTGCTCGCCATCATCGGCTCGCTCAATGACTCCGGCAGCTCCCAGCAGGCGCTCGCGCTCTTGGGCTGACTATTCAGTTGCGCGCCGCCGGCTGGCCGGCGGGGTGCTCGATGCGGACGACGCCGCGCAGTCCGATCCGGGTCGTGTCCACCGCCCGCTTCAGCATTCCGGCCGCGCCCCTCGGCGGCTGGCCGACCTCTTCCAAGGTCGAGGCCGCCACCAAATGGCGACGCAGCTCGGACTCCACTCGCAGCAGCCGAGCGGCCAGGGCCCGACTGGGTGCCTCGGCGGCCCAGCGGCGTACGCACCGCTCGACGTCACGCAGCAGACGAATCGCCTCCGCCCGGCTGCGGGCGTCGTCGCCGTCCTCGGTGAGCAGCCGGCGCACGAACAGCAGTTGGCGATCGAGTGCCCGCAGCGACGAGGTCATTGCCGGAGCGTACGGACGGCGCCCTGTGCGGAGCTAGAGGAACAACCCTGTGAATTGGCGACGGATAACCGGGGGACGCAGCCGGGCTCAGCCGGCGCGGCCCAGGACCGGGACACGGGCCGGGCGTACGTCGGCCTCTGGGATCGGTGCCGGCAACGGACTTGTCAGGCCGATGCGGCGCACCCCGTAGGCGAACCCTCCGCCGGCCACGAGGACCTCGCAGACCTGCCACCCGCCCGTCCACGGACAAGTCGCGTGACACCGAACCTCGACGGGGGCGCCTACCTCAACCACCGTTGACATCCTGCCGCCCGGTAGTGACCGCCAAGTAACGGAATGCTGACGGCCGGGCGACCGAGCAGGGAACCCTCTGGGCTACCGGGGCTTCTCGTAGCGGTAGCCGAGGCCCCGGATGGTGGTGATCCGCGTGGGATGGGAGGGATCTTCCTCGACCTTGGCTCGCAGGCGCTTGATGTGGACGTCGAGCGTCTTGGTGTCGCCCACGTAATGGGGACCCCACACCCGGTCGATCAGCGTCTCCCGCGTCAGCACCCGACCCGCGTTGTCGAGCAGCAGCTCGAGGACCTCGAACTCCTTGAGCGGGAGGGCGATCTCGTCGCCCCGCACGACGACCTCGTGACGCTCGGGATCGAGGCGGACGTCGCCCACCTCGAGGACGTCGCCGCTGGTCTGCAGCTCGTCTTCCCGAGGAGCCCGCCGGAGAACGGCCCGCATGCGGGCCACCAGCTCACGGAGGCGGTAGGGCTTGGTGACGTAGTCGTCGGCGCCCACTTCGAGCCCCACGACGGTGTCGATCTCGGAGGCCTTCGCCGTGACCATCACGATCGGGACCCGGGACTTGTTGCGAAGCTCCCGGCAGACGTCGACGCCCGACATCTTCGGCAGCATCACGTCGAGCAGTACGAGGTCGGGCCGGCTGGCGTCGAACACCTCGAGGGCCTCCAAGCCATCGCGGGCGACCCGCACCCGGAACCCCTCGCGCTTGAGCCCGACAACGAGAGCCTCCACAAACGATTCTTCGTCCTCCACGACCAAGACCGTCGGTTGTTCCGTCACCTTCTGGTCACCCTGCTTCCGCGTCAGTCCAACCGGACACTGCCATCGGCCCCGGACCCGCCGGCAGCCGCAGCACGAATGTCGACCCTTCGCCCTCTCGCGAGGTCACCGAGACCTTCCCCCCGTGGTTGGTCGCCACGTGGCGGACGATCGCCAGACCCAGACCCGTGCCGCCCGTCTCCCGGCTCCGCGCCCGGTCGACCCGGTAGAAGCGCTCGAAGATGCGCTCGTAGTCACGGGACGGGATGCCGATGCCGTGGTCCTGGACGGCGAGCTCGACGGAGTCGCCGTTGGTTGAGCACCGCAGGTGCACGGACCTCCCGGACTCCGAGTACTTCACGGCGTTGTCGAGCAGGTTGTAGACCGCGGACACCAACTGGCGGCGGTCGCCGGGCACCGTGATCCGGCGGGGGATCTCGGCCACGTCGAGATCGACGCCGCGCGCCTCGGCGGCCGCTCGGACCTGCTCGACCGCCTGGCCGACGACGACGTGCACACCAACTGGCTCGCGCTCAGGCGACTCCTCGGACTCGAGGCGGGAGAGGTCGAGGAGGTCGTGGATGATGCGACCCACGCGCACCGCCTCCGCTTGCATGCGGTGGGCCAGGCGCCGGATGACGGCCGCGTCCTCCTCGTCGGCGAGCGTCTCCGCCAAGAGGCCGAGCGCGCCGACCGGCGTCTTCAGCTCATGGCTCACGTTGGCCACGAAGTCTCGGCGCACGGCCTCCAGCCGTTTGCGATCCGATACGTCCTCGATGACGGCCACGCCGCCGACGCTCCCGCTGCCGTCGGACAAGGGCACGGCGCTGATCTGGAGGTTGCGACGGGGCGGCCCGTAAAGGTCGACGGTTCGCGTGTGCGGCTCGCCGTCCAGCGCGGCGGCCTTGAGGACGTCGCTGATCGCCTGCTCCGCGAGCGCTTCGGCGTGGCGGGCGCCGGCGAAGGACTCGGCGAGGAGGTTGCGATAGACGACATGGCCTTCGGCGTCGGACAGGACCACGCCCTGGTGCAGGGCGTCGAGGGCCTGGGCCAGCCGCTCGGCCGCGCTGGCGCTCTGCTCCGAGTGGCCGGCGGCCTCCTCGGCCGCCCGCTGGGCGGCGCGCAGCCGAGCAGCAAGGCTCCTTCGAGATGCAAGGGCCCACAGCACGACCGCCAGCACGGCGACGCCGAGAACCATGGCTGCGACGGTTGCGCCCCCCACGATCACAACCCTACGGGTGCCGGTCCGGCCGTTCGACGACCGTCCACCCCAGCGCCGCCGATGTTCACGGCCTGTTCACCGCACGGTCGCCGCCCCGCCGGCCAGCGGTCACAAACCCTCGGCGATGTAACGGATGCGCTCCCCGATGTTCACGGCGTGATCGCCGAGCCGCTCATAGAACCGTGCCACGAGCGCCATCTCGAGAGCGATCGGGACGCTTAGCTGCCCGGTCACGAGCTCGGCGGTGAGGCTGCTGTGCAGCTCGTCGAGCTCGTCGTCGCGCTCGTTCAGACGGGTGGCGACGTCGGCGTCCCGGTCGACGTAGCCGTCGGCCGCCTCCCGCCACATCTGGGTGCCGATTCGGCCCATCTGCTCGATCAGACCGCGGATGCGGGGGGTGATGCTGTCGGACACGCCGCGCGTCGCCCGAGCCGCGATGTGCTCGGCCAGGTCGCCACTGCGCTCCAGCTCGGGCACGATGCGCAGCACCGACAGCAGGAAGCGCATGTCCCGTGCCATCGGGGACTGCAGCGCGAACTGGTGCTGTACGAGTTCTTCGACCTCGCAATAGAGCTCGTCGATGACAGCGTCGGCGTCCGCCATGGACTCGGCCGCCTCCCGGTCGCTGGCGAGGAAGGCATCGGTCGCCTTGGCCACGCCCTCGGCGACGAGGGCGAACAGCTGCACGACCTTCTGGTCGATCTCCTCCAGGTCCCGGTGGAACCCGACCCGCGTCTTCTCGTCTGGCATCAGAGGCGTCCTCTCATCCGAAGCGCCCGGTGATGTAGTCCTCAGTGCGGGTGTCGTCGGGCTTGGTGAAGATCTTTGTTGTGGGGCCCGCCTCGATCAGGCGGCCCGGTTCGCCAGCTCCGCTGATGTTGAAGAAGGCGGTGGTGTCGCTCACGCGCGCCGCCTCCTGCATGTTGTGGGTGACGATGACGATCGTGTAGTTGTCCTTGAGCTCGCCGATGAGGTCCTCGATGCGAAGAGTCGAGATCGGGTCCAGCGCGGAGCAGGGCTCGTCCATCAGAAGCACTTCGGGTTCGACGGCGATGGCCCGAGCGATGCACAGCCGCTGCTGCTGGCCGCCCGAGAGGCTGCCGCCCGGCTTGTTCAGGCGGTGGGAGACCTCGTCCCACAGCCCGGCCTGAAGGAGGGACTGCTCGACCACGTCGTCGAGCTCGCTCTTCTTGCGCACGCCGTTGAGCTTGAGCCCGGCGGCCACGTTGTCGCGCACCGACATGGTGGGGAACGGGTTGGGGCGCTGGAACACCATGCCGATCGAGCGGCGCACGGCGACGGGGTCGATGCCGTCGGCGTAGATGTCATCTCCGTCGAGCAGCACCTGGCCCGACACGCGAGCGCCGGGGACGACCTCGTGCATGCGGTTCAGCGAGCGCAGGAACGTCGACTTGCCACAGCCCGAGGGCCCGATGAGCGCCGTCACCTCTTTGGGCTCGACGGTGATGCTGACGTCGGCCAGCGCCTGGAACGAGCCGAACCAGGCGCTGAGGTCCTCGACGTCGATGCGCTTGGCCATGTGGAGTCCTTGGTCAGACAAGCCTGTTGCGACGGGTGAGAAGGCGGGCGAGCACGGTCAGAAGCAGCACGATGGTGATCAGCGTAAGGGCTCCGGCCCACGCTCTCGCCACCGCGACCGCAAACGCCGACCCGGCCTGGTTGAAGACGAACAGGGGCAGGCCCGACTGGGCCCCGCTGAAGGGGTTGGTGCGGATGGCGTCGAACCCGAACGCGGTCAGCAGGAGGGGTGCCGTCTCGCCAGTGACGCGGGCAACCGCGAGGATGATGCCCGTCGTCAGCCCGGCCGAGGCCGAGGGCAGCACGACGGAGAGGATCGTGCGCCAGCGGGGAACGCCGAGGGCGTAGCTCGCCTCCCGCAGATCGTTGGGAACCAGCTTCAGCATCTCCTCCGACGCCCGGACAACGATCGGCATCATGAGAATGGCGAGTGCCATTCCGGCGGCGAAGCCGGAGAAGCCCTTGTTCAGCGCCAGCACCCAGAACGCGAAGATGAACAGCCCGGCGACGATCGACGGCAGCCCGACCATGACGTCGACGAAGAAGCGGATCCAGTAGGCCAGCCGGCCCCGCCCATACTCGACGATGTAGATCGCAGCCAGCAGGCCGATCGGGATCGAGATGATGCTCGCGATCAGCACCTGCTCGAGGGTGCCGATGATGGCGTGGTAGGCGCCGCCCGCGTTCTCCAATGGTCCTACGCCGCTCATGGAGTGGGTGAAGAACCCCGGCGAAATCGCTTGCAACCCCCGCTGGAGCGTGTAGTAGAGGACGGCGACGAGCGGCACGAGGGCGAGGAACAGGGCGCTGATGAGCAGCGTCAGGGCCAAGCGGTTCTTCGCGGATCGCGCGCCCTCCACGACGTACGACACGGCCGACTGCCCGGCCAGGTACACCAGGTAGGCCACGAGCAGGAAGTCGAGCACTCCCTGAAGCTCGGTGACTGTGAACAGCAGGGCGGTCACGCCGATGGCGGCGGCGCCGATCATGCCCAGCTCGCCGCGACCGAGGGCCCGGCGTCGGAGGGCAACCGGAGCCGTCAACGTCGCCACTCGCTTAGACCTTGCCCTCGGCGATGCGTGTCGACCGGTAGACGACGGCCCGAGCGGCCATGTTCACGGCGAGGGTGATGGCGAACAGCACGAGGCCAGAGGCGATCAGCGCCTCCCGGCCGACGCTGCCCGCCTCGCCGAACTTGGTCGCGATGTTGGCGGCGATGGTGTTGCCGCCCGGCTCGAAGATGCGGAAGCTGATGTTGAACGACGCGGCAAGCACGAGCGCGACCGCGATCGTCTCGCCGAGGGCACGCCCGAGGCCGAGCATGATGGCGCCGATCACACCGCTGCGGCTGGGGGGCAGCACCGCCATGCGGATGGTCTCCCAACGCGTGGCCCCGAGCGCCAGTGCCGCCTCCCGGTTGGCTTGCGGCACCTGCCGGAACACCTCGCGCGAGATGGCGGCGATGATCGGCAGGATCATGATCGCCAGCACGGCCGACGCCGCGAACACCGAACGGCCGAAGGTGTTGTTGGTGTTGTGGAACAGCGGAATGAACCCGACGTGGTCCGACAGCCAGCGCTGCATGGGGATCAGCCGAGGGACGAGGAAATACACGCCCCACAGGCCGTAGACCACACTCGGCACGGCGGCCAGCACGTCGACGAGGTAGCCGCCCATCGTCCCCAGGCGGCGCGGGGCGAGCTCGGTGAGGGTGAGGGCGGCCCCGATAGCGACGGGCACGACGAGGACGAGGGCGATGACGCTCGACAGAACCGTGCCGAAGGCGAGGGCAGCCACGCCGAATTTGGCCGGTTTGGCGTCCGGAAACCACGTCTTCTCGGTGAAGAAGTGAAAGCCAGCCGTACGCAGCGCCGGGAGCGCCTTCCAGACCAGGAAGACCGCGATCGCGACGATGAGGCCGAGGATGAGAAGCCCGGCCCCGACCGTCAGGCCCCTGAAGATGCGATCGCCGCGCCGGACGTCCCGCGCCCGGCGAGAGGCCCGAGGCTCGGAGGTCGGCGCGGCGACAGCCATTTCGTGGGCGCTCGCGGTTAGGTCTGGATGGCGTCCACCGCCGCCTTGTCCTTCGTCTGAAGGTCAGTTGGCAGTGGGGCGTAGAAGAGGCCGGTGGCGGCGGACTGGCCCGCGCCCACGGCGTAGGTCAGGTAGTCCTTGAGCAGCTTGCCCTTCGCCGGATCCTTCTGCTTCGAGTAGGCGAGCACGAACGTGAACGTCGAGATCGGATACGCGTCCGCAGTGGTGGGCTTGAAGTTGGGCTTGATCTTGAGGTCGGGCGGGACCTGGGCCTCGGTCAAGGCGTCGGTGACGTTCTTGGCGTCAGGCTGCTCGAAGTTGCCGGCCTCGTTCTTGATCGAGGCGATGGCCAGCTGACTGCCCTTCGCGAAGGAGACCTCGGCGTAGCCGATCGCACCGCTCGTCTGCTTGACCGCGGCCGTCACGCCGTCGGAGCCCTTGGCACCCTGGCCCGTCGGCCACGGCACGTCCTTGGCCGAGCCGGCCGTCCACACCGTCGGCGCCACAGCCGTCAGATAGCCGGTGAAGGCGGCGGTCGTGCCGGAGCCGTCGGAGCGGTGGACGACCTGGATGCCCGTCGACGGCAGGTTGGCGCCCGAGTTGTCGTTCTTGATGGCCTGGTCGTTCCAGGTCTTGATCTTCCCGGCGAAGATGCCGGCCAGTGTCGCCGGTGAGAGCTTCAGGTCTGTGACGCCCGAGACGTTGTATTCGATGGCGATCCCGCCGCCTGACCACGGGATCGTCGTGACCTGCCCGCCCTTGGCCACCGCGCCTTGCTCTTCAGCCGTCGTCATGAGCACGTCGGATGCACCAAAGTCGATCGTGCCGGCCGTGAACTGCTGAATGCCCGCGCCGGACCCGACGCCCTGGTAGGTCACGGTCGCGCCCGAGCACTTGGCCTGGAAGTCCTTGATCCATTGCTGGGCGATGTTCTGCACGAACGTGGAGCCGGCACCGGAGATCGTGCCTGGGTCGCACGCAACTGGCACGGTCGTGCCGCTACTGCTGCTCTTGTTGTTGTTGTCGCTGCCGCAGGCCGCTGCCACCATCGACAACGCCGCCAGAATCGCCACCAGCCACAGACTGCGCCTCATCCGGTCCCTCCCTCGTCGGGCACTCGCGGGAAACTTAAAGAAGACAGGAAGAGGCCTCGTGGCGCTCGGTTGAACACCAGATGAACGACGCCCGAACATCGGGTGCCGCGCTAGCTGCGTGGAGCCACCACCTCCACCCGCCGCTCGAAGAGGCGTTCGAACAGGGCCCGCTTGCGCCGTGCCCCCCACAACTCGAGGTCGACCTCTCCGCGCGCGTGCACGTCTACCCGCACCCGGTCGGCGGCAATCTCCACGTCGATGCCCTCGACGGCGCCCTGGTGGGCCCGGTCGAGGCCGTCGGCCAGCCGCAGCAGGGCGGCCAGTTTGGTGACCCGCTCCTGGCGTTCGGGCGGCAAGGAGGCGAACGGCTCGTGTGACGGCTTGGGCTCGCTGCGCCGGTGGTAGCGGGCCAGGGCGGCGAGGGCGAGCACCTCCTCGGGGTCGAAGCCTCGCAGGCTCCCGTGCTCGATCAGGTAGGCGGTGTGCTTGTGGTGGCTCGACGTGGAGACGTGCTCGCCGATGTCGTGCAGCAACCCCGCGTACTCGAGCAGCTCACGGTCGACACCCGAGAGGCGGTGCAGCGGGATCGTTCGGTCGAAGAGGTCGCCCGCCAGCTGCGCCACCTGGGTGCCGTGGGCTTCGTCCCACCCGCACCGCCTGGCGAGCGAGATCACCGAGGCGCGGCGCATGGCGCGAGGATCGCCCGTCCAGTCGGCAGGGTCGTGGTGGCCGATGGCGTCGAGCACGATCCCCTCGCGCAGCGCCCACTCGCTCACGACGAACTCATCGAAGCCGAAGAGCTCCATCGCGGTGGCCAGCACCATGGAGCCGGCGGGGATCAGGTCGACCCGGCGGGCGTCGAGGCCCGACATGCGCAGACGTTCCGCGGCTGTCGCCGCCAGCACCTGCTCGTGCACGGCCAGAAAGTCCTGCCTGCTGATGCAGAGCTGGTTGACCGATACCGGCGGGCCCCCGTTGCGGGCGGCGGCGACCATGCGCGCCAGGTCGCAGAACGTGCCGCTGGTGCCGACCGCCAACTTCGGACCGAGGTCGGCGGCCACGTCGGCCACCGGCGCGAGGAGCCCGGTGAGCCGGTCGCGCAGGCGGCGCTGATCGTGCTCGGAGAGGGGATCGCTGTCGACCAGCTCGGCGGTGAGGCGGGCCACCCCGAGCTTGAGGCTGGTCGACCACAACAGGCCGGCCCGGTCGCCGACCATGACCTCGAGGCTGCCACCGCCGAGGTCGAAGCACAGCGCGGGCGAAGGGTCGAGCAGCACGCTGGCGCGCACGGCCGCGAAGATGAGGCGGGCCTCGTCGCGGCCGCTGATCACCCGGGGCCGAATGCCGGTCTCGGCCTCGATGCGGTCCACCAGCTCGCTGCCGTTGTCGGCCTCGCGGATGGCGCTGGTGCCGCAGGCCACGATCTCGTCGCAGCCGATGCCCTCGGCCATCGCCGCGAAGCGGCGAACGGCCGCCACCGCCTCGCCCATGAGCCGGGCGCCGATGCGGCCCTCGCGGCTGACGGCGTCGCCCAGCCGCAGCATCTCCTTCTCGCGGACCAGGGGGAGGAACGTCCCGTCCGGGTGGGCCTCGACGACCAGGAGGTGAAAGGAGTTCGTCCCTAAATCGATCGCCGCAATGCGCACGCGTGGCGACTGTATGGCGCTTCACATGCATATTCCGGGATCCTCAGGTGAACCAGCGGTAAACGAGCACAAGATGGTGCTGTGGACACTGCCGCCGAGGAATGGGTCAGGGCGCAGGTGACGCCCGTCGGGGCGATCGAGACGGTCCACGAGCGGCCCTGGGCGACCGTCAGCCGGGTGCCGGTCGCCGGCGGCATCGCCTGGTTCAAGGAGTGCGCACCCGTGCAGGGCTTCGAGCCGCGGCTCACCGTCGCGCTGTCCTCGCGTTGGCCTGACCGCGTCACTGAGGTGCTGGCCTCTGACGCCTCAGCGGGGTGGCTGTTGCTGGGCGACGCCGGCACGCAAGTGCGGACGCTCGGCAACCCGCCTTCGGTTTGGCTTTCGGCGCTTCCGCTGTACGCCGAGCTCCAGCGCGGCGAGGCCGAGCACGTCGACGAGCATTTGGCCCGAGGCGTCCCCGACCTCCGTGTCTCGAAGTTGCCTCTGCGGTACGACGACCTCGTCAGCCGGGACCTGCCGCTCTCGGGGGACGAGATCGAGTCGCTGCGCCGCTTCGCGCCTCGCTTTGGAGAGATGTGCGCCGAGCTCGACGCCGACGGCGTGCCGCCGTCGGTGCAGCACGACGACTTGCACATGAACAACCTCTACGTCGGCGAGGGCTCGTGGCGCGTCATCGACTGGGGCGACACCTCGATCTCCCAGCCATTCATGTCGCTGGTCATCACGTTCCGGTTCCTCGAGGAGTTCAACCACCTGCGGCCCGACGACCCGTGGTTCGCCAGGCTGCGGGATGCCTACCTGGAGCCGTGGGGCCCCGGCCTGCAGAACACCTTCGATCTAGCCATGCGGGTCGGTGGATTCGCCCGCGCCTTCGCGCTGATTCGAGTGCGCGATGTTCTTCCGCCCGACTTCCTGACCGCTTTCGACCACGACCTCGCGACCGTGCTGCGGCGGGCCCTCACAGCCGCAGACAGTCCTTGAAGATGGACGGACCATTCCGTGAGCAGAAATCCACCCCACACGTGGGTTAGTGCTCACGGAATCAGCAACTGCGGACGGCGATGAGTTTGGGACTGCGCGACCCGGTGATCGCTATGGCTGCCGTGCGTTGTCCAGCACGTCGGGGTTGACGACGTTGATCGGTGCGCCGGCGGCGTAGGCGTTGATCTGGTCGAAGACGTCGAAGAACTGCACCTCCCACTCGTCACGGGTGACGTAGCCGATGTGGGGCGTGCAGACGACGTTGTCCAGCTGCAGCAGCGGATCGTCGACGTCGAGGAGCGGCTCCCGCTCGTAGACGTCGACCGCGGCGAAGCCGGGACGGCCGGCCTGCAAGGCCGCGACCAGCGCGCCCGGCTCGATCAAACCGGCGCGGCTCGTGTTCACCAGCAGCGACGTGGGTTTCATGCGCGCCAAGTCTGAAGCACTCACAACACCGCGTGTGCCGTCGACCAGCCGCAGGTGCAGCGACAGCACGTCGGCTGTCTCGAGGAAGGCCTCCTTCGACGATGCCGTCTCGACACCGTCCGCTGCCGCGCGCGACAACGAACCCTCGCTCCCCCATGCTACGACTTGCATGCCGAACGCCTTGCCGTACCCGGCGACGACCTTGCCGATGCGGCCGTAGCCGTAGATGCCGAGCGTCTTGAACAACAGCGTCCGTCCGATCGCGGTCTGCCACCGCCCCGCCTTCATCGACGACACCTGCTGCGGTATCAACCGCATGGCGGCCAGCACCAGTCCCCACGTGAGCTCGGCCGCCGCAAACGAGGGCGTGCTCGAGTGGAGGTCGGAGCACACCACGATTCCCAGGCGGGTGCACGCCTCGATGTCGATGTGGGGGTAGACGCTGCGCTGGCTGATCAGGCGTAGGTGAGGCAGACGTTCGAGCAACGGCCCCCGGATCTGCGTTCGCTCTCGTATCAAGACCAACGCCTCTGCATCGGCCAATCGCGAGGCAAGCAGGTCGACGTCCTGGATGTGGTCGGTCCAGACCGTGACCTCATGCCCGTCGAGCTTGGAGAAGCACTCGAGGGTCCGGAGCGTGTCGAAGTAGTCGTCGAGGATCGCGACCCGCATCGACGTGGTGTGCGACAGCTAGCCGACGTCGGGCGCCGGGAAGTACGTGGCTTTGATGACCTGACCGGTCGTGTCCTGCTCGAGCTCCCAGAAGGACCCCTTGGCATACCTCTTGTCGCGCTTCTTCAGCCTCACCCCGTCCTGCGCGACGATGGCGTCGAGCACGATGAGGACGATGTCGCCGTGCGTGCACCACACCTCGGTGGTGCCGGCGGCCCGGCGGAGGAGGGCGAGCACCTCCTCGGCCGCCGACCCCTCCGTCAGCTCCAGATATTGCTCGATCGGCAGGTCGAGCTTGTCGGCGAGCGGCGCCACCGTCTGCACGCAGCGCACGTAGGGACTCGAGAGGATCCGCTTGACCGGGTAGCCGGCGAGCATGTCGACCAGGCCCTCGGCCTGACGCCAGCCCTTCTTGGACAGCGGCCGCTCGATGTCGGGGCCCTTCCAGTACTTCCGGCTCCCGGCTCGGGCGTGGCGCACCAAAAGGAGGCTCACAGGAACTCAGCTTCGCGCGGCGAAGGCGTCCAGGACGTCCCGGTCCCGGGCGTAGCTCAAGGCGTCCTTGGCGGCCTCGAGCGGGAGCCACCGGACTTCGTCGACCTCCTTGTTGGGATGGAACTCGCCGCCGGTCACGTCCATCGCCCAGTAACGGACGTTCTTCGGCCTTCCGAAGCGGTCGTGGTAGTCGGTGGAGGGGAGCTCGTCGCCGAGTGTCACCTGGAGGCCGGTCTCCTCCTCGACCTCGCGCAGTGCCGCCTCTTCGGCCGTTTCGCCACCGTCGAGCTTGCCCTTGGGCAAGGTCCAGTCGTCGTACTTGGGACGATGGACGAGCAGCACCTCGGACTCACCGTTCTCGATCTTGCGCCATACGACCCCGCCGGCGGCGAGCACGACCTCACTCAACGGCCGCCGCCGCTCAGCCCAGCCAGCTTCGCAGGCTCTTCTTGGACGCCTTCTTCCACGACTTCTCCCACTCCTGCTCGAGCCGCGCGGCCTCCAGCATCTGGAGCGAGATCAGCTCGCCCGCGGCGAGCACCTGCGAGGCGTCGAGCTCGGTACTGGCCTCGCGCAGCCAGGCGTCGGCGACGTAGGCATCGTGATGGTCACCGAGCACGCCCTGCAGCTCGGCGACCGCAGACGCCAACTTCGACGCCTCCTTGCCGACGGCGGGGGCCACCGCCTCGCACGCGTACCGGCAGCGCTTGGCCCGGATACGCACCTGATGCAGCTCCTCGGGTCGGGGCGGATCGCTGAGCTGCTCGACCGACCGCTGCAGGTGCTTCCACGTGGGCGCCACCAGTCCGGGCAGCACGTCGCTCGCGGGCGCCGCCCACTCCCCCACCAGCGGCGGCACCTGGGCGAAGGCGACCATGTTCTCGATGAGGTTGACGTAGCGATCGGTGCCGAAGCCCTCGCGCACTCGCACGCGCGCCCGGTCACGCTCGGCGGCCAGCCGGCGCAGGAGGCCCGCGACTGCCGCAGCGTCGCGCTGTGGCAGGCGGTCGGCGTCGCGCCGGAGACGCTCCAAGAGCACGTCGGCGTCGCGCGCCGCGCCCAGCAGGTCGGCTGCCCACTTCAACTCGTCTCGCAGCGGCCCGGCCCGCTCCTGGTCGAGCAGGGACCGGAACGTGCGCAGGTCCGAACGCAGGCGGCGGGTGGCGACCCGCGCCTGGTGCACGTCTTCGGGGTCGTCGCCGACACGCACACCGGGGTCGTGGCGCAGGAGCCGGGTCACACCAGCGGCGAGAGCAGCGCGTACCGCGTCGCCCGCCTGGGATCCGGGGTGGAGCCGCACCGGTGGGACCTCGGGCGACCCCGCGGCGCGGGGGCCGAGCGCGTGCACGAGCTTGGGCCCGACGTCGTCTCGCTGGGCCCCGGCCGCCAGCAGCCGATCCGCGACCGCGGTCATCGCCTCGGTGCCCCGTTCGTCGGTGGCCTCCACCTCCAGTTGGCGGAACCGTCCGGTGATGGCGCGGCCGTCGTACACGACCACGCGGTCGTCGACGACCTCGACCTCGGCCTCGCCCTCGGCCCCGTGCAACTGCACGCCCGTGCGCGTCGTGCGCAGGCGGGCCACCTCGCCCAGCTGGTCGCGGCGCAGGTACGCCCGCAGCAGCTCCAGCAGCTCGGCCGGCAGCTCTCCGGGCGGGCCGTCGAACTGCAGCTCCCGGCGCACGAGGGCGGGGCCGCCGTCGCCTTCGGGGAGCTTCACCATCCAGCCGGTGTTGTCGCCGGTGCGGTAGCGCACGGTGAGCCCCCAGCGGGCCAGCCGCAGGTCAGGGGTGTCGTAGTAGGTCGCGGTGAGCGTCCGCCGGGGTAGGGGCTCAACCGTCAGCCCGTCGACGCAGGATTCGAGACGCGGGAAGCGGAAGCCGTCGGGAGCGGCGAGCTTGACCTCGCGCTCGGTGTGCGACTTCACGCGTCGAGAACGGGATCGCGCCGACGCCGTGTGCGCTCGAGCGCGAGTTCCTGGAGCCGGCGGTGGGTGTTGACCCCGAGGACGGTGGGCACCTTGGTCCAGACGCCGTCGGGCCCCAGCTCCCACGCCAGCGTGTCGTCCTCGCGGTTGATGTCGAGGATGCCCTGGAGGCGGTCGATCAGCTCGTCGTCGGTGACCGGCGCCAGTGCCTCGACCCGGCGGTCGAGGTTGCGGGGCATGAGGTCAGCGGAGCCGATGTAGTACTTGCGGTTCCGGCGCTTGCCGAAGCCGTAGATGCGGGAGTGCTCGAGGTAGCGACCGACGATGGACCGCACGGTGATGTTCTCGGACATGCCGGCCACCCCGGGCCGCAAGCAGCAGACGCTGCGCACGATCAGGTCGATCTCGGCACCCGCCTGCGACGCCGCGTACAGGGCATCGATGACCTCCTGGTCGACCAGGTTGTTCAGCTTCATCACGATGCGCCCGTCGGCCGACGTCTGCTCGCCGATCAGGCGCAGGATCTCCCCCCGCAATCTGAGCGGAGCGACCAGCAACTTCTTGTAGTCGACCTTGCGGCTGTAGCCAGTGAGGTAGTTGAACAGCTCGGTGAGGTCCTCGCCGAGGTCGGGATCGCAGGACAACAAGCCGATGTCCTCGTAGAGGCGAGCAGTCTTCGGGTTGTAGTTGCCGGTGCCGACGTGGCAGTACCGGCGGACGACGCCGTCCTCCTCGCGCACGACCAGGGCCGTCTTGGTATGGGTCTTGAGGCCGACGAGCCCGTACACCACGTGCACGCCCGCC
>DASZJL010000112.1:0-5500 GCA_035948135.1 Acidimicrobiales bacterium | reverse complement strand
AGGTGATCGCCTACCTCGAGGCCGAGAACGAGTGGACCGAGCAGGCGACGAAGCACACCAATGCTCTCCAGGAGCAGCTCTTCGAGGAGATCAAGGGGCGAATCCAGGAAACCGATGTCTCGGCGCCCGCGCCCTACGGCGGCTGGTGGTACTACTCGCGCACCGTCGAAGGATCGCAGTATGCCCTGCATTGCCGGCGGCGCCGTGTCGCGGGGGAGTCGGCCGCCACCGCGCTGGCCTCGTCCGCAGAAGAGCAGGTGTACCTCGACGACAACGTCCTGGCCGAGGGGCACGAGTACTTCTCGTTGGGCGCGGCCGAACCCAGCCCGGACCACATTCGGCTCGCCTACTCGACTGACACCGAAGGCGATGAGGTGTACACGCTGCGAGTGCGGGACCTGGAGACCGGCGCCGACCTTGCCGATGAGATCCCCGGTACCTACTACGGCGTGGAGTGGAGCGAGGACGGCGGCACGCTCTTCTACACGGTCCTCGACGACGCCAAACGGCCCTGGCGGGTGTACCGCCACGCCCTCGGTGACAACGCGGCCGACGACGTGCTCGTGTACCAGGAAGATGACGCCGCCTTTCACGTCGGTATCGGCAAGACACGCTCTCGGGCGTGGCTGGTGATCGCCTCGCAAAGCGCGGTCACGTCGGAGATGCGCGTGATCCCGACCCGGCAGCCAACGAGTGAGCCCCGCGTCATCGCCGCCCGGCGCCAGGACGTGGAGTACGACGTCGAGCACCACGGCGACCGATTTTTCATCGTCACCAACGCCGACGGCGCCGAGAACTTCAAGCTGGTGGAGGCGCCCGTCGACAATCCCGGTCCCGACAACTGGCGCGACGTCATTCCGCACGACGACGACGTACGACTGCTCGGCGTCGACGCTTTTGCCGACCACCTCGCCTTGTACGAGCGCGCCGATGGGCTCACCCGGATCCGAGTGATGCGTCTGGCGGACGGCGAGATCCACACCGTCGGCCACCCGGAGCCAGTGCACACGGTCGGCCCTGGCCTGAACGCCGAGTTCGACACGACGACCTTGCGATTCCACTACACGTCACTCGTCACACCGGATCAGGCAATCGACTACGAGATGGACACGCACGCTCGGGTGGTCGTCAAGCAGCAGGCGGTTCTGGGCGGCTACGACCCGAGCCTCTACGAGACCGAGCGGGCGTGGGCGACCGCCTCCGACGGCACGCGCGTCCCGATCTCGCTGGCGTGGCGCAAGGACCGCTCGCCGGGTGGGCCTGCCCTCCTCTACGGCTACGGATCCTACGAATACAGCATCGACCCCCGGTTCTCCTCGGTGCGCCTCAGCCTGCTCGACCGGGGCTTCGTCTACGCCATCGCCCACGTGCGCGGTGGTGGGGAGCTCGGCCGCCGGTGGTACGAGGACGGCAAGCTCCTGCACAAGCGCAACACGTTCACCGACTTCGTCGCCGCCGCCGAGCACCTCGTCGAGCGCGGGCTGACGACGCCTGCGGGAATCGTTGCCCGGGGCGGGAGCGCGGGCGGGCTTTTGATGGGCGCGGTTGCCAACCTGCGGCCTGATCTGTTCGGCGCCATCGTCGCCGAGGTGCCCTTTGTCGATGCGTTGACCACGATTCTCGACGAGTCCCTGCCGCTGACGGTGATCGAGTGGGAGGAGTGGGGCAACCCGGTGGCCTCGGCCGAGGTGTACGAGTACATGAAGTCCTACGCGCCCTACGACAACGTCGAAGCCAAGGACTATCCAGCGCTCCTCGTGCGCGGCGGGCTCAACGACCCGCGCGTCGGGTTCTGGGAGCCCGCCAAATGGGTCGCCAAGCTGCGGGCGGTGAAGACCGACGACAAGGCCCTGGTGCTCAAGACCGACATGGGCGCGGGCCACGGCGGCCCGTCCGGCCGCTACGACGCATGGCGCGACGAAGCGTTCGTCCTGGCCTTCGCCCTCGACGCCGTCGACGCCGTCGACGTCAGCGCTTGAACAGGTAGGTGCGGGCCAGCACGCGGCGCAACGACAGCGCCCCGACGAGCAGCACCAGTCCGACGACGGCCAGCGCCGTCTCGGGTAGGCCGGTCGCGGCCAACTGGGCGCCCCGCACCGAGGCACCTGCCGCGCCGGCGGCGGGCGTTGACGGCAGGGGGCCGAAGGTCACCTGGTGCGTACCGGCGGCGACGGCCACCGCGACGGCGCCGCCGGCGGCGGCGGGCGATCCACCGTCGACCGACACGCCCATCGCCGGCGACAGGCCTTTGAGGACCAGCCGGGTGGGGCCGTCGCTCGCGACGTTCGCCGTGCCCGCCTCGCCCGGGCCGAAGCCGGCACCTGCCAGGTCGATGGTGAGCCCGGAGACGTTGGTGAGGTTCAGCTGCAACTGGGACGCGCGGGGCGGCGCTGCGCCCTCCTGCCAGACGCGCTCGGTGAATGCCGCGCCCGCGGCCTGCGGGTCGAGCCCCTGCTTGCTCGTCGACGTCACCGCAGGCTCGGGGCGGGCACCCGACGTGGCGTCGATGCGGGCCAGCTTGCCTGGGCTGCCATCAGCCGCGGCCACGTCCTGGACCCACCATGCGCCGTTGGGCCCAATGCCCCACTCGGGCCGGCGCAGGTCCGGATACCAGCCGTAGGTGATGTGGCCGGGGTTCTGCTTCCGCGTCAGGTTCCCCATCTGCGTCGCCTCGTCGCCCAGGTAGATCGGGTCCTCCACTGACGACGCCAGGTGGTCACCAGTGGGGTAGAGCTGCAGGCGGTAGCGGTAGCCCAGCTTGTCGAACTCCTGGGACTGGGCGATCACGCTGGCCACGGGCACCAGCTCGTCCACCACACCCTGGTGGATGTCGAAGGGCAGCCACCGGGCGTTCTCGATGAGCGGCGTGGTGTTGCCGTCCTTGCCGCAACGACCGCCGCCCGCGTTCAGGTCCGCACCGGGGACGACTCTGATCCCGCAGATGGGCGGACCCGCCAGCGGCATCGCTTGCGCGAAGAGGCTGGGATAGGTGAGGCCCAGCTTGTAGGTGCCCCACCCGCCCATCGAGTAGCCGGACAGGACGGTGCGGTCCGGGTCGAGCGTGTAGGTCGATGCCAGTTGGTGCCACACCTCCCAGAAGTCGACCTCGGCCTCGTCGTAGTACCAGCCGTCCGGCCCTCGCCCGAGTGTCGTGGCGCAGATGGAGTGGCGCTGCTCGCACGCCTGCTGGAGGAGGGTCGGGTTCACCCCGCCGAATTGGTTGTGCTGCACGCCGAGGGAGTGGAGGAGCCAGGTCAGCGGCGTGGGCGTGGCCGCGTCGTAGCTCTTGGGCACGAACACCGAATAGGGCTGCAGGCGGCCAAGGAAGTTCGGGCGGAGGTCGCCCTGGTACTGGTTGTTGGCCTCGCCTACGACGCCCTGGCCGAGCTCGATCGACGAGACGTACCACCGGTTCGAGTAGCCCGTCGGCCGCGGCTCGGGCGTCGACCGTCGGTCGGCCAGCGCCGTCCAGTCGACGGGGGTGGAGAACGCGGAGACGTCGCCCCCGAGCGACAACGCCTGGGCCTGGGCTTCGTCGCGCCAGAGGTTCAAGTGCGCCGCCTCCTGGGCGTCGGAGCGGAACCCGACGTTGTACACGGGTGGTTGGCCGGGGACGGCGCCGAGGTTGGGACCGACCGGCGCGAAGCCGTCGCCCGCGGCGTTGGCCAGGCCGCTCGCCACGCGCACCCGCCACGTCCCGGAAACGGGAAGTGCGGCGCGAGGGATGCGCACGACGAAGCTGCGCGCCGAGCGATCGACGGTCGAAGCGCCGCCGAGCGCGTCCACCGGCTGGCGTGTGCCGTCGGCAGCGAGCAGCCAGGCGCCGCGTCCCGACACAAGGATGAACCGGTCGACGCCGGCCGACCGCACCCCCGCGCCCGCCGGCCACGCCGTCGTGCCGGTGGTCGTCTTGTCGTCGGTGTCGAGGGCGAACATGGCAATGGGCACGTTGGCGTCGACCAGGGTCGTCCAGTCCAACCGCCAGTAGGTCGCCCGGGCGTCCAAGCCGACCCCGACGCGGAAGATGTCGGCGCCATTGCCAGAGGCGGGACCGGCCGGATACACGAAGGTCCCGGCCGCGGGCGCGAGGCCGGTGGCCGGCGGCTGCACCGGGAGGCCGCGGGCGCCGTGGTCGTCGTACAGGAAGTCGGTCCAGTACGAGGCGCCGCCGTCGAGACGGCCGTAGCCCATCGTCCGCGGGAACGACTCGGGGAACGGCCAGCCGGCCGGGGCCGGGAGAGCGGGCTCGGGCTTCAGGGCCGCGGCGGGAACCCCTGAGGGGAGTCCGTTGGCAGCCGACGGGGCGCTCCGGGCCGGCCGAGACGGCGAGAACAGCGGGAGAAGGGCGCCTAGAACAACGGCGAGCGCGGCCGCGATCAGCCCCCAGCGTCGTCTCCGCGGCACAGAGGGAGGTTCTACCCAGCACTCCGCTAGTCCTGCCATGGCCCGCTTCGGGACCACGCTCCGTGCGGTTGGAGAGGCCGGGAACAGCTAGGTCGGCCCCGGCCGGGGCCGGGGGCCAGCCTGGGTGTGCTGGGTGCCGTCGGGCTCCTCGGCCCAGGCCGCCGTCTGGCCCCAGGCGTCGTCGAACACCAGCTCGCGCAGCGGTCGCCGGCGTACCGGCCCGTGGTGCCCCACCGGGTAGCCGATCGGAATGGTGGCCGAGATCGCGACGTGTTCGGGGATGCCGAGAACGTGGCGGAGCTCGCCTTCGACGGGCGCGTGCCACATGGTCATGACGCCGCCGAGGCCCCGGGCCCGCGCCGCCAGCAGCAGGTTCTGGCACGCTGGGTAGACCGAGTTGCCCTCGTGGGGATTGGGCGGGCGGTAGCGCTCGAGGCACGCCAGCACCACCACCGGCACCTCTTCGAAGTGGTCGACGAAGTGCTGCATGGCGCGCTCCAGGCGGGCCTTCGGGGCGTCGGGGTCGCCGCCGCCGTAGCCGTCGGCCGCCCGCTTGGTCGCCCAGGCCTCGCGGAACGAGCGGCCCAGAATTGCCTTCGCCTCCGTCGCCCGCGGTCCGTCACGCAGCACGAGGAAGCGGAAGGGCTGACGGTTGGATCCCGACGGCGCACGGCTGGCGGCGAACAGGATCGCCGCCAGCTCAGCGTCGGGAACCGGGTCGGGCCGAAAGCGACGGATGGCCCGAGTGGTGGTCAGGCCCTCGAGGAGCCCGACGGTGTCGGGAGGTAGCTGCACCTCCCGACGGTATGTCTCTAGAAGTGCTCGACGACCTCTTCGGACTGCTCGACCAGCGAACGGACCTCGGACGCACGGAACCGGCGATGGCCGCCCAGCGTTCGGATCGACGTGAGCTTGCCGGAGCGGGCCCAGCGGCTGACGGTCTTGGGGTTGACCCTGAAGAGCACGGCCACCTCGGCCGGCGTCAAGAGGGGATCGGGAGCTTCGCGGTCTGCCATTGGATTGCCTTCCTGTCCGGTTGTCTCCTCACTATCGGTGGGCGTGCAATCGAACTCGATAGCCCTTTGTGACCAATTTG
>DASZJL010000111.1:0-3286 GCA_035948135.1 Acidimicrobiales bacterium | reverse complement strand
GCCACTCGTAGCGGACCACCGGTGCCAGGCTGCCATCGGCGAATGGACCGCCGACCTTGTGGTCCGACCGGCGGCCTCCGAGTGCCTCGTAGAACGCGTGCGCAGGCGTGTTGTCGGCGCGCACCCACACCGACAATGCGGCTGACGGACGTTGGTTGAGAAGCACCTTCGCTGCTTCCGCGAGGAGCCGCGAACCGACACCCTGACCCTGCAGGCCGGGCCTGACGTGGATGTTCTGTATCAGCGCACCGTTGGGCGAACCGTCGTCGGGGATGACATAGACGAAGCCCACGATCGCGCCGTCGCGCTCCGCGACGATCGTGAAGCAGCCGTCCTCGACGCTGGCGAGCCGCTGTGTCCAAGCGGCAATGCGCTCGGGCAATGGGTCGCCGTCCAGAAACGAATCCGAGTAGATGCCTCTGTAGCTCTGACGCCAGCTCTCGACGTGCAAGCGGGCCACGCCGTCGACGTCAGCGGCGCTGGCGAGCCGTAGCGCAAGCAACTACGCCGGCGGGACCGAGACGTCGCGGTTGGGCTGGCGAGGCGGGTTGTTCATCGGCCCGGTCGGCTGCCAGCCGCTGGTGGCGATGTCGTCGAGGACGTGGACCATGTTCAGCAGGTCTTCCTCGTAGCTGAACTTCCCGTCGCCGGCGTAGATCAGGCGCGAGAACCCGGACTGGGTGGCCGAGGAGCCGTCGGCCTTGGGAAAGATCTCCGTCCACTTGACGATCACGTCGTCGCCTTCGATGGCGGTGAACTCGATCGGGAACGTCCAGTCGTCGAGGCCGGCCATCGAGTCGACCATGAAGGTCCGCACCGCGTCGATGCCCTCGATCCGTCCCCACGCGGGGTCGATATACACGACGTCATCGGTGAAGAACTGGAGGAGATCGGTCCACGTGCCGTTACCGGCGTCGATCTGCTCACGCAGGGCGACGTACCGGGCGAGGGCCTCCTCGATCTCCGGGCGCGGGTGGCTCATGCCCGCTGTCTAGCCCGTCAGGCGGCGCTCGTGTCGACCAGGAGGATGTCGCACGTCGCGCGGTGCGACACACGGTTGGGGATGGACGGGATCACCATGCGACCCGCCCCGCGCATGCCCTTGTTGCCGATCACGAGGAGGTCGGCCCCGACTTCCTCGGCGACGTCGACGAGCACGTCAGCGGGATCGCCGGGCTGGGCGTGACACTCCACCTCGAGCCCGACCGCGGTGGCCGTCTCGGCCGCGGCCCGGGCCGTCTGCTCGGCCACCTCTCCAGGACTGGTCTTCCATTGCCACGCTTCGGGCAGCGCGTCGTCGCGACGACCTGCCTTTGGCCGGTACGCCGTCACCACGTGCAGCCGCGCTCCCTGAGCGGCGGCGAGTTCGACCGCCCGGCGGACGGCCTCGCCGGCGGTCGTCGACCCGTCCGTGCCCACCACGATCTGCATCGGTTCCATGGGCGCCCAGCCTACGGAGGGCGCATGACATCGCTGTTTCAGGCAGACGACGCCACGGTGACGCTCTGCTTACGGAGGTACGCCGACGCGGCGGCGAACGCACGGCGGGCGATCTCGTCGCGGTGCGTGAGGTCGAAGGCGTTGTAGTGCATGAGCTCGAGCTCCGACGGCCCCGGCTCGAACACGGTGACTGGGACGCCCGCGTCGCGAACCCGCCCGAGCTCCTTGTTGGTCGTCCAGTGGTTCAGGAAGCGGCCCGGGAGGTCAGCACCGAGGCGGCCTGGCCGGCCACCCACCCCCATTGGCGCGGACACGATGACGGCGTCGATCTGATCGAGCGCATCGGCCATAACGTCGGCGTTGGCGGGGGAGTGGAGGCCACCGTCGACCAGGCGGCGGCCGTCGACGACGACGGGTTCGAACACGGCCGGGACGGCGCTCGACGCCGCGACCGCGGATCCGACATCGATCACGGGTCCGTCCGCCGGGCCCAGCACGACGCGCTCGCCGGTGTCGAGGCAAACGGCACAGACCCACAGCGGGCGGGTGGGCCACGCGCCGCCGAGCATGCGATCGATCTCTTCCGCGATGGGAGCGGTCGACAGTGTGCCGCTCGGCGTCACGGCTGCGAGCAGCAGGCCGGCGCGCGTGTGGGAGGGCCGCCGGAGAAGGTTCGCAAGCAGTTGCGGGGACGCCGGGCGCCCTACCGGCGTGGCCCCGCGTTGGAGGTCGCAGGCCATCAAGGCCCACGCACCGCCGCTACCGACGCGCGCTTCGCCCTCTGCGGACATGGCCCGGCCGGTGGCCCGCGCGTACAGGTCGGCAGGGGCGACTCCCGCGCGCAGGAGCGCGCCGGTGACGGCGCCGATAGATGTGCCGACGATGACCTCGGCGTCACGGGCGTCCCAGCCCCTGTCGGCGAGCGCCGCCAGCACACCGGCGTGGAAGGTGTGCCCGACCGGTCCGCCGGCGCCCAGGACCAGGCCGATGCGGCCGTCAGTCATCGACCGAAACCCGGGCCACCCGCCCCGAGGCCGGTTCCGGGAAGGCGTCCGGGTGGAGCACCCACGCCAGCAGTTCGAGGCCGTCGACGATGCGGGGTCCCGGTCGGGAGAAGTACGACGTGGCGTCGACGACCCAGACGCGTCCGTGCTGCCACGCCGGCGTGCTCCGAAGCTGCTCTACGCCAGCCAGCCCCGCGGCTTCCTTGACGGCCGCGGCCAGGTCGTAGCCGCACGGCATGAACACGACGACGTCGGGCGCGGCGTCGGCGACCTCGGCCCATTGGAGCGGGCGCGAATGCTCGCCCGGCGCGCAGAGGACGGGGGCACCGCCGGCGCGGACGATCAGGTCGGGGACCCAATGGCCACCGCTGAACGGCGGTTCGAGCCACTCGAGGGGGAAGGCAGGCACGGACTCGAGGGTTCTGGCCCGGTCCTCGACGGCCGCGATGCGCTCCTGTAGTTGGTCGACCAGGCGGCAGGCTTCGACGGGCCGGCCCGTGTGCTCGCCGACGCGGATGATGTCCTCGAGCACGTCGTCGACGGTGTGGGGGTCGAGCGAAAGGACGTCGGCACGACAGCCGAGGACATCGAGCGCCTCCTCAACGTCGCCGGTCGGCACCGCGCACACCCCGCACAGGTCCTGGGTGAGGATCAGGTCGGGCTGGATGCGGTTGATGAGCTCGGCATCCAGGGCATAGAGCGGCTCGCCGTCTCTCACGGCGTCGCGCACGGCACCGTCGACCTCCGCCGCGGACGCTCCTTCTGCTACGTCCAACTTGCTGCGGGAGACGACGACCTTGTGTGTCGCGGCCGACGGGTAATCGCACCCGTCGGTGACCCCT
>DASZJL010000110.1:0-1738 GCA_035948135.1 Acidimicrobiales bacterium | reverse complement strand
CAGCTGGTCTTCGGAGAGCTCGACGACCAGCGCGAGCACGAAATCGTGCGGACCGGCCACGTTGCCGTTGGCCCCGCGGGCCTCCGCCTGGTACGTCTGCGCGGTCGAATAGCGGTGGTGGCCGTCGGCCAGCACGACGGGCGCCTTGGCGATGGCGGCGGTGACCGCTTCGATCGTGTCGGGGTCCGTCAAGACCCAGAGCTGGTGGCGCACGCCGTCGTCGTCGTACGCGTCGCCGATCGGCTCGTCGTCGGTGGGGTCGAAGGTGGCGGTGACGCCGTCGGCCATGGAGAGGCCCCAGATGGGGGAGAGGTTGGCCCGGGTGGCCCGCAGGAGGTCCAGGCGGTCGCTCTTCGGCTTGGGCAGCGTCTGTTCGTGGGGGAGGATGTCGCTCTCCTCGCCGGGGTCGGCGAGACGGAGCAGCCCGATGACGCCGGTGGTGGTGCGGCCGTCGGTGCCGGTCATCCGGTAGGGATAGAGGCTCGGCTCCGGGTCGGCGGCGAGGATGCCCTCGTTCAGCCAGCGGTAGAAGAGATCGGTGGCGACGGCGTAGCGGTCGCGCCCGCCGGTGAGGTCGGCCTCGGGCAGCTCGACGAGAACTGCGTTGGCCGGGTGACGCGACGCCAGATGCACCCGGTCGGTCGCCGAGATCACGTCGTAGGGCGGGGCGATGACCTGGGCCAGGGGCGCCCTGTCCGGCTGGTACCGCAGACCGCGGAACGCTTCGAATCGAGGCACCGTGCCACTCTGACACACGTGGGCCGGGGCCGGTGCAGGCCCTTCCGTAGACTCGCCGTGTGGCCGGTGTGGAGGACGTGGACGATCTCGACGGTGTGCGGGACGTCACGCAGGACCTCGAGAAGCCCGCGCCGTCGGAGGAGGACGAAGAGGGCCTGGACCGGATCCTCACGGTCCCCAACGTCATCACGCTCGTGCGCCTGTTGTGCATCCCGGTGTTCCTGTGGCTGCTGTTCGGGCTGCACGAGCAGACGGCGGCTGCCATCCTGCTTGCCGTCCTCGGCGCCACGGACTGGGTCGACGGCTACGTGGCCCGACGTTTCGGGCAGGTGTCGACCTTCGGCAAGGTGCTGGACCCGACCGCCGACCGGGTGTTGGTGGCGACGGCGGTGATCTCGATCATGGCGTACGGCGCCGTCCCCCTGTGGTTCGGCATCGCCACCATTGTCCGAGAGGTCCTGGTCTCGGTCATGGTGGTCCTGCTCGCCTCGCTGGGCGCGGCGCGCATCGATGTGTTGTGGGTCGGCAAGGCGGGCACATTCGGGTTGATGTTCGCGTACCCGACCTTTCTCCTGGCCTACGGCGGCGCCGGCTGGCAGGCCCCGATCACCGTGATCGCGTACGTCACGGGCATCACCGGCCTCGTGCTGGCGTGGATCGCCGCCGGCAGCTACATCGGCCCCGCCCGGAAGGCCTTGCGCGAGGGCAGGGCGGCACGACAAGTGAAGGACAGCCGGGCGTGAAGGCCGTCATCATGGCCGGCGGCGAGGGGACCCGCCTGCGCCCGCAGACCTCGAACTTGCCCAAGCCGATGCTGCCCCTCGTCGGCCGGCCGATGATGGAGCACATCGTGTCGCTCCTGCGGCGGCACGGCATCACCGAGATCGTCGTCACCGTCGCGTTCCTGCCCAACGCGATCCGCAGTTTCTTCGGCGACGGCAGCGAGCTCGGGGTTCGCATGGCGTACGCCACCGAGGAGACGCCGCTCGGCACGGCGGGG
>DASZJL010000109.1:0-3301 GCA_035948135.1 Acidimicrobiales bacterium | reverse complement strand
AACGACGACCTGGCCATGGCGGTCGAGACGGCCCAGGCCCACGCCGACGAGCTCGGTGCGACGGGGGTGACGTCGGATGCCGCCGTGGCACGGGTGTCGCTCATCGGGGTCGGGATGCGGTCGCACCCGGGCATCGCGGCCACGATGTTCGAGACCCTGGCCGACGAGGAAATCAACATCGACATGATCTCGACGTCGACGATCAGGACGTCGTGCATCGTCGCCGACACGGACGTCGAGCGGGCGGTGCGCAGCCTCCATAGCGCGTTCGCCCTCGGGTAATGGCTCCAAAGGCGGCGGCACGCACCCTCTGGCTGCTCCGGCACGCCAAGACGGTGACCGACCCGCCGCCGGGCGGCGCCGACTTCGACCGGGTGCTCGCGCCGCGGGGCCGTCGCGACGGCACCGCGCTGGGGCGCCTCTTCGCAGGCAAGGGCGAGGGCCTCGGGCCCGCGCTCAAGCGTGTCCCGCGGCCGAAGGTCGCACTGGTGTCGCCGGCGGCCCGCACCAGGGCAACGGCGGACCTCGCGTTCGCCGACATGGCGGACCCTCCCGAATGCTTCTTTTACGACGGGCTGTACGGGGCCGATTCGGACGAGGTGCTGGCGTACGTGCACGAGCTCGACGACGGCGCCGACGCAGTGGTCGTCGTCGGGCACAACCCGACGGCCCACTCGCTCTCGCAGGGATTGCTCGCGCCGAGCGACAAGAAGGGCCTGTCGCTGGCCGAGCGCACCGGCTTCCCCACGTGCGCGCTCGGCGTCTACACCTTCAAGGCGGAGCGCTGGACCGACGTCACCGCGGGCAGCGCAAAGCTGGTCGCCATGATGGCGCCGCCCTACGACGGCTGACGAAGGGACGCGGCTCGGCTCAGAGGGCGCGCAGGATGGCGGCGTCACCCTGCCCGCCGCCGCCGCAGAGCGCCACGGCTGCCGTCGACGCGCCACGCCGGCGCAGCTCGAGCAGCGCGGTGAGCGCGACCCGGGTGCCGGACATCCCGACCGGGTGGCCGAGCGCGATGGCCCCGCCGTTCACGTTTACCTTGTCCTCGTCGATGCCGAGGTCGTCCACCGACGCCAGGCCGACGGCGGCGAAGGCCTCGTTGATCTCGAAGAGGTCGATGCCGCCCAGGTCGGTCCCGGCCCGCTCCGCGGCCTTGAGGATCGCCCGCGACGGCTGGGTGAGCAGCGAGTTGTCGGGCCCGGCGACCATGCCGTAGCCGACCACTTTGCCCAGCGGCGCAACGCCCAGCTCCTTCGCCTTGTCCGCCGACATGACGATGACGGCGCAGCCGCCGTCGGAGATCTGCGACGAGTTGCCCGCCGTGATGCTGCCGTTCTTGTCGAACGCCGGCCGCAGCCCGCCCAGCGACTCCGCGGTCGTGCCGGGACGCACGCCCTCGTCGGTGTCGACCACGAGCGGGTCGCCCTTGCGCTGGGGCACCTCCACCGGGACGATCTCCTCGGCGAAGCGCCCCTCCTTGATCGCGGCAGCCGCCTTCTCGTGGCTCGCCGCGGCGAACGTGTCCTGGCGCTCGCGCGAGATCTTCACGGTGTTCTGGTTGTGCTGCTCGGTCGAGAGGCCCATCGCGATGTGGTCGAACGAGTCGGTCAATCCGTCGTACATCATCGAGTCGACGAGGGTGCCGTCGCCGAGGCGGAAGCCGGCCCGCGCCCCCGGCAGCAGGTGGGGCGCCTGGGTCATGGACTCCATGCCACCGGCCACGACGATCTCGGCGTCACCGGCGCGGATCATCTGGTCGGCCAGGTAGATCGTGTTGAGGCCCGAGAGGCACACCTTGTTGATGGTGTTGGCGGGGACGTTCATGGGGATGCCGCCCTTCACCGCGGCCTGGCGCGCCGTGATCTGGCCCTGGCCGGCGAGGATGACCTGGCCCATCAGGACGTAGTCCACCTGGTCGGGTGCAACGCCGGCTCGCTTCAGCGCCTCGGCGATGGCGAACCCGCCCAGGTCCATGGCCGTGAACCCGGCGAACGCGCCCGACAGCTTCCCGATCGGGGTCCGAGCTCCTGCGACGATGACGGCCTCAGCCATTCCCTGCACCTCCGGGTTGCCCACCGGTCTGGTTACCGGCCGGAAACCACATCGTACCGGCCAACTATCGTCGGGTCACATGAGCGAGATCCTCGAAGCAGTCGTCGCCGGCGCGCCAGCAGATGAGCTGGCCAAACTCGAGATGCCCGACCACTACCGGGCAGCGCTGGTCAAGCGCAGCGAGGTCGACATGTTCGACGGCATGGAGTCGTCGGACAAGGACCCCCGCCGGTCCCTCCACATCGAGGACGTGGCGCTGCCCGAGCTGGCACCCGACGAGGCCTACGTGGCGGTGATGGCCTCGGCCATCAACTTCAACACGGTATGGACCTCGATCTTCGAGCCGCTCCCGACGTTCGGCTTCCTGGACCGGCTCGCCAAGGAGGGCACGTGGGCCGCACGTCACGCGCTCGACTACCACGTTGTCGGTTCCGACGCCTCGGGCGTGGTCCTGCGCACCGGTTCGGCCGTCCGCAACTGGAAGGTCGGTGACAAGGTCACCATCCACTGCAACCACGTCGACGATCAGGACCCCTCGGCGCACGACGACTCCATGCTGGCGGCCAACCAGCGCATCTGGGGCTTCGAGTCCAACTTCGGCGGCCTGGCGGACATCACGCTCGTCAAGGCCAACCAGATCATGCCCAAGCCCCGGCACCTGAGCTGGGAGGAGGCGGCGATCAACGCGCTGTGCAACTCGACGGCGTACCGCATGCTGGTCTCCCCCAACGGTGCACGGATGACGCAGGGCGACAAGGTGCTCGTCTGGGGCGCCAGCGGCGGCCTCGGGAGCTACGCCGTGCAGCACGTGCTCAACGGCGGCGGGACGCCGATCGGTGTGGTGTCGTCTCCAGAGAAGGTGAAGTTGCTCAACGACCTCGGCGTGGAGGCGGTCATCGACCGGCGGGCGGCCAACTACAAGTTCTGGGCCGACGAGCACACCCAGGACGAGTCCGAGTGGCGCCGCTTCGGCAAGGACATCCGCGGCTTGGTGGGCGGCGAGCCCGAGATCATCTTCGAGCATCCCGGTCGCCAGACCATGGGTGCATCGGTCTTCGCCTGCAAGCGGGGCGGCACCATCGTGACCTGCGCGGCAACGTCCGGGTACATGATCGAGTACGACAACCGGCACCTCTGGATGAAGCTCAAGACGATCAAGGGCTCGCACTTCGCCAACTACCGCGAGGCCTGGGACGCCAACCAGCTGATCTACGACGGCAAGGTCCTGCCGCCCCTCTCGGCCGTC
>DASZJL010000108.1:0-6807 GCA_035948135.1 Acidimicrobiales bacterium | reverse complement strand
GGTCCGGTCAACCCGCTCGCCCTCGAGGAGTTCACCGCCCTGCAGGAGCGCCACGGCTTCCTCGAGGGTCAGCTCGACGACGTGAAGTCGTCACGGCGCGAACTGGGCAAGGTCATCAAGGCGGTCGACGCCGAGATCGTGCAGCTATTCGCGGCTGCCTTCGCCGACGTGGCCGACAACTTCTCGAAGCTGTTCGAGACGCTGTTCCCAGGCGGCACCGGTCGCCTACGCCTCACCGACCCCGACGATGCCCTCAACACCGGCATCGAGGTGGAAGCTCGGCCGCACGGTAAGAACGTGCGCAAGCTTTCACTGCTGTCGGGTGGCGAGCGCTCGCTCACCGCGCTGGCGTTCCTGTTCTCGGTGTTCCGCAGTCGGCCGTCGCCCTTCTACCTCCTCGACGAGGTGGAAGCGGCCCTCGACGACGTCAACCTGCACCGCTTCCTCGACCTCGTGCACGAGTTCCGCGATGAGGCCCAGCTCCTCGTGGTCACCCACCAGAAGCGCACGATGGAGGCGGGCGACGTGCTCTATGGCGTCACCATGCAGCCGGGCGGCTCGTCGCGAGTCGTCAGCCAGCGCGTCGCAACCAGCGCGTAGCTAACGTCCCCGACGTGGGTGCGCTGGACGGGAAGGTCGCCCTTGTCGCGGGCGCGACGCGCGGTGCAGGACGCGGCATCGCCGTCGCTCTGGGGGCCGAGGGAGCGATCGTGTACTGCACGGGGCGCACCACGAGAACAGAGCGCTCCGAGTACGACCGGCCCGAGACCATCGAGGAGACGGCCGAGCTGGTGACGGTCGCGGGCGGCACTGGCATCCCGGTGCAGGTCGACCACCTGGAGCGGTCACAAGTTGAAGCGTTGGTGGCGCGCATCGACGCCGAGCAGGGGTATCTCGACGTGCTGGTCAACGACATCTGGGGCGGGGAGCGACTCGTGGAGTGGAACGTGCCAGTTTGGGAGCACGACCTCGACAAGGGCCTGCGGCTTCTGCGGCTCGCGGTCGACACGCACCTGATCACCAACCACTTCGTCCTGCCGCTGCTGCTGCGGAACCCGGGCGGGCTGGTGGTCGAGATCACCGACGGGACTCTCGAGTACAACACCGTCAACTACCGGTTGTCGGCGTTCTACGACCTGGCGAAGTGGTCGGTGCTGCGTCTCGGGTTCTCGCTCGGCCAGGACCTCGGGCCCAAGGGTGGGACCGCGGTCGTGATCACGCCGGGTTGGCTGCGGTCGGAGATGATGCTCGAGGCCTACGGCGTCACTGAGGACAACTGGCAGGACGGCACCAAGGTCAACCCGCACTTCGCCATCTCCGAGACGCCCACCTACGTCGGCCGCGCCGTCGCCGCACTGGCTGCCGACCCCGACGTCGCCCGGTGGAACGGAAAGTCGACGTCATCGGGTGAGCTGGCCAGGGTCTACGGGTTCACAGACGTCGACGGCAGCCAGCCCGACGCCTGGCGCTACCTCGTCGAAGTGCAGGATGCCGGCCGCCCCGCCGACGCCACCGGCTATCGCTGACCGCGCACGGGGCGGTCAGTGCAGAGCCGGGAGGGCCTGAGCGGCGACCACCGCGCCCTCGGTGGCCCTACAGGAGAGCCGACTGGTCGTCGCTGACGCGCCGGCGCTTGCGGGCGCGGGGCTTGGCCTCGTCGTCCTCTGCCGCTGGGTGTTCGACGATGGCGACGACGCGGGTCTGCATGAAGCGACCGGATCGGACGACGTTGCCCGTTCTCGTCACCTCGGCGACCTCCACGGTTCCTCGGGACGTGGAGACCTCGACCCGGCGCCCCGCCTTGGTGGCGGCGATGTCGAAGCTGCGCACGCCGTCCCCCACGTCGACCAGGACTTCGACCCGGTCCCCGAGCATGCGACCCATGCTTCCACTTAACGACCCTGGGTAGGGTCATTTCCCGTCATGTCCATTGCCTTCATCGTGATCGTCGTCGTCTTCGTGGTGGCCGTCTTGGGGTTCGCCTTCGTGGCGCCCCTGCGGCGGCGGCGGGCCCGTCCCGGCGTCGAGCCCGGACCGGGCACGACGGCTCCGCCCCTCACCCGACCGAGTGAGGCGCAGCGACCGCCGACCCACGTCCTGACGCCCGAGGAGGCGGCGGCTGAGGCCGACGCAGTGCTCGAGGAAGCGGAGGCGATCCTCGAAGAGGCCGAGGTCGTTGACCAGCCAGTCGCCCCGCCGCCGGTCAAGCCCCGCTTCCGTGACCGGCTGGGTAAGGCGCGCAGCCTGCTGTCGGGCTACGTCGGCTCGATCCTCTCCCGCTCCACGATCGACGACGAGACGTGGGACGAACTGGAGGAGGCGCTGGTGCGGGCCGACGTCGGCGTGGCCGCGACGACGACGCTCCTCGACGACCTGCGCGAGCGCGTGAAGAGTGAGGGCATCACCACACCCCAGGAGTTGGTGCAGGCTCTCAAGGACGACCTGAAGAAGAGTCTGGCCCCGGCCGACCGCGGCCTGCGGTACGAGCCGGGCGCGCCGAACGTGTGGCTGTTCGTCGGCGTCAACGGCGTGGGCAAGACCACCACGATCGGCAAGGTCGCCAACCAACAGAAGAGCGAAGGGCGCAGCGTGATCCTGGCGGCCGGCGACACATTCCGCGCTGCGGCTGCCGAGCAGCTCGAGCTGTGGGCCCACCGCGTCGACGCCCCGCTCGTGCGCGGCGCCGAGGGTGGCGATCCCAGTTCTGTCGTCTTCGACGCCGTCGAACGAGCCCAGGCGCGGAACATCGACGTCGTGCTGGCCGACACCGCCGGGCGACTCCACACCAAGACCAATCTCATGGAGGAGCTGGGCAAGATCCGTCGCGTGGCCGAGCGTCCACCCGGCCGTGTCACCGAGGTCCTGCTGGTGATCGACGCCACCACAGGCCAGAACGGGCTCGTGCAGGCTCGGCAGTTCGCGGAGGCCGTCGACGTGACCGGCATCGTCCTCACGAAGCTGGACGGCACCGCCAAGGGTGGCATCGCCCTCGCCATCCAGAACGAACTCAACATCCCCATCAAGCTGGTGGGCCTGGGGGAGACCGTCGAGGACCTCGTCGAGTTCGACCCCGCGGAGTTCGTCGAAGCCTTGTTCGAATAGGGATGCGACGCTCGCCAGTCGTCGCTGGCATCGTCCTCGGGCTCGTGGTCGGGGCCGGTGCCGCGGCCGCCATCGCCGCAACGGAGCCGGGGTCGTCGACGTCGCGGTCGACGCGCACGACGGTTTCGCCGGGCCCGAAGATCGTCATCACCGTGCCGAACGCGCCGGGCCCGGGAAGCGGAACCCCTCTCGAGGCACAGGCGCCCCTGCCATCGTTGACCGGCAAGGCGCGGGGCTACCGCCTCGGCGACAAGCCGCCGGCCGGCGCCATCGATCGGCTGGCCGCCGCGTTCGGGGTGCAGGGAGAGGTGCAGGCCGACGCGGGCGGATGGATCGTTCGCCAGGACAACCGGTTCGTACGCGTGCAGCGGGCCGCCGGTCTCCCGTGGTTCTACACGGTGCTCCAAGGACCGTGCGCCATGGTGCCGAACGAGGCCCTGCCGACACTGCCGCCCGCGGGGTCGACCGACTGCCCCGAGGCCGAGGGGCCACCCAGCGGGCCTCAGCGACCGCCCGATTTCCCGAGCCGCGACGAGGCGCTGGCCGCCGGGATGGACACGCTCGGCCGCGCCGGGCTGGGCGTGTCGCGGCCGGTGATCGTCGACCAAGGCAGCTCGTGGCACATCGAGACGGGGCCGCTGATCGGTGACAAGCTCACCTCCGGATTCGGGTGGATGGCGACGGTCGGCCCGGCGCGCACCGTGACGGCGGCGAGCGGGTTCCTGGCCATGCCCACGCCGGCCGAGACCTACCGGTTGGTGGGCACGGCGAAGGGCCTCGAACGGGCCAAGGCGCTCGCGGGTGGCACCGTGACCGGCGTTCACCTCGGGTTGATGGTCGGCCGGCTGGGTGACGCGCCGTACCTGGTGCCGGCCTATCTGTTCGAGCTGCCGGGCACCACGGGCGTACCGCCGCCGGTGGTGACGGTGCCCGCCGTCGAAGACCGGTACCTCGCCTAGCCTGGGAGGTCCGATGTTCGACGCTCTCTCCGACCGCTTCGACACCATCTTCAAGCACCTGCGCAGCCGAGGGCGGCTGGGCGAGAAAGAGGTCGACGAGGTCCTGCGCGAGATCCGCCTCGCCCTGCTCGAGGCCGACGTCAACTTCCGGGTGGTCAAGGGCGTCGTCGCCCGCATCAAGGAGAAGGCCGTCGGGCTCGACCTCTCCAAGAGCCTGAGCCCGGCGCAGCAGATCATCAAGATCGTCCACGACGAGCTGGTCAACACCCTCGGCGGCGAAAACCTCAAGATCACCTACGCGTCCAAGCCGCCGACGGTCCTCCTGCTCGCCGGTCTGCAGGGCTCGGGTAAGACGACGACGGCCGGCAAGTTGGCCCGCTGGTTCAAGCAGCAGGGTCGTCATCCGCTGCTCGTCGGCGCCGACCTACAGCGCCCTGCGGCCGTCGAGCAGCTGCGCGTGCTGGGCAAGCAGGTCGACGTGCCCGTCTTCAGCGAGCCGAGCGATCCCGTCGACGTGGCGCGCAAGGGCGTCGAAGAGGCGCAGCGCTTGGGCCGCGACGTCCTCATCGTCGACACCGCCGGGCGCCTGCACGTCGACGCCGAGATGATGGACCAGGTCCGCGACATCTCGGGTGCCGTGCAGCCCGACTACACGTTCCTGGTCGTCGACGCCATGACCGGCCAGGACGCGGTGAACGTGGCCGAGTCCTTCCACGCCACCCTCGAGCTCGACGGCGTCATCCTGACCAAGCTCGACGGCGACGCCCGCGGTGGCGCGGCGCTCTCGGTGAAGGAGGTCGTGGGCCGGCCCATCGCCTTCGCGTCGACGGGGGAGAAGCTCGGCGACTTCGAGCCCTTCTATCCCGACCGCATGGCGTCGCGGATCCTGGGCATGGGCGACGTCCTGACGCTCATCGAGAAGGCCGAGGAGGCGTTCGACCAGGAAGAGGCGGCCAAGGCGGCCGAGAAGCTGCAGAAGGGCGAGTTCACCCTCGAGGACTTCCTCGAGCAGATGCAGCAGGTGAAGAAGATGGGGCCGCTCCAGAACCTCATCGGTATGCTGCCCGGGATCCCCAAGGAGCTGAAGAAGGCGGAGATCGACGATTCCGAGATCGCCCGCATCGAAGCCATCATCCGCTCCATGACCCCGCAGGAGCGACGCGAGCCGCAGCTGATCAACGGTTCCCGGCGCCTGCGGATCGCCAACGGCAGCGGGATGACCACCACCGAGGTCAACCAGCTGCTGAAGCAGTTCAAGGAAGTCCAGAAGATGATGAAGATGCTCGGCAAGGGGCCCAAGGGTCTGCGCGGCGCCAAGGAACTGATGTCGCAGCTGCCCGACATGGGCGGGCCGGGCCTGGGTTAGGAGAGAGATGGCCGTCAAGCTGCGCCTCAAGCGCATGGGCAAGAAGAAGCAGCCGACCTATCGCGTCGTTGCGGCCGACGCCCGCTCGCCTCGTGATGGTCGCTTCATCGAGAGCATCGGGTTCTACGCGCCACGGTCCGAGCCCTCCGAGGTCAACATCGACAACGACAAGGCCGTCGAGTGGCTCCGCAAGGGCGCCCAGCCCTCCGAGGCCGTGCAGAAGCTGCTGAAGATTTCCGGCGCGTGGGACCAGTTCCAGGGCGGCGGCTCGGGTTCTTCCTCATGAGTGACGTCCACGACGACGAGTTCGACGACGAGGAGGTCGACGACGCCAACCGGGTCGTCGGTGGCGTATCGAAGAGCGTGCTCACGTATCTCGCCAAGGAGATCGTCGAGGATCCCGACGCCGTCGTCGTCGAGACCGAAGAACGCCGCAACTCGGTGACGCTGCGCCTGCACGTCGGCCCCTCCGACATGGGGCGCGTCATCGGCCGCCGTGGCCGCGTCGCCCAGGCCATCCGCAGCGTGGTGCGGGCCGCCGGCGCCAAGGAAGGCGTCGAGGCCACGGTCGACATCGTCGACTGAATTGCTCCTCGAAGTCGGCCGCATCGTCAAGCCGCACGGCATCCGCGGCGAGGTGATCGTCGACCTGGTGACGAACCGGCCCGAGCAGCGGTTGGCGCCCGGATCGGTGTTGTCATCCGATGTCGGTGACCTCGAAGTCCTGCGGTCGTCGCCGCACCAGAACCGTTGGATCGTCGCCTTCGACGGCGTTGCGGACCGCAACCGGGCCGAGGAGCTCCGGGGGGTGGTGTTGCGGTCCGAGGCCCTCGAGGACGAGAACGACGACACCCTCTGGGTCCACGAGCTCGTTGGTGCCCGCGTGTACGACGTCAATGGGCTCTTCTACGGCTCTGTCCTCGAGGTCGAGGCCAACCCCGCCAGTGACCTGCTCGTGCTGCCGCAGGGCCTTATACCGCTGACATTCGTCGTCGACCAGTCGCCTGGCCGGGTTGTCATCGACCCGCCCGAGGGGCTCATCGAGCCCCGGCCGCCGATCGTCATCGCTGACTACGACGAGTCGTGGCCATCGCGCTACGAGACGGAGGCGGCCCGGTTGCGTGAGGCTCTGGGAGACGTTGCCGTCCGCATCGAGCACGTCGGGTCCACGTCGGTTCCCGGATTGTCGGCGAAGCCGGTGATCGATATTCAGCTTTCGGTCGCAAGCTTCGAGCCGGCGGCGCGGTACGCGGCGCCGCTGCGCGGTCTTGGCTACGAGCAGTTTCCCGATCCCGGCACGCCCGACCACCGCATCTTCGTGTTCCCCAAGGGGGGCGATCCCAGGCAGATCAACCTCCATGTGTGCGAGGCAGGCAGTGA
>DASZJL010000107.1:0-9573 GCA_035948135.1 Acidimicrobiales bacterium | reverse complement strand
CGACCCTCGCGGCCGCCCGCGTACGACGCGGCCTTCGGCCGCCAGGAGGAGCAGGACGCGGCCGGAGATGCTGACCGTGGCCTCGTACTTCTTGCCGCGCGACAGCACAAGCTTCTCGCCGAGCTCTGGGACCTCCGACGCCAGTTGCCCGGCCGTGGCCTCGCCGAGAGCGGCGAGGGCCTTCAGCGCCTTGTTCTCCACCTTGGGCAGCCACCGGGCGGGATCGGCTGCGATGCCCGCCTCGTGCAGGAACTTGATCAGCCGCGCCCGTTCCCGCGCCGCCACGGCGTCACTGGCCGCGGCCTGCACCACGGGCACGAGGTCCACCGGCTCCACGAACAGCGTGCGCCGCATGGCGAGCATGCGCACCAACGATCGCTGCGAGTACAGCGCGTCCTCCACCGCGTCGATCGACGGCTTCTTCATTCGGGCCGCCGCCGACAGGAAGATCGACACCGGATCGGTGCCGTGCAGCCCAAGAAGATCCCGCGCCACCGTCACCACGTCGCCGGCCTTCGACGCCGACGCCAGGTGATGCCGTCGCGCCAGCCGCGCCCGCCGCTCTTCGACACTGATCTCCCGCACGACGGCTAGGGCTGCTTCACCACTTCCCACCGCACGGGCATACCGTCGATCATCCGCACCACACCGCGGGTCTCGAGCACTCGGATGTGGGCCAGCGCCTCTCCCAGGGCGGCGCGGCGCATCCATCCGTTGATGCGGTCCCACGGACGCGACCAGTGCATATGAGAGGTGATCTCCCATGCCGTGTCGGAGCCCGACTTGATGGCCTCGACCACCTCGACGAACCGTTCCTCGTGGTGCGCCTTCAGCTCCTTGACCCGGATCTGCAGCCCGACGAAGCGGTGCTCGTGGGCCGGCAGGACCTCGTCGGCCTCGTACGCACCGACCTTGTCGAGGGACGCCAGGTAGTCGACGAGCGGGTTCTCGGCCTGCGGGTTGACAGAGATGTTCGGGGTGATGCGCGGGAGGATGTGATCGCCCGAGAGCATCAGTCGCAGGTCTCGCTCGTAGAAGCAGAGGTGGCCCGCGGTGTGCCCGGGCGTCCAGATCGCCACCAGGTTCCACCCAGGAACCTCGGGTTTGTCGCCGTCCTCGAGCAGCACGTCGGGGTGGGTGCTCACGACGAACGGGAGCACCGGCATCGACGCTCCCTTCAACGACTGGACCTCCTCCTCGGGCGCACCGGCGCGAAGCAGGAGCTCCCCGACCCGGTCGACCAGAGGGGTCGGCTCTTCGTAGCGGTCGTGGACGAGGGCCGCGTCGGCGGGGTGCAGCGCCACCCATGCGCCCGACGCCTCGCGGATGCGGCCCGCGAGCCCGTAGTGATCCGGGTGGATGTGGGTGACGAGGACGCCCTGCACCTCTGAGATCTCGAAGCCGGCGGTCGTGAGCCCCGCGCACAGCACGTCGAAGGCGTCGTCGGTGTTCCAGCCCGCGTCGACCAGGTACGGGCCCTTCTCGGTCTCGAAGGCGTACACGAGCACGTACCGCAGTGGGTTGTTGGGGATTGGGACGGGGATGCTCCAGAGACCCGGGCGCACCCGCTCGACGGGGGGCAGCGGTTGTTCGACCACGCGCCTTCTACCCGGCCCCGCCGTCGACGTAGATGCGCTGGCCGGTGACGAACGAACCCGCGTCGGACACCAAGAAGCGGACGACGTCGGCCACGTCCTCCGGCGCGCAAACCCGTCCGAACGGCATGGCCTTGTCGAGCGTGCGAATGTCCTCGACGCCCATCGCCCCCTTGACCAGGCGCCGGCCCATCTCGGTATCGACCAGGCCCGGGGCCACGACGTTCACCCGGATGCCTCGGGTCTTCTCCTCGTTCGCGAGAGTCAGGGCGAGCGCCTCGAGGGCAGCCTTGGCCATGTTGTACGGCGCTCCCCCGCCCGCCATCTGCCGGGTGGCGACACTCGAGATCATCACGATGTCGGCGCGCTCCCGCTCACGCATCTGGGGCACGAGCATGCGACACAGGTGGTGGGCGCCGATGGCGTGGGTGCCGATCACTCGGATCAGCTCGGCCGGGTCTGTCTTGGCCACCGAGCCACCGCGGCTTGCGATGCCGGCGTTGTTCACGAGGATGTCGACGTGGCCGAACGTGGCCAGCGCCTCGTCGACCATGGCCTGATCGGCCTCGAGGTCGTCGATCGAGGCTTGGTAGGCGGCCGCCTTGCGACCCAACCCCTCGATCTCGCCGACCGTCTCCCGGGCCGCGCCTTCGTCGCGGCGGTAGTTGATGGCGACGTTCGCGCCGTCGGCCGCGAGAGCCAGGGCGATCGCCTTGCCGATGCCCCGGCTCCCCCCGGTGACCAGCGCGACCCGCCCGTCCAGCGTCATTGCGCAGGACAGTAGCGACTCGGAGAAGTCAGCAGACAGCGTCAGTCGTCGGTGCAGACCGCCGCCACCAGCTCAGGTGTCGAACCGAGCTTGGCCTTCTCGACGTAGGCCGCGGCACCCAGTGAACTGGCCCGCTCGGCGACGTCCTGGCGCCGACCCAGCGCCGACACCACGACCACGGCGGTAGCGGGCGCCACCCGACGTATGAGCGGTAGTGCCTCCCACCCGTCCATGCCCGGCATCAGGATGTCGAGCAGCACGGCCTCCGGTTGCAGGCGCTCGGCCAGCCGGACGGCTTCCTCGCCGTCGCTCGCCTCGCCCACCACGTTGAACCGCCCGTCGCGCTCGAACAGCGTGCGAGCCAGATAGACGATGTCGGGCTCGTCGTCGACGAGCACCACCCGCGCCCTGGCTCCGTCCCCATTCCCCTCGGTCGCCATGTCGGGAAACGCTACGCCCCGATGCTTGACCGATCAATCACGCGGACAAATCGGACAGGCCTCTATTCCACGAGATCTGCGGCCGGGAACGTGAACGGCCCGAACTCGAAGGCGGGCACGAACACATCGACGTCGCCCTCCCAGCGCAGCGCCCGCACCTGCGCCTCGCTACGGCGCCCCGTCAGCGCCCGGAACAACTCGAATGGCGGGCCCTCGACGGATGCGGCCGGGTCGCCCTCGCCGAGCACCCACTCGACCTCGCCCGCCTTCACTCGCAGGGGCGGAAGGCGACGGGCGTCGATGCTCCCCGCCAGCCCCATGGTGGCGGCGAAGTCGACGCCGACCAGCACCCCGGCAGAGTTGCGAGCACCCGGGCAGTCGAGGGCGCCGCGGATGTCCTGCTCGTGGGTCGTGAGGTCGAGGATCCACTGCTCGTCGACGCGAGCCGGGAAAGCGGGTGCCATCGCTTCGACCTGTGGCGCAACCTCCGACCACTCCTCGAGAATCTCGGCCAACGACTTGTCCTTGCGCCCGGCGACCTGGGCCGCCGTCCACGGCTCGGTGGCGACACCGTCGAGGTTGCCCGCCAGCACGTCGGCGCAGACCCCGGCGACGTGGGCCATGACGTCTTTCACCGCCCACTGGGGGCAGCCGGGCACGGGCGACGTCGTGCCTTCGGGGTCGGCCGCCACCACAAGGTCGGCGAGCCGAGCCCGCCCCTCCGCGTAGATCGACCCGCTCTCTTGCATCTCTTCAAGAGTAGGGGGATTGGACCGTTCGCCGCGTGGGCAAATTGCGACTATGCAGCACCTGCAGCACCGACCACTGGGAGCAGTCCTCGCCGTCGCCGGCCTGGCCGCCCTCGTCGTCGTCCTCGTCGCCACGCCCGACGCCACCGGCTTTGTCCTGGCCGCATGGGTGCTGGTTCTCGCCGGCGTGGCGGCCGTGGCCCTGGGCATCGCCTTGGGGTTCCGCCACCAGGCCCACGTCGACGATGGCCAACCCGCCCGGCGGCACTACCTCACGGCCGACTGGGTGGGCGGCGCCCAACAGTTCACCGTTGGCGACCGGGCCGAGCCACCCCCGCCGGAGCCCGCGCCGGCGCCCGTCGACGAGCCCGTCGACGAGCCCGAGACGCCGCCCGCACTCCAGCCGCAGCCCCCGAGCGAGCCGGAGCTCGAACCCACCGGGGTGCGATGGACCCGTTACCCGCGCGTGGCCGCCGCCCTGATGGTGGCCAACGCGGTGCGCGAGCTGGTCAAGCCAGGCCGAGCAGCTCGGTGACGCCGTGGTCCCGCCCCGCCAGATAGCCGCCGTCGACCGCGACGGCCTGACCGGTGACGAAGGAGGCGTCCGGTGACAGAAGGAAGGCGGCCACGGCGGCGATCTCCTCTGGGCGGGCCCAGCGGCCCAGCTTGTGCTCGTGGACGATCGCGGCCTTGGGCACCTCCATTCCCTCCATGTCGAAGATCATCGCCGTCATCGGCGTCTCGACGAAGCCCGGGCAAATGGCATTCGCCCTGATACCTCGCCGGCCGTAGTCGATGGCGACGTTCTTGGTCAGCAGCACGACGCCACCCTTGGACGCGTTGTAGGCGCTGCCCCCGGCCGTGCCTTCCAGTCCCTCGATGCTGGCCAGGGTGACGATCGACCCCCGCTCCCCCGCAACTGGCTCTTGTTCGAGCATGCGCCGCACGGCGTGCTTGACGACGAAGAACGTGCCGGTGAGGTTCACCTCGATCACCTGACGCCACGACGCCTCGTCAAGCAGGTGGACGGGCCCGCCACCCGCGACCCCCGCGGCGTTCACGACGCCGTCGAGCCGGTCGCCCGCCTCGTCCATCAGGGCGGAGACGGCCGACTCGTCGGTGACATCGACAGCGCGGATCCCGTCACCGCCGGCCAGGTCGGCGCCCACGACCCTCGCCCCTTCGTCGGTCAGGCGGTCGGCAGTGGCTCTCCCGATCCCCGACGCCGCTCCAGTCACCACGACCGTCCTGCCTTCGAACCGGCTCACGTCGCCTCCGTCGCGCAATAGTGGGGCGATGCGGTTCGCCCTCTTCTATGAGATCCCCGTCGCCCGCCCGTGGGACGAGCAGAGCGAGTTGCGCGCCTATCAGAACACGATCGAGCAGGCGGTCGCCGGTGACCGTTACGGCTGGGACGCCTTTTGGACGGTCGAACACCACTTCCTGTCCGAGTACTCGCACTGCTCGAACCCCGAAGTGCTGTACGGCGCCATCGCGGCGCGCACCGAGCGCATCCGCATCGGCTACGGCGTGCGGCTGATGCCCAAGCCCTACAACCACCCGGTGCGCACGGCCGAATCCGTCGCCGTGCTCGACCTGGTCTCCAATGGGCGGGTCGACATGGGCACCGGCCGGTCCTCCACGCGGCCCGAGCTCGAGGGCTTCGGCGTCGACCCGCACGAGACGCGCGAGATGTGGCAGGAGGCCATTGGCCACGTCGTCGGCTGCTGGACCAACGACGAGTACGAGTTTCACGGGAAGTACTGGGACATGCCGAAGCGGCGCGTGCTCCCCAAGCCGATTCAGAAGCCGCACCCGCCACTGTGGGGCGCCACGACGAGCGACGACGGCCACCGCCAGGTCGGCAGCCTCGGCCTGGGGCTGTGTTCGTTCGCGGTTGGCGTCTCGCCCGAAGAGGTCAAGCGCCGGATCGACATCTACCGGGAGGCAGTCGAGCGCTGCGACCAGCCCATCGGCAGCTACGTGCACGACCAGGCGGCCACGTTCACGATGACGCTGTGCGGGGACGACCGCGACGCCGCCGTCGCCGCGGCACGCGACTCGTTCGAGTGGTATCCGAAGACCGGCGCCCGCCAGATCGCCACCGTGGCCGGGTGGATGGCCGAGCGCAAGCAGGAGTTGGGCAACTACAGCTACGCGGCGGACATGAAGAGGACCGACGACGAGGGCATGCTCGACCTGCTGAGCATGGAGTACCTGATCGACGAAGGGGCCTGTGTCGTGGGCACGCCGGCCGACTGCATCGAGGCGTGCCGCCGCTACGAGCAGGCCGGCGTCGACCTCTTGCTCTGCCTGGTCAACCCGTGGAAGATCCCACACGAGACGGTGATGCGCACCATCGAGCTGATGGGCACCGAGGTCATCCCCCAGTTCCGCGCGTGACGGGCGTGCTCGACGGGTTTGGTGCCCTCGTCACCGGCGGCGGAAGCGGCATCGGTCTGGCCACGGCGAAGCGGCTGGCGGCCGACGGCGCCGTCGTCACCATCTGCGGGCGCAACAAGGAGCGTCTGGACGCGGCCGTCGAGCAACTCAGCCGTGTCGGCGACGTCACCGCGGTCGTCGCCGACGTCACCGTCGAGGACGACGTCGTCAAGGCCGTGGCCACGGCCGCCGACCGCGCCCCGCAGGGCCTGCACATGGCGGTGGCGAACGCCGGAGGGTCGTCGCACATGGGGCCCCTCGTCGTCACCGGCGTCGAGGAGTTCCGGGCCACCGTAGAGGTCAACGTCGTCGGCACGTTCCTCACGATCAAGCACGCCGCGCCGTACCTGGTCCGCAACGGTGGCGGCAGCATCGTCGCGGTGTCGTCGATCGCCGCGGCGGTGAGTCACCCCTACCTCGGCGCCTACGCGGTCGGTAAGGCGGGCATCGACATGCTCGTGAAGGTGGCAGCCGACGAGCTCGGGCGCTCGAACGTGCGCGTAAACGCGGTGCGCCCCGGCCTCGTCGACACCGAGTTGGTGGCCGGCATCCTGGCCACGCCCGACGTGCTCGACAGCTACCTGACCCAGACGCCGCTCGGGCGGGCCGGCGATCCCGACGAGATCGCCGAGCTGATCCGCTTCCTCGCCGGTCCGGAGTCGGCGTGGATCACCGGTCAGGCCATCAGCATCGACGGCGGCCACTCGCTCAGACGCGGCCCCGACTACACGCCGTTCGCGGAGCCCGTCTACGGTGCCGACGCGCTGCGCGGCATCCCGCCGTCACCGCCGGCCTGACCCCCGGCCACCAGATCCTCCAACGCTGTGAGCTGGGCCGGGGTCCCGATGGCGATGAGGATGTGACCGGCCTCCATCACCGTCTCGGGCGGTGGGTTCGTGGTGAACCCGCCGTGCGCCCCTCGCAGCGCCAGCACAAGGGCACCCGTTCGGTCGCGCACGTGGGCGTCCCGCAGCGTCTGGCCCGCGATCGACGACCCGGCCGCCAACTCGACCTCCTCCAGGCGGAACTCGACGTCGGTCCCGTGCATGACCACGTCGAGAAACTCGGTGACGTGGGGTTGCAGCACGAAGGCCGCCATGCGGGCGCCGCCTATCGCCTGCGGGTTGACGACGCGGTTGGCGCCGGCGCGGAGCAGCTTGTCCTCTGAGGAGGTGATGCGGGCCCGGGCGACGATGAAGAGCTCGGGCCGCAACGTTCGCCCGGTCAGCGTGAGGTAAAGGTTGTCAGCGTCGCTGGTCACCGCCGCCACCAGCGCTCGGCAGCGTTCGATCCCGGCCCGCCGGAGCACGGCGTCGTCCGTGGCATCGCCCTGCACATTGGGGCACGGGATCTCGGCGATCCGGGTCGGGTCGTTGTCCACGACCACGACGTCCAGGTCGGACCCGAGCTGACCGACGATCGCCCGCCCCACCCGGCCCCACCCGCAGACGATGACATGGCCGCTCATCGCCCCGATCTTCCGTTCCATGCGGCGCCTCCCGAACACGTCGCCCAGCTGGCCCTCGATGATGACCTCCAGCACGACGCTGAAGGCGTAGAGCACCGTGCTGACCCCGAGCAGGATCAGCACGATGATGAACACCTCTTCACCCGTGGTGTCGGGCACCTGCCGGTAGCCCAACGTGCTCACCACCGTCACGGTGTCGAACAGCGCCTGCAGGGCACCGACGTTGAAGATCAACGCAAAGCCCAGCGTCCCGGCCGCCAGCACGACGAGCACCGCGAAGATCGCCAGCTGCACGCGCCGCCACGGATTCCGCTCGAGCACGCCCAGTTCTTACCCCACCAACTCCTGAAGCACTTTGGGACCCGCTTCAGCACTTCGCCTGACACACTTGGCACATGTTGCGGTTTCCCTGGCGGGTTGGTTTGTTGCTCGCCCTGGGCGCCTCCGCATGTGGAACGAGCCAGTCGGGCCTGGTCACCCACAGCTCGTCGGTCCCCTCAATGTCGATCTGCCCGCCGACGACGGTCGGCCCGCCCGGAGTGCCGCCCAGTTACGAAGTATGTGGATCGGGCCACTCCGTTCAGGTCCCCTACACCCCGCCGATGCCCGCAACGCAACCGTGCCCGCCAGCGACGACCGTCGTCAGCCAGTCAACGGTGTCGTCATCGAATGAGCGACTCCAGGAGGGCTGGGCGACTCCTGGCTACGACCCTGGAAGCCCGGCCCTCGGCACCTTCCGGGTGGACCCCGCCCCTCCGAGCGCCGCGCCGCGACGCTCAGCCCACGAGGCAATCGCCATCGCAGCCACCACCGGCAATGTGAGCGCCAACACTTCGGGAACGAGAACAGTTGCCCGCTTCGGACTATTCACGGGGAACCTCGTCATTGTCGGTACTGACGCCAACCACACCCTGCAAGGCGCGCGCCGGGTCAGCGGCGTTCCCGCGTGGCTTGTTGTGACCGATGGCGTGGAAGTCGTCAACTTCGGTGGCGGGGCGCCGCCGCTGCCGCCGGGTGTGTCAGCCCCGAGCGTGGCACCGTGCCCCTCTGCAGCCCGTGGCGCCCAAGCCACCGTCATCGGCGACGCCGACGGCAACGAGCTCGCCAACCTGTCCGGCGGAGACTTCACACCCCTCAAGTAATGCGCTCGCTTTCGGCTGCGGCCCGCAGTTGCTGATTCCGTGAACACTGATCCACGTGTGCGGTGGGTTTCTGCTCACGGAATGGTGCACACAGCGGTTAGCAGCAGGTGACGGGGGCGACCGTACTGGTGCCGATCACGTTGCCGGCGGCGTCGGTGACGTCGACCTTGTAGTAGTAGTTCGTTCCCGCCTGCACGGCCTGGTCGTAGTACTTGGTTGTCGTCTTGTTGTCGCTCTGGAACACGACGGTCATCGGCGAGCCCTGCGACTCGCGCCACAGCCGGTACCACTTGAACGACGGCGAGGTGCTCGGGCTCCACGTGCAGCCCACGACGGGATTGCCACCGGTCGTGCCTGTCATGCAGTGGAGGCTCAGCGTCTCGGGCGCGGGAACGGTCGTGGTCGTCACGGGCGGGACGGTCGTGTTGACCGGCTCCCGCGGGGGCACAACCGTCGGCGTCGGGTGCTCGCCCGGTCCGGGAGCGGCCGTGACCGGCCTGGCGTGGACGGCGGCCGTGGTGGGCGGCGACGCGGCCGGCGGGGCGGCGGCGGGAGGCAGCCACGGCGGAGGTGCAACCGTCATCGTCGTCGGCGTCGGGACCGAAGACGGAGGTTGCTCGAGCGGCGGCGCCGGTGTCGTCACCCCCGGGTCGGCGGTCTTCACTTGGCGGGGATCGGGCTTGGCCGGCAGCAGGGTCATCGCCGCCGCGGCGGCTGCGGCAGTCAACGCCGCCACCGGCGCGGCAGCCAGCAGTAGGCGCCGACGACGGCCGGCGCTGTGCCGAGGGGCTGGATCCGCATCGACCTCGGCCATGGCGCGGAGGTCGGCTTCCAACTTGGCGACGAAGACAGGGCTGGGCTCGGGTGCAGCAGCGTCTTCCAACTGCTCTAGCAAGCCTCGCAGCTCGGATGTCCTCATGAGCCTTCCCTCCGACCCTCGACGGCGCGGCGCAACGCCTTCGTGGCCC
>DASZJL010000106.1:0-16019 GCA_035948135.1 Acidimicrobiales bacterium | reverse complement strand
CTGCCGATGCTCGCGGGCGAGGAGATGTGGTGCCAGCTCTTCAGTGAGCCGGGCGCCGGGTCCGACCTCGCCAACCTGTCGACGCGGGCGGTCCGCGACGGCGACGTCTACGTCGTGAACGGGCAGAAGATCTGGACGTCGTTTGCCCACATCGCCAAGTTCGGCATCCTCATCGCCCGCACCGACCCCGAGGCGCCGAAGCACCAGGGCATCTCGTACTTCGTGTGCCCGATGAACCTGCCCGGCATCGAGATCAGGCCCATCATCGAGATGACCGGCCTGCACACGTTCAACGAGGTCTTCTTTGACGACGTGCGCATTCCCGCCGAGCACCTGGTCGGCGAGGAGAACCGGGGCTGGGCGCTAGCCAAGGTCACGCTCTCCAACGAACGGGTGTCACTCTCGACCGGCGGCGTGCTCTGGGGCAACGGACCGACCGCGTTCGACCTGCTCGACCTGTTGCGCAAGGCCGGCGGCGTCGACGATCCGATCCTGCGTCAGCGCTTGGCGTCGATCTTCTGTGAGGCCGAGATCCTGCGCCTCATCCGTCTGCGGACGGTCACCGCCGCCGTGCAGGGCCGCCCCCCGGGGCCGGAGGCGTCGGTGCGCAAGGCTCTGGCCGACGAGCACGGCCAGCACGTCATGGACCTTGCGAAGGATCTGGCGGGGACGGCGGGAATGCTGGCCACCACCGGTCCGCTCGGCCAAAGCGACGGCAGCTGGAACTACGGCTTCCTGTTCTCGGCCGCACTGACGGTTGGCGGCGGCACGTCAGAGGTGCAGCGCAACATCGTCGCCGAGCGGGTCCTCGGCCTGCCCCACGACATCGACGTCGAAACCGGCAAGACCTGGGCCGAAACTCGACGCGGCTAACTGTCGTCAAGCTCGGCCTTCGATCCCTCGATGGCGACGCGTACGACCTCTTCGACGTGATCGATGTCGACGCCGAGGGCCTGGCCGATGTGGACGGCCCAGATCTCCGCTCGCAGGTTGGTCTCGAAGTCGAGCTGGCTGCGGATGTCCGCCCTGGCCGCCTGCCGGTTCTGGCTCACCATGACGAACGTCGAGAGGAAGATCGCTTCCAGGCTCACGATCATCGTCAGCAGCCCGTACGGGAACTTGTCGAAGACCGCCGCGCTTCCGATGAGCCCGATGTTGATCAGGATCCACACGCCGAACCACACCGAGTGGAGGTAGACGAAGTTCAGTGAGCCGGCGAACGACGTGACGCGGTCGGCGGCTCGGTCCTGAGCGCGCTTGACCGAGTCGAGGATCGTGCGTTCGTTGCCGATGCGCTTGATGAAGACCGGGAACAGGTTGCCGTCTTCGACGCCGTCGGCCTTGTCGATGGCCCGGCAGGCCGGGCACGTGAGCGGGCCGTGAGTGGAGGACATGCCCACAGTGTGGGCCAGCGGCCGCCGTCTTACGCGTACGCTCCCGCCCCCGTAAACATTCCGTTACGCCAGCGTCGCGGCGTCACAAGCACGGCCCGCGGGTAGTCCTCGAACAGCCAGCGGGCGAAGTTGCGCCTCGTCCAGTCGGTTGCGCCGGCGATGCGGACGGCGCCGCGGGCGCCCTTGCGGTGCTTGAGGGCGCGGCCCAGCAGCATCGACATGCGGTGGTCGGCTACGAGCTCGTGGCGCACGGCGCGCTCGTACGCGGCGGCGACGTTCTCGGCATGGTTGGGGCCTCCGCGCTGGATGGCGTCGGCGGCCAGCCGGCCGGTAACGAGCGCTTGCGCGATGCCCTCGCCCGTCATCGGGTCGGTGGCGGCGGCCGCGTCGCCGACGAAGAGCGCCCGCCCCGCATGGAGACGAGCTTTGTCGACGCGCGCCGGGATGGGCCACGCCCGGTGCGGTGCTTCGGCGACGGCGTCGGGGCCGAGGACGTCGCGCACGGCAGCGCGGCCGAGCAGGTCAGGCCACAGCTCCTTCATGCGCCGGACGGGGATGCCCGAGCTGCGCTGGATACCGAAGCCGACATTGGCCCGGCCGTTGGGGAGGGGGAACGACCACGCGTAGCCCGGCAAGAGGTCGGCCTCGAACCACACCCACAGGTCGGCCGCCTTGGGGCCCACCCCACTGAAGTACTGGCGGAAGGCGTGCCACTCGCCGAGGTAGCCGGCTTCCTCGGCGTCGAGGGCCTTGCGGAGCGGCGACCACATCCCGTCGGCTCCGATGGCGTAGGGCGCGCGCACCAGACCAAGCCCATCGACGTCGAGCTCGATGTGGCCGTCGACCGCTCGGGCGCCCGTCAGTCCGTGGCCGTCGTGGACCTTGGCGCCAGCGGCGCGCGCCACATCGAGTAAGGCGGCGTCCAGGTCTGCCCGCTCGGCGACGGCCGCGAACACGCCTTGGCCGCGCGGCATTGGAAAGCACACGGCGCGCCCCGACGGCGAGCGCACCCACACGTCGTCGACCGTCTGCCATGACGCCACCGTGTCGGGGCGGAGGCCGAGCGCCTCCAGGTGGCGAAGAGCACCAGCCGTCAGCCCGTCGCCGCAGCACTTGTCGCGCGGGAAGCGGGCCCGGTCGACGACGACGACATCACGGCCCGCCCTGGCCAGGGTGATGGCGGCAGCAGCACCCGCCGGGCCGCCGCCCACCACGACGACGTCGGCCTCCAACACGGCCCGAATCTACTGGTCCAGTCGCACCTGCCGAAGCTGATCTCCCAAGAGAAACCGGTCAGAGGCTGGCCGGTTTGTCTGTCATAGTCGAAGGGTGCGAGCCGATCGTCTGGTCGCCATCCTGCTTCTGCTTCAGCAGCGCGGGCAGGTGACGGCTGGTGAGGTGGCCGAGGAACTGGAGGTGTCGGAGCGCACGGCGCGCCGCGACCTCGAGGCCCTCGGCATGGCCGGCATCCCCATCTACTCCCAGCAGGGCCGCAACGGCGGCTGGCGCCTGGCGGGCGGCGGCCGTACCGACCTCAGCGGTCTGACGGCGTCGGAGGCGCGCGCCCTGTTCCTCGTCGCCGGCCCGTCGCCGATGGCCACACCCCAAGTGAAGGCCGCGCTGCGCAAGCTGGTGCGCGCCCTCCCGGAACCGTTGCGCTCCGGCGCCGAGGCGGCGACGACGGCGGTGGTTGTCGATCCGACGGGGTGGGACGGCTACAGCAGGCCCCGGCCCGTGCCGCCCCTTCTCGACGCCGTGCAGAAGGCGGTGGTCGACGGCGAGCAGATCACGCTCGCCTACGTCGCCCGGACCCGCGAGCCGAGCACGCGCGTCGTCCATCCGCTCGGGCTCGCGGCCAAAGGCACGACGTGGTACATGATCGCCGATACAGAAGCCGGGCTGCGCACCTTCCGCGTCGACCGAATGACGTCTGTCGAACCCACCGGCGACCCGGTCGTCCGTCCCGACCGCTTCGACCTCGAAGAAGCGTGGCGGCTGATCAGCGACGAAGTCGAGCAGCGGCGGACGCCGTTCCACGCCCGGGCATGGGCGACGCCCGAGACGCTTCACGTCTGCCGGTGGGTCCTGGGCAACCGGGTCCGCATCGGGCCCACCGGTTCCGACGGCCGCGTCGAAGTCGAGCTCCGCGGCCACAACGTGCATTCGTTGGCAGGCGAGATCGCCGGCGTCGGCGCCGGCCTGGAGGTCGTCGAGCCCGTCGAGTTGCGCGAGCGAATCGCCCAGATCGCGTCCGAGCTGGTGGAGCTCTATCGCTGAGCGGCTAGCTCATCGGCACGGCCGTGGCCACGAGGGGCTTCTCGGGGCCTCGGCCGTACTGCTCACCGACGTTCCCGTGCTCGCCGGGCAGGAGGACGACGGTCTGCTCGGCGTCGATCTCGTCGAGAGGGACCGTGGTGAAGGCGTTGTCGGAGTCGGCGATGAGCTCGATGTGCACCCCGTGGGTGGCGATGTCGCCCTGATAGAAGTGGTCGGGCGCCTGGCCCGCGGGCTGCGCCGACGGGTCGCCGTCCGAGGGCTGCCAGCAGACGCGCGGGTGGCCGAGGCTGTCGACGGTGGGGTCGGTGGCCCGGGGCCGGACGTGGGGCCCGGGGTCGGACCCGGTGCCGTCGTCGAAGCAGCTGTCGTCCCGGTAGTAGGGGACGGTTACGAGCCCGTACGCCGTGCCGCCCGTCACCTGCTTGACCGTCGTCCGGTCGACCCACGTCCCGTTCGGGCCGGCGACTTCTTCGTAACTGAGCGTGCCGAGCGGGCCTGAGAACGTCGGGTCTGGGACGTCGATGTCGTTGTCGATGCAGGACTTCTCGAGTGGCGTGTTGCCGCAGTTGCCCTCGTGCGTCCCCGGTGTCCCTGCGTCGATGGGGCCGACGACGGGGACCTGGTCGCCGTCCTTCAGGTGCAGCCCGTCGGGGCCGGAGTGGAGGTGCATGTTGCCGAACACCTCGTCGTTGCGCCCGTCGGCCGGCACGCCCTTCGGGACGTAGGCGTTGTAGTACGTCGACACCTTGGCGGCGTTGAAGTCCCACTGGCTGTAGATGCCGTCGGCGGGTGGAACGACGTGCACGCGGAGGTCGTCGTTGGTCCGGAACTCGTCCCGGTAGAAGTACTCGGTCCGGACGTTGTTGGTGGACGAGTCGGCGCCCCACGTCGAGCGAATCACACGCACCGGACCGGCCCGCACGCCCATGAGAATCGACGAGCCACCCCAGTTGTTGACCTCTTCCTCGTAGCCGCAGCAGGGCGTGGTGCCGCCCGGGCGCTGCTGGAAGGCTCGGGCCTTCCACTGGTCGACGAGGTCAGGCCCGTACCGCCAGGTCGATGGGTCATGCGTGAGGTGATTGGTGACACCGGGCGGGGCGACCTGCACGCCCGTCATCAACCATCGGCCGTCGTATCGGAACTGGTAGCGCGGCGTCTTCACCCACGCGGTGTCCTTCGGGCGGCGCTGCTTCCACTGGGCCGGATCCGTGACGCAGGTGTTGGTGGCCGGGTCGAAGTACGGACCCTTGGCCGCGTTGCCGTAGGAGCTGTACGCCGACTGCGAGTAGAGAAAGGTGTCGCTGTCGGCGTCGGGCTGGTAGCGCACGTAGCCGTTGGAGGCGTTGTACTTCGGCGTCGGTGCGTGCTTGTCGTTGCCGGCGAGCATGACGTAGACGAAGGAGACCTTTCCGGGTGCGAGCGGGTCACGTACCTCCACGCGCGACGTTCCCGCGATTCCCTTGGGAACGTCGGCGTTGGCGGGCGCTTGGGGCCCGGCGTCGGAGGCCATGAACGCGAGCTCGTCGTTGGTGTCGAGGCCGGGCACGGGGTCGGGTGTCGACGTGGGGCCGTCGGCGATGGCGTGGCACGGGTTGGCGGGGTCGGACTTCGTCCATCGGAATCGCTCTTGGTCGAACACATAGGTCGGGTGCTGGTCGGTCTCGCTGTAGAAGGAGAACGTCGAGGCGTTGTTCGAGATGTAGCGCGTCGCCAGCTCGTCGACCTGGAACGGGATCTGCTCGAACTTGTGCCCGTTCCAGCGGTAGCCGAGCAGCTTGTGGACGTCGACGCCCGAGCCGAGCTTGTCGCCGGTCGCCACCTCGGGCTGTTCGTAGGTGTTGTGGGTGCAGGCGTTGTTTCCGCTCGTGCAGCTTCCACCTGCGACCGACGGGACCTTGGCTGTCACCTCTGCGGGCGCGGCCCACTTCGGGAAGGAGGCGCCGGTGAGCACGACGGGCTCGACGTCCCGGCCGGCGGGAACGGTGGGATCGACGACCGGTGTCGAGGCCAGTGCCGGGGCGAGGGCGGTGGCCGCTATCGCAAGTGCGGCGAGTGTGACGACGACGGTCCGGCGGCGCATCTGAGCGGTCCCCCCCTTTTGTTACCCGGGAGTAGGTTTCGCCGCCGCCCCCGTCGGTCCCTGCTCGCCAGGCATAGCGTGAAGCGTGTGAAAACGAGCGTCAGCGTGGTCGAGGTGCGGCGATAACGGTCGTCGTGCTCTCCGGTGGCTTGGACTCCACCGTGTGTCTGGCGTTGGCGGCGAGGGACGGCGAAGACCTCGTCGCCCTCACCTTCGACTACGGGCAGCGGCATCGCGTGGAGATCGAGCGGGCCCGCCTGGTCGCCGACCGCTACGGCGCCGAGTGGCTGCCGGTCTCCCTCGATGCTTCCCAGTGGGGCGGTTCGGCGCTCACCGATGCCGGCGTGGCCGTTCCCGTGGACGGCGTGGACACCGACGTCATCCCCGTCACGTACGTCCCGGCCCGCAACCTCATCTTCCTGTCGGTGGCGATGGGCGTCGCCGAAGCACGCGACGTCGGCGCCGTGTACCTCGGCGTCAATGCCCTCGACTACAGCGGCTATCCCGACTGCCGGCCCGAGTTCATCGAGTCCTTCCGGCAGACCGCGGCACTGGCGCTCAAGCGCGGCGTCGAGGGCAGGCCGGTCGAGATCCGCACGCCGCTCATCGACCTCACCAAGGCCGACATCGTTCGCCTCGGCGTCGAGGTCGGAGCTCCGCTCGAGCTCACGTGGTCCTGCTACCTCGGCTTCGACCGCCCCTGCGGCGAGTGCGACGCCTGCCGCCTGCGGGCCAAGGGCTTCGCCGAGGCCGGCGTCGTCGACCCGGCGCTGTGAACCTCGTCGTCAACGAGTGCTTCGGCCCGACTGTGCAAGGTGAGGGGCCGTCGACCGGGCGCCGGTGCGGCTTCGTCCGGCTCGGGCGTTGCAACCAAGCGTGCGTGTGGTGTGACGAACCGCAGACGTGGGCGTGGGACCGGTTCGACCCCGACACCGAGCTGCACGAGGTGCCGGTCGCGGAGGTGGTGGCAGCCGTCGAGGCGATGGGCGTCGACATGGTCGTCGTCACGGGCGGCGAGCCGCTGCTCCAGCAGCGACAGCTCAGACCGCTGGTCGACGCTCTGCACGACCGGGAGTACCGCGTCGAAGTCGAGACGGCTGGGACGATTGCGCCGGGTCTGGACGTCGACCAGTGGAACGTCTCGCCGAAGCTGGCCAACTCGGGGAACCCCGTCGAGCGGCGGTACCAGCCCGACGTCTTGCGCGTCTTTCAGGCCACGGGTCGAGCCGTGTTCAAGTTCGTCGTGTGTGAGTCCGCCGACCTCCACGAGGTCGACGTCATCGTCGAGGAGTGCGGGCTGACAGGAATCTGGATCATGCCCGAGGGCACCGACTCCCAGACTCTGCTCCGGCGATCGGCGGCATTGGCCGACGACGTCGTCAAACGGGGCTGGAACCTGAGCACTCGTCTGCACATCCTGCTCTGGGGCAACCGCCGGGGAGTCTGACCGATGAGTTCGGGGGCCGCCCAGCGTCGTACAGGGGTCAGCAGTTGTGACCACACACGAAGGAGCCCCTGCGATGCCGACCCGAGACCGCGCCCCCATCGGAGCCCCGTGCTGGGTGGACCTGATGACGTCCGACACCGAGCGGGCCCGCGCCTTCTACAGCGAGCTGTTGGGGTGGGGCGCCGAGGACCCCCAGGCGGAATTCGGCGGCTACTTCAACTTCACCAAGGACGGCAGCTGGATCGCGGGCGGCATGAGCACGCAGGACGATGCGGCCCGGCCCGTGATCTGGTCGGTGTATCTGGCGACTGACGACGCCCAGAAGACGGTCGACGCCGCCAAGGACAACGGCGGCCAGGTGATCGTCCCGCCCATGGCCGTGGCCGACCTGGGAACGATGCTCGTGGTCACCGATCCTGGCGGCGCCGCGATCGGCGGGTGGCAGCCCGGCACCCATCCCGGCTTCAGGGAGTTCGGCGAGGCCAACACGCCGAGCTGGTTCGAGCTCTGGACGCGCGACTACGACGCGTCCATCGCCTTCTACCGCGACGTGTTCCGGTGGGACACCGAGACCGTCGGCGACAGCCCCGAGTTCCGGTACACGGTCCTCAGGAACGGCGACGAGCAGCTGGCCGGGATCATGGACGCCTCGGCGTTCCTGCCCGAGGGCGTCCCCGCCCACTGGTCGGTGTACTTCGGCGTCGACGACGCCGACGCCACCCTGAAGCGGATCGGCGAGCTCGGCGGGGCCACCGTGGTCGACGCGGAGGACACCCCCTACGGGCGCCTGGCCACAGCGACGGACCCCATGGGTGCCCAGTTCAAGCTCGTCGCCCCCAACGAGGCGATGCCGGCTCGCGGCTGAGCCCGCCCTGCTTTCGCTGACTTGTGTGCGTCATGCGCACACAAACCAGCGATAGCGGATCACAGCCTTGCAATTTCTCCCGAAACAGGTCAGAGGATGGCCTGTTTGACCCCCCATGATGGAGCTATGAATCCCACTGAGACTTCGATCCGAGCCGAGGGCCTCGTCCGCCGATTCAACGGAACGACGGCGGTCGACGACCTCGACCTCGACATCCCCAGGGGCGAGATCTACGGCTTCCTCGGGCCCAACGGAGCCGGTAAGTCGACGACCGTGCGGGTCCTCTGCACGCTGCTCACGCCGAGTGCGGGGCGGGCCGTCGTCGCCGGCCACGACGTTGCCGACGAACCCGAGAAGGTGCGCCTCCGCATCGGCGTCGCCCTCCAGGAGGCGGCCCTCGACCCCAAGCAGACGGGCGTGCAGCTGCTGCGCCTGCAGGGCCGCCTGTACGGCTTGTCGACGAGCGAGATCGAGCGGCGCCTGTACGACCTGGCCCGCCTCATCGACATCGGCGACGCCCTCGACCGGCCCATCGCCACCTACTCGGGCGGGATGAAGCGCCGACTCGACGTGGCCGCCGCCCTCGTACATGACCCCGAGGTCCTGTTCCTCGACGAGCCGACGACTGGCCTTGACCCGGTGAGCCGGGCCCGCATGTGGGAAGAGGTCCGCCGCCTCAACCGCGAGCTCAACATGACCATCTTCCTGACGACGCAGTACCTGGAGGAGGCCGACGAGCTCGCCGACCGGGTCGGCATCATCAACGACGGCCGCCTGGTGGCCGAGGGCACGCCCGCCGCTCTCAAGCGCAGCGTCGGCAACGACGTCATCGTCGCCCGTCTCGAAGGGCGCGCGTCCGGCGCTGCTCGTGAGGAAGTCGAGCGGGTGGGTGGCGTCCACGGTGTCGAGGTGCATGGGGAGGAGATGGTGATCACCGCTACCGACGGCGCCGCAACCATCGGCGCCGTCGCCGTTGCCCTCGACGGTGTCGGCACCGTGCGTCACCTCACGCTGCGCACGCCGACGCTCGACGACGTGTTCCTCGAGCTCACCGGCAACCGCATCGAGAACGAATCCGAACGCGCCCAACACTCTGACTACAACGAGCTCGTGGAGGTCGGCCAGTGACAACCATCACCATCCCCGCGCCCGTCATCGAGGACGCGCCCGCAGTCCGGGCCCGGCCGGCGTCGCCGGTCCGGGACGTGGCGTCGATCGCCGGGCGGGCCCTCCGCGCCGTCCCGCGAGAGCTGGAGTCGGTGATCCCACCGATCTTCATCGCCCTGTTCTTCTTCATCGTCAACATCGGCACCTTGCAGCACATCACCGAGAACAACATCAAGTCGTTCGACATCAAGGCGTTCATGCTGCCCACCGCGATACTCATCGGCGTCACCGGCGTCTCCCGAGCGGGATCACTCGTGCTCGACATCCAGGACGGCTATCTCGACCGGCTGCTGCTCACGCCGGTGCGGCGCTTGGCGATCCTCGTCGGGCACATGGTCGCCGACGTCGCCATCGCCTGCATGTTGACGATCCCCATCCTCGTCCTCGCCGTGATCATCGGTGTCCACATCGAGGCGGGCATCGTCGGTGCCGTCGCCTTCGTCCTGATTGCCGCGCTCTGGAGCCTGGCCTTCGCCGGCTTCGGCTATGCCATCGCCCTGAAGACCGGCAACCCGGCCGCCGTCAACTCGGCCTTCCTGCTGTTCTTCCCCTTCCTGTTCATGACCTCGTCGTATGTCCCGCGGGGCCAGCTCAGCGGGTGGCTCGACACGATCGCGGCGTGGAACCCGGTGACCTACCTGCTCGAGGGCCTTCGCAGCCTCGTCACCACCGGCTGGCAGTGGGACTCGCTCCTCAAGGCCGTCCTCGCCATCGCCGGCGTCGGCGTGCTGAGCATGTCGCTCTGCCTGGCCGCCCTTCGAGGTCGGACGCGCCGGGGTTAGCTCGATCCGGACGTTCTGGCCGAGTACACGTAGCGCTCGGTTCTCGCGAATGCCGCCACGGCTCGGGATGCCTTACGGGCGGCGCGATAGCCGGCGTCTCTCGCCCTGAGCTCCAGCTGATAGCTGGCGGTGAGGCGTTCGTGCGTGGGATATCCGAACGCTTCCATCTCGGTCCCGGCGGTCCACTCCACGCGCCGGCGGAGGCGCTCCGGCAGCTGCGCGCCTCGGACGGCGCCGTCGAAGGCGGTGTGCCACGGGACCCCTTGCCAGCGGTCGGCGGCGGCCGCCGCGGCCGACGACCCTCGGATCGGCAGGTGATCGGCCGAATCGAAGTCGTAGGCCGAGGATGAGAGTGCCAAGGAGCGGAGCAGCCGGCGCACTTCCGCTGGTCGGTTGTGAAGCAAGTCCTCATAGCGAACGAGGACGGCACCGGCTTCCCGGGCCCGAAGCATCGCCCGCGCGCTCCTGACGTATGCCCGCAAGCGGCGCTCGAATGAATCCGCGAACGTGATGCGGGCCGACTGCAGGACGGCTCGGGGGTCACGGACAACCATCACGACGTCGACGCGCGTGAGAAGCCACGGGAGCAGCACGTCGAGGTTCTCAGCCGACGGCGATCTCGCGACAGTCCGCGCCCCGGCGCCGAGGTGGGCGAGGAACGTCTCGAGCCAGGTCGCCATCGTCTCGTCGAAGGTCGACCGCAGCTGTTGGAAGGCGGGGCCCTGCGACTGCCAGTTCGCGAAGAGCTGCGCTCGGTAGTCGTCGAGCCGGTCACCGAAGAGCATGAGGTAGTGCTCCCAGTCCGAGCCTGAGGACGTCCGCTCGCGGACGGCGGGAGTGCAGGCTGGATGGAGGCACAGCAGGTCGTGCACGAGGTGAGTCCCGGATCGCTGCGCGACGCCGATCACGAGGATCGGTCGGGCGTTGGGCACGGCGCTCAGTTGCGCCGTCGCGATTCGCCGAGGATCCACCGTGGCCTGTTGTGATTGGAGTTCGTATGCCACGTCTGTTTCTCTAGCGCTATCGCGGCCGTTGTGCCATTGCTACATCCTGGGGACGCTCGCTGCGATCGCCTTGAGAAACGGATGAGAAAGTGCGGTGTCCTCCCCGACAGAATTGAGAACAATGAGCAACGTTGATCCCGTGGTCGCCCGCAAGACGTGGCGCACCCTGGAGCCGCTCCATGGGCTGATCTACTTCGCGCCCGAGGCGACAGAGCGCTACGCGGCGCTCGGCATCGACGGCCGGGCGGGCTACTTCGCCTCCCGCGCCGCCGCCATGGGACCGATCTCCGCAGAAGTGGTGATCGCCACCTTCTTCAACTTCAATCCCGACCTGGTGCGCGCCGCCATTCCCGCTGCTTGGCGCGCGAGCGCCCCCGAGAAGATCCTGGCCGCCCGCGTCGATGCAGCCGACGCGGCGTTGCGCCGAGCCCTCGGCACAGCAGTGGGAACGCCTGAGATGGCGCGAGCTGCGGAACTTGCCCGCACGGCCGCCCAGGCTGCGTGCGAGCAACTCGCCGGGCGGCCTCTGTTCGCCGCTCACGTCGAGCTCGACTGGCCCGACGAGCCGCACCTCGTGCTCTGGCACGCCCAGACCCTGCTGCGCGAGTACCGGGGCGACGGCCACATCGCCGCGCTCACCGCCGCCGGGCTCACGGGCGTCGAGGCACTGGTGGTGCACGCCGCGACCGGCGAGGTGGCGGCAGAGGTACTCAAGGCGACGCGGGCCTGGTCGGACGAGCAGTGGGCGGCCGGCGTCGAATCGGTGCGATCCCGGGGCTGGCTGGCCGACGGTGACAAGCTGCGGCTGTCCCCATCCGGCGCCACCCATCGCCAAGCGGTCGAGGACACGACCGATCAGCTGGCAGTGCACGCGTACTCGCGGCTGGGCGGTGACGCCTGCTCGGAGCTGCGTGCTCTGGCCCGTCCGTTCAGCCAGGCGGTCGTGGCCAGCGGCACGTTCGGGTTCGGCGCCGACCGTGACTGAGTCCGGAGTGCGCTCAGACCTGCCCGGTAGGTTCGGGCGATGCCTCGTGCGCTGATCACCGGTATCGACGGCCAGGACGGCCGGTACCTCGCGGAGCTGCTGATCTCGAAGGGCTACGAGACGTTCGGCATGATCCGGGGCCAGAACAACCCCCGCGGTCAGATCGTGCGCGACGAGATCCCCGCGGTCGAGCTCATCGAGGGTGACCTGCAGGACCTGTCGTCGCTCATCGCCGTGGTCGAGCAGGTACAGCCCGACGAGGTGTACAACCTGGGCGCAGTCAGCTTCGTGGCCCTCTCGTTCCGCCAGCCCGAGCTGACCGCCGACATCACCGGGCTCGGCGTGCTTCGCATGTTGGAGGCCATCCGCGTCGTCGGTGGCACGCAGGACAACCGTGTCCGCTTCTATCAGGCGTCCTCGTCGGAGATGTTCGGCAAGGTCCGCCAGACACCGCAGAACGAGGAGACATCGTTCCATCCGCGATCGCCGTACGGCGCCGCCAAGGTCTTCGGTCACTACACGACGGTGAACTACCGGGAGTCCTACGGGCTGCACGCAACCAGCGGGATTCTGTTCAACCATGAATCGCCGCGGCGCGGGCTCGAGTTCGTCACCCGCAAGGTCTCCAACGGAGTCGCCCGCATCAAGCTCGGCCTGCAGGAAAAGGTCACCCTCGGCAACCTGGAGGCGGCGCGCGACTGGGGGTACGCGGGCGACTACGTCGAGGCCATGTGGCTCATGCTCCAGCAGGATGAGCCCGATGACTACGTCATCGCCACCGGCGAGACCCACACCATCCGCGAGCTGCTCGAGCTGGCGTTTGCGGCCGCGGGCATCGACGGATGGGAGAACTACGTCGAGAGCGACGCGCGCTTCATGCGCCCCGCCGAAGTCGACATCCTCACTGGCGACGCCAGCAAGGCCCGTGAACGCCTCGGCTGGAAGCCCAAGGTCTCGTTCGCCGAGCTGGTCACGATGATGGTCGAGGCCGATCTCAAGGAAGAGGCCCGGCGGGCTCGTTGACGCCCTCGGACGCACAGCTCGAACGGCGAGGACGCCGCCTCGAGTACGCAACTACGGCGTGGAACTGCGTGGAGGCCGTCGTCGCGGTGTCGACGGGGCTGGCGGCCAACTCGCTGGCCCTTGTCGCCTTCGGCCTCGACTCCTGCGTCGAGGTCTTCGCCTCCATCGTCGTGCTGTGGCATCTGGGCGGCGCGCCCGAGGAGGCTGATCCGGCACGGGCCCGCAGGGCGGTGCGCCTGATCGCCGGCGCTTTTGCGCTCCTCGGCGTCTACCTGCTCGTCCAGGCGGTTCGGGGCTTCGTCACCCGCCACAACCCTGAGTCGTCGCTCGTGGGAACGGTGTTCATCGCCGCCACCGTCGTCGTGATGTTCATGTTGGCGTGGGCAAAGCGGCGGACCGGACGCTCGCTCGGCAACCGCCCGCTGATCGCCAACGCCTCGCTGACCTTCATCGACGGCTGCCTCGCCACGGGCATACTCGCGGCCCTCCTGGCCGACCGGCTCTTCGGGTGGTGGTGGGCCGACCCGCTGGCCGCGGCCATCGTCGGGCTCGTCGCCCTCAACGAGGCTCGGGAAAACTGGCGGGGATAACCCGCACCCGACGGTGACGACACGGCAGACTTAAGAGCCGTGTCGAGCGAGGAACCGCGTTGGACCCCGACCCAACCGGCGCCGGGCAGCTTGGAGGCGCTCCAGGCCGAGATCGCCTCACTGCGCGCCGAAGTCGACCGTCTGCGGGCCGCCCAGGCCGACCAGGCCGCCACTACCGAGCTGAACCGCATGGTGCGGCCCAGACGCAACTGGCGGCGGCCGATCGGAGCCCTGCTGTTGGTCGTCGCATGCGTCCTCGCACCGCTCGCCGTGTTCTCGATCTGGTTGCGCGACCAGGTCACCAACACCGATCGCTACGTGCAGACGGTCGCTCCCCTCAGCAACAACCGCGCCATCGACGCCGCCGTGGCGTCCAAAGTCACGTCGGAGCTCTTCAGGCGCGTCGACGTCGAGGCACTCGTCCGCCAGGCACTGCCACAACAGGGGCAGTTCCTCGCCGGCACCCTGGCGAGTGGTCTGCGCACTGCGACCGAACAGAGCGCCGAACGTCTGTTGTCGACTCCGGAGTTCGACCGTCTCTGGGCGCTGGCCAATCGGGCCGCCCACGAACAGGTCGTGGCCCTCGTGAAGGGCGAGCGTGGGGGCCTCGTCACGTCCAAGGACGGCAAGATCCTGCTCGACCTGGGCGCCATCACCTCTTCCCTCGAGGGCCAGCTTCACAACCAGGGCATCACCCTGTTCGACGGCGTGAAGATCAACACCACGTTCGAACTCGTCGATTCCAAGCAGTTGGCGCGGGCAACGAAGTACGTGCGTTACGTCGAGGCGGCCGGTGTCGTGCTCCCGCTGACCGTGGTCGTCGCCTTCGTCCTCGCCGTCGTGCTCTCCGACGACCGCCGGCGGACCCTCGTGCGAGGAGGCCTCGGCCTGGCCTTCGCCGTGGTCGTGATGCTGGCGCTGCTGTACGCCGGACGGGCCTGGTTCCTCGACACCGTCGCCGGCCACGACGTGCCCCGCGACGCGGCCGGTGCATTCTTCGACACCGTCGTCCGCTTCCTGCGCACCAGTCTCCGAACCGCGTTCACCATCGGCATCTTGTTGGCGGCGGGCGCATGGGTCACTGGGGCGTCGTCGGCGGCCGTGCGGGTGCGCAGCACGTGCGGCGGCGTGCTCACGGGCTTCGCGGAGCGCGAGGACTGGGAGTTCGGCGCCACGGGGACGTGGGTTGCCTCCCACAAGCGCGCCCTGCACGCCACCATCGCCATCCTCGGCGCATTCGTGCTCGTGCTCATGCAGCGGCCCGGACCGAAGGGCGTCCTCGTCGTCGCCGTCCTGGTCGTGGTCGGGATCGCTGTCGTCGAGGTACTCGGCCGAGCCATCCCGCCTCGAGGCGGCGGCGGCAACGCCGCTCAGCCGCAGCTGTTCGACTCTGGCTGACGGCCCACCGCGACGCTAGGACCGGATGGTCACCGGGATCGACGCGTTGCCCGCGTCGTCCACTGACTGCACCGTCACCGTATGGCGGCCGCGGCCGAGGTCGCCCAGCTCAATCGACTGCTGGGTGTAGGCCGGCGCCGGCACGTCGTCGACCGCCACCTGGTGACCGTCGACAACGACACGGAACGAGGCCGCCTGCCCGCACGGCCCATCACCACCTGACGTCTCGAACGAAAGCGTCGACTCCTCCAACCGCACGTCCTTCAGGACGCCGGGCGGTGTCGCGTCGGTGCTGGCGTCGCCACTGTTGTGCAGGTCGTGCTGGTACTTGGGCCACTGCGGCGTCTGGCAGGCGTCGCCGGCGGTGCGCCAGACGAAGAGGTTGCCCTCTCGTGTCGCCAGCGCCACGTCCACCTTGCCGTTGCCCTCGAAGTCGCCAACGGCGGGCGTCTCCACCGACCAGCCGCCGGTGAACTTGGGCCAGCCCGGCGGCGCCACGCCGCCCAGGCTGTAGGCCCGCATGTCGTACATGGCCGACGACTGGAGCACCTCCGCTTTGCCGTCCCCGTTGATGTCGGCGATGGCCGGCGTGTTGAAGAACTGGAGGTCATTCATCTGCGCCGGGAAGCCAGGGTCGAACGTTCCCGTGAGCGCGTTCCACGCGTCCACGTGGTCTTCCGCGCCCAGCTGCTGTTCGGGCAGCACGACGTCAAGCAGGCGGCGGAGCCCCGTGGCGCCCATCGCCATCGACATCGGTGACCCGTCCCCACCCAGGTGGCCGAACACGGGGCCGCCCAGTGACGCCACGGAAGGCGCGTCGGTCGCCGTCGGGTTCTTGAACTCGGCCCCCTCTGATGCGGTCGTGAGGTACTTGCCGTCAGGACCGTTGCCGTACTTGCTCGTGCCGTCGGCGTTGAGGAGGTAGGGCGGGCTGCCGATCGAGGCGGTGGCGATCTCGGGCTTGCCGTCGACGTTGGCCACGACCGGCGCGGCGTCAGCCCCGGAAC
>DASZJL010000105.1:0-3898 GCA_035948135.1 Acidimicrobiales bacterium | reverse complement strand
CGCCCAAAGTAGCGCTGGTAGAGGTCGGCGAAGGCCTCTTCGTCACCGGTCTGAAAGCGCTCCACGAGCGCGGCATCCCGATCGAGATCGACGTCGTCCGCTCGTAACGCCACCCAGTACCCCCACGCTTCGCGCCCCAGTACCTGCGCGAGCAACTATTTCTACACAAGGGCGGGGTTCCCCTGCCATTTCTCCGTAAGGGTGGGCGAACTCTGTCGTTCCCCTGGATGAACGACCGAGCGCGAGTTGGAGGTGGGTGCGGGTGTCCGACGCCATGGCCCTAGTCATCGTGGATTCGGGCCGGAACGGAAGCGGCAAGGCGCTCCCCAGCCTGGCCGCCGCCTTCCGGGCCGCCGGGCTGCCAGTAGTGCACGCCGTGGCTCCGGAGGCACCGGCCGATGCCGCCTGGGAGCTCGACCGCGACCTGTTGGACGCGGGGGGCGTCCAGACCCTGGGCAGGGCCGAACTGGCGATCGCACTCCGCGGCCGCAGCGCCTTCGACGCCACACCGCTGGACGCCCTGCTCCGGGGCCTGGGCGTCGACACGGTCGTCGTCGGTGGTCCCGTGCCGTCGCCGGGCGTGAGTTCATCGGTCAAAGCGGGCGAGCTGCGGGGCTATCGGGTGCTGTTGGCGACCGACGAGCTGGCAGTCACACTCGGCGCCCACATCCGGGCCGCCTGACGCGGCGCGGCCGTTGTTAACGGCCGTTGTCCGAGCAGGAAAATGCGGTTTTACCTGCGTATTCTTGTAGGTACGATTGCGCATTGGGGGGCTCACCGGAGGGGAGGATGGACCAGCAACCGGAGCGGAATGGGAATGGCCCGTCCGACCTTGTCCAGCAGCTGAACGACAAGGTCAGCGGCCTCGAGGAGGCGCTGCTCGGCCGTGACGTCATCGGCCAGGCGAAGGGCATCCTCATGGAGCGGTTGCGCCTCACTGCCGACCAGGCATTCGAGGAGCTGCGGATCGCGTCGCAGAAGAGCAACCGGAAGGTGCGCGACCTCGCCGTCGAGCTCGCCGAGACAGGCGTGTGGCCGCCGCTCGAGCTGAACGGCCACCGGCCGCAGAGCCAGGACGGCCAGACCGGCCAAACCCGCCAGAAGAGCGAGCACAGCCAGCAGTAGTCAGCGCTCGAGGTCGGCGACGACGGCCGACGCGGCGTTGCGGCCGTTGAGACCGATGACGCTGCCGCCGGGGTGCGTCGCCGCCCCGCAGAGATAGAGGCCCGGCACCGGCGTTCGGGGCGCGAAGCGGCGGTCCCACATCTGGTCGGGCAGACACTCGCCCTGAAAGATGTGGCCGCCACTCAGACCGATGCGGGCCTCGACGTCGGGCGGGGCCAGCACCTGGCGGTGCTCGACCACCTCCTCGACGTCAGGCGCGAAGCGGGCGATCGACCTCATCGCCAGGTCGGCGACTTCCTCCCGTCGTGCGTCCCAGTCGCCGTCGGCCAGCCGCCCGGGGACGTACTGAGCGAACACGCTCATGGTGTGTCGCCCGGGCGGGGCGATCGAGTCGTCGTACGCGGTGTGGAAGTACAGCTCGCACCAGTCGGGCGCGGGCTCGCCCCGCTTGCTCTTCTCGTACGCGGCCTGCGTGGCGTCGACGCCGGTGCTGATCGTCACCGTGCCCCGGTACGGCGTGGCGTCCTCGGTGTTGCTGTTGAACCGCGGCAGGCGAGACAGGGCGCAGTTGATCTTCAGGACGGGGCTCTCGGTCTTCCACTTGTCGACGCGCTGTCGGAAGGCGGTGGGGACAACGTCGTCGCCGCCGTCGAGGAGCGCGAGCGTGCGCTTTGGGTCGGCGTTGGAGACGACCGTCTCGGCGTGGATGACGTCGCCACCTTCGAGGACGACGCCCTCACCGGGAATGATGCCGGCGACCGGGGTGTCGGTGCGGACGTGGGCGCCGGCGCCCGTGGCCGCTTCCCTCAGGGCGAACGACACACGGCCCATGCCGCCGTGCACGTAGCCCCACGCCCCGGGCATTCCTTCGAGGGTGCCCATGGCGTGCATGAGGTGGACGGCGGCGGTGCCGGCGTCGCGCGGGCCGGCGTTGGTGCCGATGCAGCCCTGCCCGTGGAGGGCCGTGCGCATGCGCTCGTCGGTGACGTGGCGCTCGACGACGTCGGCGATGGACGCGTGGAAGACGACGTCGATGAGCTCTGGGTCGTCGTCGAGGAGCGCTTCGATCTCGTCCCTGGTCGGCGCCTCGCCGACCCACGTGTCTCTGGTGCCGTGGCGGAGGGCGCGGCGGATGCGGCCGAAGAGGTCGGCGTACTCGAAGTAGCCCTCGACGTCTTTCGGTGCGATCGCCTCGATCGACTCTGCCGTGCGACGATCGTCGTGCCACATGGTGAAGGCGGTGCCGTCCTCGAACGGGCACCAGATGTGCGGGTCGATGGGGTGAACGCGGTAGCCGTGGCGGCGCAGATCGAGCTCGTCGATGACGATCTGATCGAGAAGGCCGACCAGGTAGGCGCACGGGCTGACGACCCAGCGCTCGTCGTCGAACGGCGTCTCGAGGGTGCACGCCCCGCCGACGCGGTCACGCCGCTCGAGGACGAGGGTCTTCTTGCCCGCCTTCGCCAGGTAGGCGGCCGCCGTCAGGCCGTTGTGGCCGGCGCCGACGACGACCACATCCCAGACCTGACCCCTCAGATGCGCTCCAGCGCGGCGCCGTCGAAGAGGGGGCGGATGCCCTGGGCGATGACGTCGGCCTCGAGGTCGCCGTGGACGGGCGCCGTCGTGGCGTCGGGGGCGGTGGCGGCGTCGAGGGTGGGCTGCAGGAGGCGGGCGTCGCTGGAGGTGTTGAGGAAGAGCTGAGTGTTCGAGAGGACGTAGCGCACCGCTCTCGCGATCGCGTCGGGATCGGCGAGCGGCTCGTACCAGCTGAAGTGACGGCCGTCGTCACCGTCGGGCCAGCGGCGGCGGGCGACAGCCTTGATGGTCTGCACGGCCACGTTGCGCTCGCGGCACGTGGCGAGGAGCGCCTCCACGTCGCGCCGGTAGTTCACGTGCTCGTGCAGGAGGGCGAAGTTGTACGGCAGGAGCACCGAGTCGAAGTCGAAGCGCTCGAGGCTCCGCGAGTGCATGCCGGCGATGCGCAGGCCGTGGCCGGTGACACCGATGTTCTTGGTGAGACCTTCGTCCTTGGCTTTCGCGAGGGCGGCCGCGGCGCCGTCGGGGCGGAAGGCCACGTCCCACTCGTGGTCCTCGACCAGGTTGTGGAGCTGAATGAGGTCGACATGATCGACGCCCAAGCGCTCGAGCGAGCGCTCGAGGCTGCGGCGGGCGCCGTCGCCATCGCGGTCGCCGGTCTTGGTGGCGAGGAAGACGTCGTTGCGGTGCGCCCGCAGCCAGGGGGCGAGGCGCAGCTCGGACTCGCCGTAGTCAGCGGCGGTGTCGATGTGGTTGACGCCCGCGGCGAGGGCGGTGTCCAGCACTGCCCCCGCCCTCTCCTCGGGCATCGCCCAGAAGGCGGCGGCGCCGAAGATCACACGGCTGCTCTGGTGGCCGGTGCGGCCGAACGGAGCCCGGTCGATCATGAGAGGCCGGCGGCCGCGTTGGCCTCGGCGAACTGGCGGTTGACAACGGTCATGTCGTACGGACGCTCCTCGAGGGGGCCGGGCCCCCACTGGCTGCGCGGATTGTTGACGAAGTCGCCGCCGTAGATGTGGATCGCGGCCGTCAGCTTGTGAAGAGGGTTGGTGACGGCGTGGATGGCGTCAGTGCCCAGGGTGAGGACGTCGCCCACCCGCAGCTCCTTGCCGCCGCTCTCACGTACCGTCCGCCGGTCGTCGTCGCGGCGCCGGTAGAAGGTGTTGTCCTCCTGACCGGCGTAGATGCCGATGTTGGCCCACATCTGGTGGTCGTGCGGGAAGAGCCGCATGCCCGG
>DASZJL010000104.1:0-5443 GCA_035948135.1 Acidimicrobiales bacterium | reverse complement strand
CTTCTCACCGGTGTTCGCGGCGCCCGTCGTCCCCGCCGCGGTGCGGTTGACGTCGACGGAGGCAGCCGCCGCGTTCGTCGACCAGCTACGGCCGTTTGCGTCGGTGCCCGCGTTCGCGGCGCCGGTCGCCGAAGCCGACGGCTTGCTCGGTGGTGATGCCGCGGCGAGCGCCAGGGCGGCCGACCTGCACCAGTCCTTCGGCGCCGTCTATGACGAGGCCCGGTGCCGGCTGGCGGCGGGCCAGGTCGACCGGGCCCGGGCGCTGATCGAGGGCTACGGCCTGGACGCGGGGCCGCTGGGACGGCGGTTCCGGGATCGAGTCTCGGGGGTGACGACGTGAGCAAGAAGACCGTGAGCAAGAAGAAGAAGGAAGACGCGCCGGTCGAGATCAAGACGCGGGTCTTCCACGACCGGGTGATCGAGGGCCGGCCCCTCGGGCGGCTCGTGCGCCACGACCCCCGCAGCTGGAACTACCCCGCGCCGCGGGCCCCGAGGATCAAGAGCGTCCTGCACAAGCGGCACGGCGCCCCGTTCAACCAGGGCCCGTCGCTGGGGTGCTGCACGGGCAACGCCGTCGCCGGCCTGCTGATGACCGATCCCTTCTTCAAGGAAGGCCGCCGTCTCACCGAGCGCGACGCCGTCAGGCTCTACAGCCGGGCCACCCACCTCGACTCGTTCAAGGGCACCTACCCACCCACCGACACCGGCAGCTCGGGGCTGGCGGCCATGAAGGCGGCGAGGGAGCAGGGCTACATCCAGAGCTACGGCCACGCCTTCGGCCTCGACCACGCCCTCAAGACGCTCGTGCTCACGCCCGTCGTCACCGGCGTCAACTGGTACGACGGCTTCGACCACCCGAGCACGTTCGGGCGGGTGAAGAAGAAGGGCCCCATCACCGGCGGCCACGAGTTCCTCCTCGTCGGCATCGACGCCGAGGAGAAGCTGGTGCGGGCCTGCAACAGCTGGGGGCCGGACTGGGCCGACGGCGGCTACTTCACCTTCAGCTGGGACGCGTGGGACGCGCTGCTGGACGAGGACGGCGACGTCACCACCGCCACCCCCGGCCGGCCCAAGCCCAAGAAGAACTGGAAGGGGTAGCTCGAGCTGCTGCCGTCGGGAACTGGAACCAGGCCAGATTTAGACAGAATCCAGGATCGGCGTTAGGGTCCGCCTGTGCCCGGGGAGACTTCCGTCGACAGCGATGCGCTTCTTCGCCGCCACGGTCTGCAGGTCACGGCCCAGCGTCTCGCCGTGCTGCGGGCGGTGTCGGGGCGGCCGCACAGCACCGCGGACGACATCGACAAGGCCGTGCGGGCCGAGCTCGGCGCCATCTCCCGCCAGGCGGTGTACGACGCCCTCGGCGTCCTCACCGAGAAGGGTCTCCTGCGGCGCATCCAGCCCGCGCGGTCGCCGGCCCGCTACGAGGACCGCGTCGGCGACAACCACCACCACCTCATCTGCCGAACCTGCAGCCGTATGGTCGACGTCGACTGCGCGGTCGACTACACGCCGTGCCTGACGGCGGCCGACGACCGCGGCTACGAGATCGACGAAGCCGAGGTCATCTACTGGGGCCGATGCCCTGAGTGTGTGAAGACAGACAAGAACGAATCGACGAGAGCGACGAGAGAGGAGCAGCGACGTGCCTGATCGCAGCGAGAGCGAGAACCCAGCAATCTCGGCCCCCGAACCCAAGGCGCACCGGCCGAGGACGAACCAGGACTGGTGGCCGAATCAGCTGGACCTGAGCGTCCTGCACGCCAACGCGCCGGCGGCCAATCCGTGGGGCGACGACTTCAACTACGCCGAGGCCTTCAAGGCCCTCGACGTCAACGCCCTGAAGCAGGACCTCATCAAGGTGATGACGACGTCGCAGGACTGGTGGCCCGCCGACTACGGCCACTACGGGCCGCTGTTCATCCGGATGACGTGGCACGCGGCCGGCACATACCGCATCCACGACGGCCGCGGTGGTGGCGGCACCGGCCAGCAGCGCTTCGCCCCCCTGAACAGCTGGCCCGACAACGCCAACCTGGACAAGGCCCGCCGGTTGCTCTGGCCGATCAAGCAGAAGTACGGCAAGCAGGTCTCCTGGGCCGATCTCATCGTCCTCGCCGGCAACGTGGCGATGGAGTCGATGGGGTTCACGACGTTCGGCTTCGGCTTCGGCCGCCACGACGTGTGGGAGCCCGAGCAGGTCTTCTGGGGCTCGGAGGACGAGTGGCTCGGCGACGAGCGCTACAGCGGCGAGCGGGAGCTCGGCGAGCCGTTCGGCGCCGTGCAGATGGGCCTGATCTATGTCAACCCCGAGGGCCCCAACGGCAACCCCGATCCGCTGCAGAGCGCCAAGGACATTCGTGAGACCTTCCGGCGCATGGCGATGAACGACGAGGAGACCGTCGCCCTCATCGTCGGCGGCCACACCTTCGGCAAGTGTCACGGCGCGGGCGACCCCGACCTGGTCGGGCCCGAGCCCGAGGGCTGCCCCGTCGAGCACCAGGGCATCGGCTGGAACAACACGTTCGGCACCGGCAAGGGCGGCGATACCGTCACGAGCGGCCTCGAAGGCGCGTGGACCAACGAGCCCACCAAGTGGGACAACGGCTACCTCGACAACCTCTTCAAGTACGACTACGAGCTGACCAAGAGCCCGGCCGGCGCCCAGCAGTGGAAGCCCAAGGACCCCGCGGCCGCCAACGACGTGCCCGACGCCCACGACCCGTCCAAGCGGCACGCCCCGATGATGCTGACGACCGACCTGGCCCTGAAGCTCGATCCCACCTACGCGCCGATCGCAAAGCGCTTCCACGAGAACCCCGCCCAGCTGGCCGACGCCTTCGCCAAGGCCTGGTACAAGCTGCTGCACCGCGACATGGGCCCGACCGCGCGCTTCCTCGGCCCGTGGGTGCCGGAGGCACAGCTGTGGCAGGACCCCGTCCCCGCCGTCGACCACGAGCTGATCGACAAGAAGGACATCACCGCCCTCAAGCGCCAGCTCCTCATGAAGAAGACGGGGCTGTCGATCTCCCAGCTGGCCCGCACCGCCTGGGCCTCGGCGTCCACCTTCCGCCGCACCGACAAGCGGGGCGGCGCCAACGGGGCGCGCATCCGCCTGGCGCCCCAGAAGGACTGGGCGGCCAACGACCCGGCCGAGCTGGCCACGGTGCTGTCCAAGCTCGAGAAGGTGCAGCAGGAGTTCAATGCGTCTGCGGCCGGCGGCAAGAAGGTCTCCCTCGCCGACCTGATCGTCCTGGGCGGCTGCGCCGCCGTCGAGGCGGCCGCCAAGAAGGCCGGCCACAAGGTCGTCGTTCCGTTCTCGCCGGGGCGCACCGACGCCTCCCAGGAGCAGACCGACGTGGAGGCGTTCGAAGTCCTCGAGCCGGGGGCCGACGGGTTCCGCAACTACACGCGCGGCGGCGACAAGCTGCCGCCCGAGGAGCGGCTGCTGGACAAGGCGTTCATGCTGAAGCTGTCCGCGCCCGAGATGACGGCGGTCATCGGTGGCATGCGCGTCCTCAACGCCAACACCGGCGGCTCCCGCCACGGCGTCTTCACCGACCGGCCCGAGACGTTGAGCAACGACTTCTTCGTCAACCTGCTCGACATGGGCACGGAGTGGAAGCCGTCGATGACCGAGGACGGCGTGTACGAGGGTCGCGACCGGGCCACGGGCGAGACCAAGTGGACGGCCACCTCCGTCGACCTCGTCTTCGGTGCCCACTCCCAGCTCCGGGCGCTCTGCGAGGTCTACGCCGAGGAAGGCAACGAGGAGAAGTTCGTGCGTGACTTCGCCGCCGCGTGGGGCAAGGTCATGAACCTCGACCGCTTCGACCTCACCTGATCCAAGCCGCGGTTCGGTGGCCGGTTCACGTCGAACCGGTCACCGAGCCTGGCTGGGCCCCGTGCTCGTCTTTGTCGGGGCGAGGCCGTCGAACTACAACGGCTGAGGCATGAGGACGTCAGTCGAGTTCAGAGGGCGGGAGGGCATCCGCCTGGCGGCCGACGTGGCCGGCGAGCCGGGTTCGCCCCCGGTCGTCTTCTTCCACGGCGGCGGACAGACACGGCACGCGTGGGGCACCACCCTCGACGTGCTCGCGGGCGAGGGGTGGCGGGCCTACTCGGTCGACCTCCGCGGCCACGGCGACAGCGACTGGGCGCCCGACGGCGACTACACCCTCGACGCCTTCGCCGCTGATGTTTTCTCGGTGGCCACGTCGCTCGACCCGCTTCCCGTCCTGGTGGGCGCCTCGCTGGGCGGCATCGCATCGCTGGCCGCCGTCGGCGAGTCGCCATCGCCGATCGCGCGGGCGCTCGTCCTTGTCGACGTGGCACCCCGCATCGACCGCGAAGGCGCCGACCGCATCGGCGCCTTCATGATGCAGGACATCGACGGGTTCGATTCTCTCGACGCGGTGGCCGACGCCGTCGCGGCCTACAACACCCATCGTCCTCGACCCACCAACCTCGCGGGCCTGAAGAAGAACGTGCGGCAGCGAGACGACGGGCGGTGGTACTGGCACTGGGACCCGGCGTTCATGGTGGGTCGGTTCGGCTCGACCGACGAGACGCGGACATCGGTCATCCAGCCCGAGCGCCTGGAGGCGGCGGCCAAGACGCTGACGATGCCGGCCCTGCTCGTCCGGGGCCGCATGAGCGACCTGCTGACCGACGACGGCAGCCGCCAGTTCCTGGACCTGGTGCCCCACGCCGGCTTCGTCGAAGTCGGCGGCGCCGGCCACATGGTGGCGGGGGACCGCAACGACCTGTTCAACGACGCCATCGTCGAGTTCTTGCGCTCATTGTCATAGGGCGTCTGTAGGGTTTCGTTTGTCGGCGCGCTTCCCCCGCGGTCTCCGTCACCCGGGAGGAAGCCCGATGCAGTCCCATCTCGAGATCACTTCGTTCACCGACGCCATCGCCGTGGCGTTCGGCGTGCGCCGGCGGTTCACCCACGCCCACACCGCCGCCCTGCTCGACAGCCGAGGCCAGGTCCTCGACCTCACCGTCTTCAGTCGTCCCGAGAACTCGGTCGAGACGGTGCTGGGGTGGGCGGGCTGCTTCGCCGCCAACGAAGGCACCGTGCGGCGCATGGTGTTGCTGTCGGCGGTCGAGGGCAGCGTCGACCACGAGCCGAGAGCGGCGGACGTCGACGTGCTGTACCGGGCGCGAGCTCGCTTCGGCGAGATGGGTGTGCTCGTCGTCGACTGGCTCCAGTGCGACGGCAACGTCGTGCGCTCGATCGACCTGGCCTCCGACGGCGAGGGCTGGCGCCTGGCCGCGGCCGTCGCTTGAGTTCCGGTCGGCATCGTGCGCACCGTCGCCGACCTGGTCGACGCGTGGCTGGCGCACGTGTCGACCCGGCTGGAGGTCGCCACCGCGATGGGCTATCGAACTGCGACCCGCCAGTGCCTCCGCCACATCGGGTCCATGTCTCTCGCCGAGG
>DASZJL010000103.1:0-26989 GCA_035948135.1 Acidimicrobiales bacterium | reverse complement strand
AACGGGACCCTGACAGGCTGCAGCCCGTCGACGCTCACGGGTGGCACGCACGTCCTCGTCACCGTTTCGGCGCCACTGAAGGTGATCACACCCTTCGTCGGGATTGTGACCGGCAGCTCGGTCACCGTGTCCGGCACCCAGGAAGTTGTGGTGCAGGGCTGATGCCAACGCAACGCCTACGGGCTGAACAGGGCGTCACGATCGTCGAGGCTGCCTTTGTCCTGCCACTCCTTTTCCTGTTCGCCCTCGCCCTCGTCGACATCGGGTTGTGGGAGTTTCAGAACAGCCAGGCCTCGAACGCCGCCCGCGACGGCGCCCGTGTCGGCATCCTCCGTTACAAGACGGCGGCCGGTTCGACCGCCGCGCCCGGAGGCGCGGATTTTCAGGCCATCAACAACGCGGTCAAGGCGCGTCTCGCCAACCAGTCCTACACGGTGACAGTCAACTGCGTCAGTCCGACGTCGGAGGCCACCATTCCGGGAAACTGCTCGAGCGCGTCCATCGGATTCGACTCCTCAGCCACAGACCGCATCAAGGTCCGCGTGACTTGGTCACGCGCCGCGATGAGCCCGGTCGGCAAGCTGTTCGGTGTCACACAGTCCGTCACCGGCACGGCCGTCCTACAGCTCGTGGGACTGCCGCAGTAGCGATGGATACCCGGGGATCCTGCGGATGAAGCTTGCACAGTTCCTCGCCAAACCCCGTGATGAGCGGGGGCTCAGCATCGTGCTCGTCGCCCTGCTGGTGACCGCGATGCTCGCGATCGCGTCCATCGTCCTCGACCTGGGCCAGGCTTATGCGAACCGCCGCCAGATGCAGAACGCGGCCGACGCTGCGTCCCTCGCCGCTACCAGGGCGCTGGACAAGGCCCATCAGGCCGGCTACGCGAGCACGGCGCTCAACAGCGCCGTCGATACGACGGCGACGAACGTCGCGACCAACAACGGGGCACAGGCGGCGCAGGTCACCTGCCAGGTCATCCGCTGGAACTACTACCTCGACAACACCCAGATCATCGCGCCTTGCAGCCCCGCGTCGGGCTGGATCAGCGATGCGACCAACGGCGGCCCGGCAGGAGTGTTGGTCGGGACGGGCGTCACGGTGCGGACCACGTTCGGCGCCGTCATCAATCAGAAGACGACGACGGCCAAGGCCAACGCGGCGGCGACGCTCCAGCCGCTGGCTGCGGGCAGGGGGCCGTTCATCGTCTGCGGGAAGGAGTCGAACGACGGCTACGACCTCCTCAACGCGGATGGAAGCTTCAACCGAACCAAGGCGCTCGCCCTCGGAGTTTTCCCTGTGCAGGCGGCGCAGCTGCCCAGGTGCAACGGGCCCGCGGCGTTCAAGGGCAAGGCGGCGGACCCCGCGGCGACCTTTACGGTCCCGGGCACAGATCTGGGCGACAACGGCAACGGTTTCGACGCGTCGATCCAAGGCATCGTGCTTGGAGCGACGCCCTGCCAGAGTCCGGCCCAGACTGACTGCGACCTGGCATTGCCGATCGCCGACAGTACGAGCGGTTACACGTTTCACATCACGGCGATTGCGGTGTTTCACATCACCGGCGATGGCCATGGCAACCCGAAGTACTTCGCCGAGTACAAGGGCAATCTGACCACGGCGACCGGCGGACAAGGTGGGACCGGGGTGTGCTCCACCGGCGCCCTCTGTGTCGTGAAGCTCGTCAGCTGAACGTCCGTCCGGGGCGGCCTCGGTGCTCTCATCCGCGCCCTCCTGAAGGCGTTAGGGCTCTAGGACGGCGAGCGCGCTCGTCTCCGGATACACAAGCGGCGGACCCCTCTTCTCCTCAGGGTGTCGATTTGGATCCTCTCCGTTCGTCGTGGTGGTGAACTGACACCCAACGAGGAGGAGACATGCGCTACGCACTGTTGATCTGCACCGACGAGACCGCCATGGCGGCTGCGAGCCCTGAGGAGGCTCAGGCCTCGACGGCCGCGTACATGGCCTGGGGCGAGGAGATGGGGAAGCGAGGCATCCTCCAGGGCGGCGAGCGCCTGCGGCCCACCACCGACGCCACGACAGTCCAGGTGCGGGAAGACGGGGTGCTGACGTCAGACGGCCCGTTCGCCGAAACCAAGGAGCAGATCGGCGGGTTCTACCTCGTCGACTGCAAGGACCTCGACCAGGCCATCGAAGTGGCGGCGCAGCTCCCCGGCGCGCGCAATGGCAGCATCGAAGTGAGGCCCATCTGGGAGATGTAGGACCGTCCGTCGAGGCCGCCGTCGCCAACGCGTTCCGGGACGAGTGGGGACGCGTCGTCGCCACCCTGATCCGGGTCACCGGCGACTGGGACCTCGCCGAGGAGTGTGCGCAGGACGCCTTCGCGGCGGCCATCGAACGGTGGCCCCGCGACGGCGTCCCCCGCAATCCCGGCGCCTGGCTGACGACGACGGCGCGTAACCGCGCTGTCGACCGCCTTCGCAGGGCCACGACCGGCGCCACCAAGCTGCAGGAGGCAGCCGTGCTCTCGTCCACTGGCGAACCCGACGACCGTGACGACAGCGGCGTCGGCGACGACCGCCTGCGCCTGATCTTCACGTGCTGCCACCCGGCGCTTGCGCTCGAAGCACAAGTTGCGCTCACCCTGCGAACGCTGGCCGGGCTCACGACCACCGAGATCGCCCGCGCCTTCCTCGTGCCCGAGCCCACGATGGCCCAGCGACTCGTGCGGGCCAAGCGCAAGATCCGCAACGCCGGCATTCCCTACCGCGTCCCTCCTGCGCACCTGCTTCCCGACCGACTGTCTGCCGTCCTCGCCGTTCTCTATCTCCTGTTCAACGAGGGCTACGCGGCGACGGACGGCGCCGACCTGATGCGTCACAGCCTCTGTACCGAGGCCATCCGCCTGGCACGCACCCTTGTGATGCTCATGCCCGACGAGCCCGAGGCCATGGGACTGCTGGCCCTCATGCTGTTGCACGACGCGCGACGAGCGGGGCGCGTCGACAGCGCGGGTGACCTGATCGCCCTCGAGGACCAGGACCGGTCGTCGTGGGACCACGACGGCATCGCGGCCGGCGTCGACATCCTCGACGCCGCCTTGCGGCGGGAGCGACCTGGTCCCTATCAGGTGCAGGCCGCGATAGCGGCCTGCCACGCCACGGCCCCGACGCCGGCCGCGACCGACTGGGTCGAGATCGCGGGCCTGTATCAGCGCCTGAGCGGCCTGACCGGTTCGGCGGTTGTCGAGCTCAACCGAGCAGTGGCCGTCGCCATGGCCGACGGCCCCGAAGCGGGCCTGGCCATTGTCGATCGTCTCGAGCGCGCCGGGACACTTGCCGGCTATCACTTGCTGGCGGCCACCAAGGCCGACCTCCTGCGCCGCCTCGAGCGCTTCGACGAAGCCGCCGCGGCCTACGAGGACGCGTTGGCACTGGCCACGAGCGAGTCCGAGCGGCGCTACCTGCAACGGCGGTTTGACGAGGTGGCGACCCGTTGAACGCAGGCGAGGTCGAATACTGCGCGGTGGCGAGATTGCGTATCTTCCCCTCATGGACATCGAAGCCCTGGAACAGGTTCGACTCCTTGACGCCAATGGCGAGCTTCACCGCCTTGGCGATCTGTGGGCCGAGAGGCCTGTGATCGTGGTGTTCCTCCGCCACTTCGGCTGACTGCACTGCCGAGCCCATGCGGCGCAGTTGCGCCGTGCGTATCCCGACATCACAGCCCGAGGCGCCGAGGTCGTCGCGATCGGGACCGGCGACGTGCGTTACGCGCAGGCCTTCGTCGAGCAAGAGCAGATCCCATTCCTGGTCCTCGTCGACGACGCCGCGTCGGCTGCCAGGGCGGCATCGATTCGAAAGGTCAACTTCGCCAAATTGGTGGGGCCGGGAACGTGGCGAGCCACAAGGAAGACGTGGCGGGACGGCTACCGCATTCACAAGTCAGGAAAGCGGGTCAACCAATTGGGCGCCACCTTCGTCGTGGGACCAGGGCCGGTGCTCCATTACGAGCACCTTGACGACGACTCCACCGATCACGCATCACTGGACGACGTTTTTGCCGCGATGGCGGCCGCTACATGACTCCAGTGCTGTTGCCATTCAGGATCTTGTTGCCATCCCATGCCCGCGAAGTAGGCGATCGCACGCGATGCGATTCCGTCGAGCCGCTGGACGATCAAGCCCGCTAGTTCGTCCCACGTTCCCCGCACCACGAAGTGCTGCAGGAGGTCGTCGCTGATGACGGCCGCCATGCCCGCGAAGTCACCCGCCTTCTGGCGCTCGCGGATCTGGGCGGTCGTGCCCTCGAAGCCGACTTGATCGAAGATGAAGGCGTAATTCGGCGTAGAGCCGTAAAACGAGACCTGGACGCGCGCCATCTCCCACCAACGCTGCTGCTCCTCGTCGGTATCGCCGACGGCAGTGAACACCGGAACCGCCAGCTCCACGTCGCCGACAGACGGCACGACCGTTTCTCTCAAGTACGTCGGGGTGTTGAGGGGGTGGACGTGCACGCCGTCGGCGACCTCGCGCGCCATGCGCAGCATCCACGGGCTCACGGCGGCGATGTCGATCGGCGGGTCAGGTACGTCGATCGGTCCCGGCGACCACTGGGCGGGGAGCAACGAGAACGACCAGTAGGTGCCCTCGAACTTCAGGGGCGCGTCGCCTCGGAAGGCCCGGAAGATGGCGCGCACCGCCTTCACGTACTCGCGCAGTCGCGGACCAGGTGGGTCGAATGAGGTTGCGTACCGGCGCTCGATGTGGGCCCGGACCTGGGTGCCGAGCCCGAGGCGAAACCGCCCACCCGAGAGTTCGGCCAACTCCCACGCCGACTGGGCGGTGACCATGGGGCTGCGGGGGAATGCAACGGCGATACCCGTGCTGATGTCGATGTCGGCCGCCAGTCCCGCCGCCGCACACGCCAGGTAGGCGGTGCGCCCCCCTTCCGTGACGACCAGGCCGGAGAAGCCGGCCGACGCCGCGTCGCGCGCCAGGTCCTGAATGCGGCGCAGCGGCGCCCCTGTGGTCATGACCTCGAAGCGCATCGTGGCCGATCAGTCGGATCGTTCAGGCGCCATTCACCCATTCTGTCCTACAGCCGCCTAGGGTCTTTGGTCCGCTGAGGGAGCCGCATCCAGCAGGAGGTGCGCCATGTTTCGTTACGTTCGTTTCGCCGCGGTTATCGCCGCCGTTGCAATCGCCGCTTCGGTGACCGCCGGAGGTGATGCTCACGGGACGACGACCGGCGGCGTGCCCGTCGGCAGCGCCGTCGTCGTGCGTGCCAACCCCGACAACGCCGTCGTCGCAGCCGCCCAGCGGGCGGCCGCCACCGTCGGGTTCGGCCCCGTCAACGCGGTCGGGTTCAGCCCCGACTGCTCACCACTCACCGGTCGTGTCGTCGTCTGCCGGAATCCCCAGCTGCACAAGAAGGGGGCGCGGGCCGTTGCGCTGGCCGGCCCCGACAACTGCGTGATCCGCGCCGATCCCAGCGTCGGCGGGGCACCCCATGGCGAGAACGTCCTGACCAAGGCCATGCGCAAGTGCGTGCTGCTGTCGCCCCCTGCCCCTGCCCCTGCCCCTGCCGCAGCGAGGCGCCACCGCTAGGTCGGGTTCTTGACCAGGGCGTCGTTGGTGGCCGCGAACGTCTGCGGTGACTGCTGCTGGTACGAACCGGGGAGTTCGACCGAGTTGGCGCCTTCCTGCGCGGCCCACGCCAGCGTGGCCAGGAGATCGCCGATCTTGTTGGGGTTCGCCGTCTGGAACGAGATCGGCGGCCCGAGCTGTTTGATGCGGTCGTACATCGCCGCGTAGTTGGGCTGCACGGGCGTACGGATCGAGTTGTTCTCGATGACGCAGCGGGCGCCGAGGTTGGTACGGCAATAGTCCATCATCGATTCGGTGAAGCCCTCGTCCACCGACCGAACGCCCTTGCGCTCGATGTTCTGGTACGGGCTGAAGTCGAGGTCGGAGTGGGTCTGGGCCCAGACTTTGTGAACGTCGATCTCCTGCTGGTGACAGGTCTGGTCGACGGCGGCGCTGAATCCGGCAGCCAGCATGTTGGCGACCGACCCCTTGTCACCCTTGTCTCGGATGAACGGCTCGGCGAAGAACGTGGTGCATCGCGAGATGACGACCTCGCGGACCTCCGGGACACCGTCGTACTTGGCAGCCAGCTTCTGCTCGAGGTCGGCGTATGCCTTGCCGAAGTCGTCGGTCCAGAAGCGGCCGATCGTGCCCTGCGCCTTGTCCTGGGGGTCGACGACGTTCACCGGCCCGCCGCCGAGGCTCTTGGCCCAATCGGGCGCGTAGATGCCGGTGTACACGCGCAGCTTGAGGCCCATGTTGAGGCCCGGGTGGGCGGCGTTGATCGTCCGGATCGCGGCCACAGCCTGGTCGATGGCGTTGTTGTCTGCGAGGGCGCCGCCCGCGGAATGCTGCAGGTCCTTCCAGTAGGTCTTGACCACCCAACCGCGCACCGCGGTGCCGATGTACTGCGGCGGAGGCTGGCCATCGCGATCGAGCAGACCCTGCAGAACGGGCTTGAGCGGCCCGCTCGGCGCCGTCGTGCCCGGCGACGAGGGAGGCGTCAGATCGACCGTGTCGGGCGTCGACGGGCACGTGCCCCGGCGCTGGCAACGGGTGGCCTGGCGGGCGGCCTGCCGGGCCTGGCGCTCGGCTTGGCGGTCAGAGGCCGAAGAACCGCCGTTCTGGGAACAGGCGGATGCGACGAGGGCGAGCAGCGCGAGGAGGGCAAGGATTCGAGTCATGGAGCGTCCGCCACGAGCCGACGGTAGAGGGCTTCGGTGCCGTCCACAGCGCGGTCCCACGAGTACTCCTTGAGCACTCGGGTACGCAGCTCAGACGCGCCGGCCTCAACGGCCTGCCCGCCGCCGACGGTGTCGACCAGCGCCGCCGCCAGGGCGCCTTCGTCGCCGGGAGCCACGAGGCGATGGCCGGGCCCGTCGAGGCCGATGATCTCGGCGTGCGGCCCGATGGCGGATGCGACCACCGGGGTGCCGTGGGCGGCCGCCTCGAGCAGCGTCAGCGGCAGCCCCTCGACATAGGACGGCAGCACGAAGGCGGCGGCGTTGGCGTACAACTCGGCCAGGGTCTCGCCATACACGTAGCCGGGCAGCACCACCCGCTTGTCGTCGGCCGCCAAATCGGCGAGCGCATCGGTATAGCGGTCGGTGAAGCTCGAACCGCCGGCGATCACCAGCCGTAGGTCGCCCGGTATGCGCCGGAAGGCGCGCAGGAGCAGGTCGGGTGCCTTCTCAGGAACCAAGCGCCCCACGAACAGCACGTAGTCGTGCCCGTGCAACCCGAACCGGGTTGCGATCTCATGCGGCGGTGGGGGACTGGTCGGCGGCACCACGCCGTTGGGGATGTAGGTGGTCGGCCGTCCGTACTTGGTGAGGTAGTGGTCGGCGAGGGTGCGGGAGACGACCACGGTCGCGTCCGGCACATGCGCGCTGAGCCACCCGCCCCCCCGGAGCAGGGCCCGGGCGCCCGAGCCCCACTTGGCGCGCTCGTCGTCGAGGCCGTGCACGGTCTGCACGACGCGGGCCCGCGACGCGTACTGCGACACCGGCGTCATCACGCCGGGGCCGAGGGCATGGAAGTGCACGACGTCGTACCGCTGGCCGAGAGCGCGCCCCGTCGACAGGGCGCTGTGCACGATGGCGTCGAGCCGCTTGCTCGACACCGTCGGCATGCGGACCAGCCGCATGCCCTTGTACTCGCGCCGGTCGTCCGGCACGTAGTTGGCTCGGCAGTAGACGGTGACGTCGTGGCCGCGCGCCGCCAGCCGGCTGCCGACTTCCTCGACGTGGTGTTCGATGCCCCCGAAGGTGGCGGGCACGCCCCGCGTACCGATGAAGGCGATGCGCATCAGCGGGGGGGCAGCGCGCGTCCGACGGCGCGGGCGGCCTCGGCGTAGACCTCGTCGAGCCGTGCGAGATGGACGTCGGGCGCGAAGTCGGTGAGCGCACGCTCCCGCGCCGCCTTCCCCATGGCCCGGGCGCGCGCCGGATCGTCGACGAGTGCCTGCAGCGCGGCCGCGAGGCTGGCGGGGTCGTCGGGCGGGACGAGGAACCCGTCGCTGCCGTGGCGCACCAACTCGGGTGTGCCGCCGAGGTCGCTGGCGACGACGGGCACGCCGCGCGCGAACGCCTCGAGGACGACCATCGGCTGGTTCTCGTACCAGCGCGACGGAACCACGACGGCGGCCGCGTCACTGATCAGGGCATCCACGGTCTCGGCGTCGACGCGCCCGAGGAAGCGGACGCGGCCATCACCAAGGTGCGCCGCCAGTCTCTCGAGCCTCGCTCGATCGGGCCCGTCGCCGGCCACGTCGAGTCGTACGTCCGCCGGCAGCCGGCCGACGGCTTCGAGCAGCGTGTCGACACCCTTCTCGGGGGACAGCCGTCCTGCGAACACGACCGCGGTCGCCGCCTCGACGCCCCGCTCCGGCGCGGGCTCGACGAAGTGCGGGACCCAGCGCAGGCGGTCGGGGAAGACGCCGGCCGCCGCCATACGCCCGGCCATGAACCGGCTCGGGCAGACGAAGACCTGCACGTGCCGGTACGCCCGGACGGCCGTGTGGATCGCCAACTCGGCGGCCATGGCTGCGCTCGATCCCAGCGAGCCGTCCTTGCAGCGGCGGCGAACGGCTTGGGCGAAGTGGCCGCCGAGACACGCTTGGCACAGTTCGCCGTTGTCCAGAAACCGGTACGTCGGGCACGCCAGCTTGTAGTCGTGCAGGGTCATCACCGCGGGTATGCGGCGGCGGGCGAGCGGCCCGAGGATCGACGGCGACAAGTGGTGATAGGTGTTGTGCAGGTGGACGACGTCAGGCCGGAAGTCGCCCGCGACGGCGTCGATTCCTCGCCGAGCCGATGTCGACCACAACATGCGCCCGAAGCCGGCGACCTTGCCGCCGACCGACGCGGGCGCGGGTTCGAGCTCGAGATACGACGGGAAGGACTTCGCGTAGACGTGGGGATCGTTGGCGGGATGCTCCATGCCGAAGAACCCCACCTCGTGTCCCGCGGCGCGCTGCAGCTCGGCCAGCGACTGCATGTACGACTCGGCCCCGCCCCGGCGGTAGAGGTACTTGTTGACGTGGAGGATCCGCACCGAGACCTAGACCTTGTAGCCCCGGCGGGACAGATGGTCGGCCAAGCTGGCATCGAGCTCGGCCGACGCCTCATCGCCGAGCGCCGACCGCCACGCCCGCGCCCGGCCGCTGTCGAACCGGAAGGCCCGAAAGGCCGACTCGAAGGCGTCGCTCCAGTCCAGACCGAGGAACTCGAGGACCTCGGCCGTGCGCGCTCTCGGGTCGGCGAGCACGTCCTCGTACCTGACCTCCAGCCACCGCTCGTCGCCGATCTCCCGCCGGGTGTTGTCGAAGGCGTCGAGCAGCAGCTTCCATGCCAGGCCGGCGAGCAGCACGAACGAGCGGCCCGACGCCTCCCACTCCTTCTCGTAGTCGGGCGGGAGCGGACCGAAGTGCCAGCCTTCGGGTCCCAGGTGGCCCCGCCACCAGTTGGTCTGCAGCCAGGACGCGCTCACGGCGCGCCCGTCGCGCACGACGTGGACGTAGCGGGTACCCGGCAGCACGCGTTCGATGAACCGGGCCCGTGGCCACCCGGTGAACTTGTGCAGGAACAGCGGAGCACCCTGCGCGGCGGCCCGTCCGGCGAAGAAGACCCGGAAGCGCTCCGCCAACCACGGGACCGCGTCCCTGGCCTCCAGGTCGCGCACCGACTCGGCGATCAACGGCGAGACTTCCCGCTCCAAGGCGCGGTACGCCTCGGACGGCGCCAGCCGCATCCGGCCCTTCTGGGTGGCCGCGGTTGGAAGCCGTCGGTACAGGCCGGCCTGCACCCGGCCCGCGGTCGAGGTCCCGATGCGGTCGTCGACGTTGGTGACGAATCCCACGTCGGGATGGCGCGCCAGCAGCTCGTGCATGAGCGTCGACCCGCAGCGGCCCGTGCCCAGCACGAACCCGTACCGCCGGTCAGACATACCCGTGGCGCCGGAGGTCGTCGCCCTCGACGGCCTCGATGGTCGAGATGGCGGCCGGATCGAGGCGGGTCCGCCACGCCTCGTTGCGGTCGGGGAAGGCGACGCCGTCGAGCCAGCCCCGCGCGGTGGGCGTCGGCTCGACGCCGGCGAACGCGGCGACGCCAGACAGCGTCACCTGTGGGTCGCGCACCAGCTGCTCGTAGCTGATCGACAGACGCTGGCGCTCGGGAACGGCGGCCAGTCCCTGCTCGGTGGCGTGGAGCTCCTCGACCCACATGCGGCCGCACAGTTCCCAGGGGTCGCGTCCTTCTGCTTCCCACTGGCGGGGCGTCTTCCCGCACCACCACAAGACACTGTCGGGCCACCAGTCCACGTTGGCGAGTGAGAGCGCGACGGCCCGGCCGTCACGGAGGATCTCGACGAAGCGGGCGTCGGGAAAGGCCTCGAGCAACAGCGGGATGCGCCGGTTGTTGGCGACGCGCTTGTTGACGAAGGTGGTCCCCCCGCCGGCCCGGCGTACGGCGTCGAACGAGTGGCGCAGGCGCTCGAGGTCGGCGCTCCCGTTGGCGCGCCCGTTTCCGCCGTCACCGACGCCGGCCCGGGCGTACAGCGGCTCGCCCTCGACGGGCATCGGGAACGCCCGCTGCCACAGTGGTCGCCGGGTCCCGTAGACGTAGGCGTTGTCGCCGTCGCCGAACCAGGCCCGCAACCGCAGGTCGGGCAGTCGTGTGGCGGCCCGGTTCAACACGGCCAGTTGTGGGACGGCCGGTACCCGTCGCACCCAGTTGGAGATGTAGGAAACCGACGGGTGCAGGCACAGCGCCTTGTACACGAGGCTGGTGCCCGAGCGGGGCGCCCCGACGAGGAACACCGGCGCCGTCACTGGTACCCGAGGGCGCGCAGAGTGGAGCCGGCGCGCAGGGCGACGAGCGTGCGGAGCAGGGGGTCGATCTCGCGCCGGTGGGCACCGACCCGTGAGCGGTAGACGGGCCCGCCGCCGGCGCCTTCCCGGTGCCGGCGCTCGCCGGAGAACTGCTCGTAGCGGCCGGCGACATCGTGGGCCGCCTGATCGTGATGGAGCACCGCGTCGTCCCACGGCTCACCGAGGAACTCGATCAGCCGGCGCAGCGTGCCCTCGGTGTCGAGCACGAGCTCCTCGTAGCGAACCTCGGTGTAGCGGTCGTCCGGGAGTCGCTCGCCGACCAGCCGGGCGGTCCGGATGTAGCGCGGCCACTTCTCGACGGCCTTCACCGCCGACCAGTACCCCCACCGGTCACGGTGAGAAGCGACCACGTCGCGTCCGTCGCGGATCACGTGCACGATCTGAGAGGTGGGAAACAGCTCGTTGATGTAGCCGAGCGAGAGCGCGTAGCGAGGGGTCTTGTCGGCCCAGCGGGTCTTGCCGCGCGACTTGGCGTACTCGGTTTGGAACGAGTCGAAGAACTCGGCCGCCTTGTCCAGCCAGTACGACTTGGGGAAGCCGTAGAGGCTCAGCCGGTCCCAGCTCTCGCTCGTGAGCTTGGCGAAGTCCTGCAGGAACCTGGTCTCGGGCCCGCAGCTGACGTTCGGATGGGAATCGAGCATCAGCCGCAGCAGGGTCGTGCCCGACCGCTGGCAGCCGACGACGAAGATGGGCCGGTTCGAGGTCGTGGTCATCGTCGGACGCCCCGACAGGTGGGTTAGTGGGGCGCGGTGAGGTCCCGCAAGGGACCCACTTTCACGACCAGAGGGTAGTCGAACCGCGCCAGCAGGGGAGTGGTGACGGCGGTGACCAGCGCACGCCGCGGGCGGCCCATGGCTGTCGTCCAGGCCTGGTCCTCGCGCAGCTCGACATGACCGGACTCGAGGCGGTTGGGATTCCCAGCCACGGTGTGCGAGCGCTCGAGGGCGACGGTGCGTTCGCCCACGAACGGCGTACCGGCGTTCCCGTGGCCGGCGAAGCTCAGGATGCGATCGACGACGTCGCGGGGCTGCGCCACGAGGTCCTCGTAGCGGACCAGTGAGTAGCGCGTCGGGTCGCGGAAGAGGCGAGGTGCGCTGGCGTTCCAGGCCAGCCAGAGCGACGAGCTCTTGAGCACGGACATGCGCTGCATGCCGCCGTTGCCGTCCGGCTGGGCCTTGCTCCTGCTCCACGAGTAGGCCGCGCCCCGCGGGTCGCGCACGAGGTGTACGAACCGCACGTCGAGGCCGGGCACGTGGCCGAGCATGAACCCGTAGGACGGCAGCTTCGAGGAGTCGACGACGAGCTCGCACCCGGAGACCTCGGCCACCGCCCGGTACAGGCGCGACAGCGTTTCCAGGTAACTGGCGGGTGCCTCCGGGCCCCCGATGGTGAGCATCCGAGGTACATGGCGCAGACGGGTGATGGATCGCTGCACGTCGACCATGTGGCGGGCGTCGACACCGTCGTCGCCGAAGGCCCGGCGCATGACCTCGCTCCAGAACGGACATTGGCTGAACGGCTCCCCGCATCCGCAGAGGCGGTCCTCGAGCATGCCGCGCTGCCACACGTACCGCAGCTCGCCGGCCGCGAACACGCCGCCCGCTCGGTCGAGCACGCGCGCCAGCAGTGTGGACCCACTCCTGCCCGTACCCCCGACGTAGAGCACCCGCGTGGTCATGGCGTCGCCAGGCTCCGGCGCCCGCGCAGGGCGTCCCACACGAGGCGGTCGTCCCGCGTGATGCCCAGCAGGAGCACGACGCCGAGGTATGTGACACCCAGCGCGACGGCGCCGAGGAGCAGCGTGCCGAGGTCGACCTGTACCCGCCAGTGCTGCACGGCCAGGCCGACAGCTGCTGCGGCCACCGCGGCCACGAGGGCTTTTGCCTCTCCGACGCCGAAGGGGAACATGCCGAGCACCCGCTTCACCTGCACCACGCGCAGGATGTTGACGAGCGCAAGGGAAATTGCCCAGGCATACGCGGAACCGACGATCCCGTGCTGGGGAATGAGCCAGACGTTGAGGGCGACGTTGGCGATGAGGACGCCGACATTGTCGAAGAGGCTGAGGCCCGGTCGGCCCGACATGTTGAGCATGAGTCCGCACGGTCCGGTGGCGCTGTCGACGAGCTTGCCGAAGGCCAGGACGACGATGACGGTAGCGCCGACCTCGAAGTGGCGGCCGAAGAGCGACAACAGCTCCTTCGGCATCACCATGCAGAGCACGAAGGCCGGAAGCGAGAGGCGCAAAATCCAGCTGGTGGCGGCGACGTACGTGTGGTGCAGACTCTCCGTGCGGTGCCGCTGGTAGAGGTCGGCGATGCGGGGCGCGAAGGCGGCGTTCACCGGCGTCATCACGAAGGCGGCGAGCATCACCATGCGGGTCGCAACTTGGTAGACGCCGACGTCGGCGCTCGTCTTATAGGCACCCAGCAGGATGGTGTCTGCCCAGATGAGGCCGGCCGACGCCAGCGACGCCATCCAGCTGACGGTCGAGAACACGAACAGCTGACGCAGTTCGTACCGAGGCGTTGCTCGCGGCCCCCGCATCAGTCTGCGCAAGGCGATGGCGGCGAAGACGGCGCCCACGTAGTTCGACGTCACGAGGGCCACCAGTGCCCCGCGCAGCCCCCATCCGGCGGCCAGCGCCCCCGCCGTCAGCGCCAGCCGGAGCGCGGGCTCGCCGATGAGACCGATCGTGGCGTACGCCTTCATGGTCTTGAACCCCTGCGTGGCGGAGAGGGCGGCGTCGATGAAGACCGAAGCCGGCAGCGTGGCAGCCACGTAACGAAGGGCCAGGGCGACGTTCTGGTCACCGAAGACGTTGGTGGCCAGCGTCGACGAGAGCGCGAACAGGACGAGGCCGAGCACGACGGACGCGAGGGCGCTGAGGCCGAGGCCGAGGCGCACGGTGCCCCGGAGCGAACCCCAGTCCCGCTCGGCCAGGTGGACGGCGACGAATCGGGTGAGCCCGGCCCGGAAGCCGCTGAGTGACAGCAGACCGAGCAGCACGAGGAACGCGAACCCCTGGGCGTACACACCGACGTCGGCCCGACCGAGGGTGCGGGCCAGGATCAGCGTGATCAGGAAGAACGAGATCTGGCTGCAGAGTTGGCCGCCGATGTTCAGGGCGCCGCCGCGTGCGATGCCGAGGATCTCCCGATCGGACTCAGCGCGTCCGTCGTCGGTCGCGTCCGCAGGCGTGGCCACGCCTGTCACGCGCCGTTCCACCACTGGTCGTCGCCGAGCAGCGCAGCCAGCCGTTCGTTGTGCGGTCGGAAGTGGGCGGTGAGCCGCTGACGCGCGGCAGCGGTCATCTGCGCGGTCGATGCCCGGCGGGTGTAGCGGGGGTAAGAGTCAAGGTCGATGGCGGTCAAGCCGAGGAACTCGAGCGCGCGCCCGTACGTCTGCGCCGGGTTGGCGTACAGGTCCTCGCTGCGGAGCACCAGCACGTGTTCCTTCGGGTACTGCGCGAGCCACCGCTCCAGCTGCTCGGCGTACTCGCCTCGTGTCCTGTACGACCAAAGCCGGTGGGCGTCGCTCCGGTATGCCGCGTCGGCGAGCAGACGCTCGTGCTCGCCCGCCAGCCGCTCGTCCTCAGCGTCCAGGGCCGCCTCGAACCCGAGGTGCTCGACGCCGCGCGAGGCGTTGTGCTGCCACTGCGAAAAGGCGCGGGTCACCGGGTCGCGCAGCAGCGCGATCACCTTGGCGGCGGGCACGGTGGCCGAGGCGCGCTGCGGCGCGGCCGGGTGGAACAGGTAGTACGGCGTCGCTTCGAATGTGCATCGACCGCGTGCCGCGACGGGAAAGTGCGCTCGGTACCACCCGTCGCCGCGCTGATGATGCAGCGTGAAGTACTGGATCTCCTTGCGGATGGGCGGGGCGACCGCCGGGTGCTCCGCCAGGTAGCGATAGAGCGACGTCGTTCCGCTGCGTTGGGCTCCGATGATCAGGAAGTTCGGCGCGGTGCGCAGACGGGCGGTTGGGCGCCGCAGGAGCACACGTGCGGCGGCTAGCGGCCGACGGATCGACCGCGGGACGCCGCGACCTCCGTCGGAGCTGGTGTTCGTGTTCGTTGTGGCCGGGACGCTCGTCCCGTCGACGGTCAGACCCTCGACGGGAACGGCTCTTGGCCGGACGCGGGCTGCTTGGTCCATTCCGTGGGCACCTCTACCGCCGCCGGCTCCCGCATGCGCTCGAGCAGCTCGAGCCCAGCGACGATGCCGAGAGCGAGGAACAGGCCGGCAAAGACCGAGACGGCGCCCTTCTGGAGCACGTCACCGATCACCGACACGGCGTGCACCTTGCCCACGCTGACGACTTGCTTGGGATCGGCCGCCTGCAGCTGGCCTTGGGACTGCTGAAGCGCCTGCTGGGCCTGGTTCAACTGTGTGACGGCTGCGTCCTTCTGGGTCAGGAGAGCGGTGTACTGCTGCACCTGCGGTGCCATGGCGGCGAGCTGGCCCTTCATCTGATCGATCTGGGTCTGCAGGCGGGCGGCCGTGGACCCCTGACCGTTGGCGAGCGCCTGCGCCTGCGCGCTCTGGAGGCTGGCGACGGCCTGGGCGCGCACCTCGTAATCCTTGTCCGGGACGACGAGGCCACTCGACTTGCCGAGGTCGGCGATCTGACCCTCGACGCTGGCCAGGTTCTGCTTGGCCCCCAGGACCGGCTGTTGGGCCAACTGCACCTGCGTCTTGAACAAGAACACGATCGTGTCCGACGCGGCTGCCTGGGCGACGTTGAACGCCTCCTTGCGCTTCGGCGTCTTGTACGTCACCTCCATGAGGCTGCTGGTGCCGATCTCGCTGGCAGACACGCCGGACTTGACGCGGTTCTTCGGGACGCCCGTGTCGCGCGACACCTGATCGACGATCGGTGGGGATGTGACGGCGGCGGTGAAGTTGGCGACGAAGGACTTGGGGCCGTTGGCGCCGCTGTACTGGTTGGAGCTGGCGCCGCCGACGAGCGCCGGCGCGGCAACGGTGGCGGTGGCCTGGTACTGCTTGGGCTTGACGACGATCAGCCCGACCACGAGCAGGGCTGCCACGGCGGGAACGGCAATGAGAATGTTCTTCCGCCGCTTGAGAATGTCGAGATAGTCCCTCAGCTCCACGCGCATCTCCTGGTTTCCTCGCCGGGTGGCCTGTGAGGACTGGCCTGGGCGACACGATACTCTGCCGCCGTGCGCGAGGGCAGTCTGACGGCCTCTGAAAACGGGGCCTAGTGGCTGGCCTCGGCGCCTACGTGCGCCGCCGGGTGCGGCGCTTCTCGGATCGCAGCCGGGCACGGCGTTGGGCCGACCTTCGTGACGGCATCGAATGGGACGACGTCAAGCGGGTGCTCGACCTCGGGGGGAAGCCGACGTTTTGGACGGATCAGACAATTCTGACTCGTCCCCTGGAGATCACCTGCCTCAACCTGCGCGCTGAGCCCGGGACCCAGCGCCTCGGGCAGGCGACCGTCGAGGTCGTGGTGGGGGACGCCACTGACCCGCCGGTCGACCCGTCCGACTACGACCTGGTGTTCTCCAACTCCGTCATCGAGCACGTCGGGGGCGCCGACGCCATCGGCGCCTTCGCGGCAGTGACGCGTCAGGGCCGGCAGTACTTCCTCCAGACCCCCAATCGGTGGTTCCTCGTCGAGCCGCACTTCGTGCTGCCGTTCCATTTCCTGCTCCCCCGGCACCTGAAGGCGGCGGTTGTCATGTGGTGGGACCGCGGGCCCCGGCGCCGTACGTATCGCGAGGCCCTCGAGCGGGTCGACTCCATCCACCTGCTGAGCCGGCGGGAGCTCGAGCTGTTGTTCCCGGGGGCAACGGTCGTCGTCGACCGCAAGTGGCTGCTGCCGAAGTCGTTCATGGTCTTTGGACCGTGAACGTGCCGCCTTCGGCGGGGCGAGCTAACGAGGCGCCGGCAGCGTTGCCATCGCCTCCCGCCGATCGGCGATCTTGACGATCGCCGACGTGCAGGCCGCGAAGGCGATGAAGTACCAGAGGTTGACCACGTTGGAGATGACGTTGGCGACCACGCTGACAGCGATGAAGGCCACGGCGCACCCGAGGAAGCCGGCCGCCACTCCGTGCTCGAACGTGCCCTTTCGCGTTCGCAGCACGGCCCGCCGGCCGAGGAGCACCAGCGACACCAGCATCGCGACATAGGCGAAGAAGCCCACGAGCCCGGTCTCGACGTAGGCGCGGACGAAGTCATTGTGGGGCTGCTTGGCCTTGTCGGTGCTGTACTTGGTCTGGTTCAGGCCGATGCCCGTGATTGGGTTCGAGTTGGCCAGCGGAAGCACTTGGGTCCAGTAGGAGAGTCGCCAGGCGAGAGTGTTGCCGCCGTTGGCGCCGCCCGTCTGCGAGAGCTGCTTGGCCTGGTACTGCGTGAGGTCGGAGAACCGTCCCGACAGCGATGGCACGAGGAGCAACCCGGCCATCCCGGCGACGAGGAGCCCCGCCAGCAGGCGCTTGCTCTGGATGAATCCGACGATCAGCAGCCCGAGGGCGGTCGCCACCAGGGCGCTTCTCGTGTACGTGAAGAACAGGTACACGCCGGAAAGGCCCAGCATCACAATCATCAGCCGCTGCCACTTGCGCGCCACGTGTGGGTACACGGCGGCGCCCATGATGATCATGAGCATCAGGAAGCGGCCGTAGTCGTTCGACTGGTTGAACGTCCCCGAGATGCGCGTGTAGCCGCCCTTGACGTCGGACTTCGGGTGGCCGCTGATGAACCCGTACGTGGTGTACAGGAGCGGGATCACCGTGGCCAGGAAGGCGGCCAGCAGGATCTGCTTGGCCTTCTTCACGTTGGTGATCATCTGTTCCAACACTGTGAACATGGCGACGACTGCGCAGATGCGGAATGCCTCGAGGGCACTCGAGGTGATGTTGTTCGAGCCGAACACGCTCACCACGCCGGCGGCCAGGAAGAGCACGAGCGCCCGGCGCAGCGGGGAGCCGGGCAGTGAGCCCTTGTAGTGGTATTGGGCGGCCAGCCACACGCCGGCCGCCAGCATGAAGAGCACGGCCAGGATGCTCGAGGGATCGAGCGCCCGCGACGAGGCGCCGACCGAGGTGGTGCCGGCTGTCCGCTGGCTGAGCTTGGCCAGGTCGAGGCTGCTCCGGGCGATCAGCAGCACCACCACGAACAGCTGGAACCTGGTGAGGGAGAGCACGGCCAGGACGAGGCCACACCCGATGGCGACGGGGAGCACCACTGCCGTCTTGGAGCCCTGACCTGCGCCCAAGCCGCTGGCCGCGGCGAGGGCGGCGGCGACGAACACCGCTGCGAAGGTCGCGACCTTGGTCCAGTCGACGCGAGGGGTTGTCGTGAGTTCGGCGGTGGCCATTGAGTGGTGCTACGACTAGGGCGGCCCCGGGCCGCCCGCCGGTTGCGTCATGCTATCGGGGCACTCTCGACGGGGGCGGGCACACGCATGGAAATCCTCGACTACCTCAAGGCGATCGGCAAGCGCTTCTGGGTGCTCGTCCTCATCCCGGCGGTCGCCGGCCTCCTGCCGCTCGCCTGGTTCGTCCTCAAGCCCACGCAGTACGCGGCCCGCGCCACCGTCATCCCCACGTCGCTGGTCGGCGGCGTGCGCTCCAACCAGTACCGCGGGTCCGACGCCGACAAGTACTTCGCCTCCAATGTCACGGGCGCCCTGAAGACCAACCGGCTCATCGACCAGGTCTCGCAGGAGACCCACGTGCCGCCCGCGACGGTGCGGAGCGGGCTGAGCGTGAAGCAGGTCAACACCAGCGCCTTCGTCGACGTCACGTACCTGACCACCAAGAAGAAGGACGCGGTCCCGGTTGTCCGGGCGGCCGCAGGCGACACCCTGCACTTCCTCTTCCAGAGCCAGTACGACCTGGCCACCGCCAACGTCGACGCCGCCCAGAAGCAGGCCAACCAGGCCGACGACGGCCTGAACGCCATCAGCCAGCAGGCCGGTGGCCAGTCACCCGAGATCGCCTACGCGGCCGCGTCGAGGGGCCTGGCCGCCCTGCAGACCACCGCGGCCCGGGCCAAGGACGCGGCGGGCGCCGCGCAGATCAACCAGCAGGTCGCCGCCGCGCAGACCCACCTGACCGCGCTCGGCAACCTCCAGGGCCAGTACCTGGCGCTGATCGACATGCGCCGCCGCGCCGTGAACCTTCGACGCCAGGCCGAGCAGCGCCAGCGCGAGGCAGCCGCTCAGCTCTCCGCCGCCGACCCGGCCAAGGCCCTCGTGATCGGCAAAGCCCATCGTTCGTTCCCGCTGAGCGACGCCGCGCAGTATTCCGTCGGCGGGGCGGCCGGCGGGGTCTTCGTGGCCGTCGGCTACCTCCTGGTCCGCGAGGTCTGGGACGGCGTTCGGCGTCGATCGCGCCGGCGCCTGCAGCCCGTGCCGGCGGCCAGTTGAACCGCGGCGCGCGGGCTGATTACCTGCTGAACACGTCCCCCGTGTCGGGGGCGAGGGTCACCGACGACACGCTCTGTCCCTGCAGATTGCGGTAGGTGCCGCCGAGAGCGAACGTGTACGTGTTGGTCTTGCTCGGGTTCACTACCGCGACGCCGTTAGTGAAGTACCGGACGTACACGTTGGTCTTGAGCGCGTACGACCCGCTCGGTTGACCCACATTGACATGGTCATAGGGGTGGTCGGGCACGACGGCCCCGTCGGTCTGGTTGGTGTCGAAGTCGAAGTACTGGTTGCCGTTGGTGCCGAGCAGGAACGACGCCACCGAGAAGCGGTGGACGGCGTCGATCTGGTCTTGTGTGGCGTTCACGCCCCACACCTTGGTCATGGTGATGACCGACTTCCCCTTGGCGCCCGCGTCCACGAGCATGTCGACGTCCTGCTTCCAGTTGGCGATGCTCGGGAAGCTGGTGATGGCGTCGTTCGCGCCGCGGACCCACCCCTGCGCGTTCCCGGCGTCGATGCCATTGAGAAGGACCGACGTGGCGCCCGGGCTGGCGAAATACTGGCGCCCGTTCTGCAGGCCGTTACCGACGATCATGCGGGAGGCGTTCCCGCTCTTGACGGCGGCGCCCACCTTCGCTGTGGCGGCCAACCAGTCCGACGCCGTCCACGCCTGGTTGGTGGCCGGGTTGACGGCCGGTGAGCTCACATAGCCCGGGGAGACGCTCGAGGCGCCGAGCATGTCGACGTAGCAGCCGTCGTAGCCGCTGTCGGCGAGATAGCTCGTGCACGTCTGCACTCGGTCCTGGACCCACGATTGGTTGCTGACGTCCATCAGCCAGTTGCCCTCGCTCTTGGACGTCACCGGTCGCCCGTTGGCGTCCTTGGCATACCAGCTGGACGGGTATGCACCCGAGGTCGGGCCCTGGTTCTGCTGGGCGTAGGCGCCGTTCAGATAGACGACGAGCTTCACACTCGGGTTGGCGGCTCGCATCGCCGCCAGGTACGGCGTGAACGTGCCCTTGCGGGCCACGATCAAGTCGAGGCTCCTCGCGTCGGCGACTGCCTGGTCCTGGGTGACGGTCTGGGCGGCCGCCCCACCGTCCATCGTGGCCGCCCACCGTTTCAGGAGCGTGCCGTTGGTGGCGCGGGCCGGGCCCGAACCACCGAGTAAGAGCGGGAGAACCGCCGCCGCCGCAACCGTCCCAAGCGCGCGTCGAAGCGTCCACGGGTATGCCGTCATCCCTCGTGTATCGGCGACCCGGCTGAAGCGCTTGAATTCCGTTGGTCAGGGCGCCTGTACGGCCGCCACTGCGTCCAAGCGCTCCTGCAGCTCGTCGCAGAGCTTCCGCACGCGGGGATCGAGCTCGACACGGACGGGGCGCCCCCCATCACGACGTTCGATGTGTTGCGCCAGGCCGGGTTGCCATTGCATTCCTAGGAACGATGCCACGGCCGTGGTACCCGCCTCGGGAGCGGCCACGAGCGCGTCGTAGCTCGACAGCAGCACGTCGTCACGGCGTTCGAGCGCGAGGTCGAAGAACAGGCTGTTGCGCACGTACCAGAACAAGGCGGCCGCCGAGGCCGGGGTCATCGACGTCCAGTCGAAGCTACGGAGGAGCTCGAGGTTGTCCGCGGAGAGACGCTGGGCTTGCCACATCTCGCCGCCGCGCCCGGCGACGATCTCGGTGAGAACGCGCAGGTTGGTGTCGCCGAACTTGGCCAAGGCCGAGCGGACGCGGCCGTCGACGCCGCGGTAGGCCCAGATGGCACGGCCGGGCGTGGGTGTCTCCAGCGTCAGCAGCTCGTCGACCCGGTGCGAGTCGCACAGGGGCTTGAACAACACGTACCGATGCCTGCTGGCGAGCACGACGCCGCGCACGACGGGGTCGGGTCGGAGGCGGAAGCGCTCGAAGGCGGCGCTGTCGTTCTCGTTGTGGACCTCGACCTCGGGGCTCTCCTCGAGGCCTCGGACGACCATGTTGGTGCCCGATCGCTGAACGCCCACGAGCCAGACCGGCATTGCGGTGCCAGCGATGACGCCGTGGGCCCGCCGCCAGCGCCACTTCCGCCACGCCCGGCTGGCGCGGCTGATCGGTCGGAGGTCGTCCTCCTCGATCAGGGTCGACACCCCGTCCTGGCGCGCCCACCGCCAGTGCCGCGCCGCCTTTTGCGAGAGCTCGCCCATCGGGAGTCAGGTTCGCGCGTGCGCGGCCGCGATCTGGGCGAAGACCCGCCCGCTCTCGCGGACCCGGCCGTCTGGGTCCACGAGACCGAACCGAAGCTCGTTGGCGTTGCGCCCGTTGGGGTTGTACGCGAGCGGCAACCAGATCACCCGCTGGACACCGCCGTTGAGGAAGCCGTTCACCGCTCGCTGCAGCTCGTCGGCATGGACCTGCTCGTCGCTCGGGGCGTTGGGCCAGAACTGGCCGAGCTCCCACACCTGGACGGGAAGGTCTGGCGGCAGGGTCGCGTGCAGGAGATCGAGCAGCGCGGGCACGTTGTCCCACTTCTCGTAGAAGTGGATCTCAAAGTCGTCGATGAGCTTGTCGCGGGCCAGGCCGACGGTGGCGTCGAAGTGCTCGAGGTTGCGGGCTGCCTGCCCACTGCTGAGAACGTCGCGTAGCTCGCTGGCACTGTTGACCTGCGGCAGCTGTTGGGCGCGCACCGCGAATCGACGGGCGTAGTACTGCTGATAAGCGCTCACCGCTTCGGTGTCCTTGCCCTCGTCGAGAAGGCGGCGGGCGATGGCTTCGCCATAGACCGTGCTCCCGAGCCCGCCGTCAGCCACGCGGGCGTTGGGATCGGCGGCGTGTATCGCCTTGCCGGCGAGGGTGACCAAGCTGACGTAGTCCTTCGGTGTGTCCGCCCAGTGGAGGGGGGCGTTGACCTCGTTCTCGATGGCGTACTCGTGCACGCCGAGAGGCGAGAAGCGCTTGACGGCGTCGGTCAGGAACGCCTGGTACTTCGCCGTGTCGGCCGGTAGGTGGGACACGTCCTTGCGGCCTCGACGACCGCCGGTGCCGCCTGAGTCGACCGTCGCCCAACACGAGCCTGTCCGAATTTTGAGGTACAGCTCGAAGCCCAGGTCCCGCGCCATGTGGGCGACGCTGTCGACCGTGGACCAATCGCGCGTTCCCTCGGTCGGCTCAACGTCGCACCATGCGAAGTCGTAGAACGTCGCCCCGCCCGAGATCGACGCCAGATACGGCTTGAAGTTGTCGAGCCGAGACCAGTCCCACTTGGCGCCCAGAGGATTCGCTTTTCCGAGGGGAGGCAGCGCCGCCGCGGTCGTCGTGCTCGACGTCTTCGAGGCCCCGCTACCGCTCCCCGAGCTACACGAGGCCGCGAGCAATACGAGCGCGAGGAGGACGGGAAAGAGGCGGCGCAACGATCCCGTAACAGCGGGCGCGTCGATCGTAACTACCGGGAAACGGTCTCGAAACATGGCTTCCGTACGGTCCTCGCCATGAGACAAAAACTACGGCGACTGAGGGAGGAGAAGGACACGCGGCGTCTGATCGCGGTCATTCTCGGGGGCAAGATGCTTGGCATCGTCGGCGTCCTAGGCGCCATGAAGGCGTTTGCCTGGCTCTTCGAGAGCGCGGCGTGGGCGCAGAGCGCGGCACCGATCGCCCACAAAGCGAACGACTTCGTGAGCCCGATCAACACGGTCTGGGTGCTCGTGACTGCCTTCCTCGTGTTCTTCATGCAGGCGGGTTTCATGGGGCTCGAGGCCGGGTTCGCCAGGTCGAGAGAGACCGTGAACGTCCTTCTCGAGTGCGTGTTCGACACGTGCCTGTGCGGGCTCTTGTACTGGGCCATCGGCTTTGCCTTCCAGTTCGGGGTGGGCAACGGGCTGATTGGGCACCAGTTCTTCTTCCTGCACGGCATGACGGCGGCCTACGGATCGACGAAGGTCGCCTTCCTGGCGTTCTGGCTCTTCCAGTTCGCTTTCGCCGACACGGCCTCGACGGTGACGTCGGGCGCCATGGTCGGCCGGACCTCGTTCAAGGGCGACATCCTCTACAGCATCGCCGTGTCCGGCTTCATCTACCCGATCTTCGGCCACTGGGCCTGGGGTCCGGGCGGCTGGCTGGGTAACACCATGGGGTGGTTCCACGGCTTGGCGGGCGGCACCGTCTTCCGCGACTTCGCGGGCTCGACAGTCGTGCACACCGTCGGCGGCTTCATCGCTCTGGCGGGCGCCATCGCCCTCGGGCCTCGCATCGGCCGCAAGTTCAAGCGGGACGGTGGCGGCCCGCTGCCTCCGCACGACCTGACCTGGGGCGCCATTGGCGGCGTCATCCTGTGGTTCGGCTGGTACGGGTTCAACCCCGGGTCGACGCTGTCGGCCATGGACTGGCAGGGCATCGGCCGGGTGGCGGCCAACACAACGCTCGCGGCGTGCGCAGCGGGAATGGCTGCCGTGCTGTTCGTCTATCCGCGAACAAAGAAGTGGGACCTCGGCATCTCGGTGAACGGCTTCCTGGGAGGCCTGGTCGCCATCACGTGTCCCTGCTACTGGGTATCACCGGCGGGAGCCATCGCCATCGGAGCAGTAGCAGGCATCGTCGTCCCACTCGGCATCGACCTGCTCGAGCGCCTGCGCATCGACGATCCCATCGGGGCATGGCCCGTGCACGGCCTGGCCGGCATCTGGGGAACGGTCAGCCTCGGGTTGTTAGCCACCGGCCAGTACGGCGTTCCGACGGCCGATGGCGTGGACAAGTCGACACTCGTCAAGGGCCTGCTCTACGGCGGCGGCACCGCCCAATTGCGATCACAGTTGATCGGCAGCGCGACGTGTGTGGTCGTCGTGTTCGGCTTCAGCTTGTTGCTGATGTTCGCCATCAGGTCCCTCAAGGGTTCGTGGAACCTGCGACTCGACAAGGAAGGCGAGCTCGAGGGCCTGGACATCCACGAGCACGGCACACCCGCCTACCACATGGAGTTCGGCCAGGGCGTGAGCTACACAACGCTCCTCGGTTCGGGGAGGTCGTTGAGCAGCTCCGACGTGCCAAGGGGTTCACCCGTCCCAGCCGACAAGGAACCAGTCTGAGCGGTCATCGAGCGGTGGCGGGTCTCTCCGCCACCGCTCACGGCCGAACCCCTACGAGATGAAGGAGACACGGTGATCCACCTCGTGACAGCGATAGTGAAGCCGTTCAAGCTGGAGGAGATCAAAGACGCCCTGCGGGGAGCCGGGATCGTCGGCATGACGGTCACGGAGGTGCAGGGGTACGGCCGCCAGGGCGGCAAGAGCGAGACATTCCGAGGGGGCGAGTACCAACTCAGCTTCGTCCCCAAAGTCAAGGTCGAGGTCCTCGTCGACTCGGGCGACGTCGACAAGGTGATGGACATCATCGCCGCGACGGGGCGCACCGGCAAGATCGGCGACGGCAAGATCTGGGCCGTCGACGTCGACCGCGCCATGCGTGTCCGCACTGGAGAGGTCGGGGCCGAAGCCCTGTAGCGATGACGACCTCGGAGGTCAGCGTGAGCGCCGTCGACCTCCGCGAGCTGCGTGCGGGGCTCCTCGCCGCCGGCCTTGGCGGTCGGGCCTTCACCGAGGCCTATTCCGGGGCGGTGGACGAGTGGCTCCGTCCGCTCTTCGCGCAGGCTCTCGACGGCCGGGACGACGCTGGGGTCGCCCTGCTCGCCGTCGGTGGTTACGGCCGCGGCGAGCTGTGCCCGGCCAGCGACCTCGACCTCGTGCTCGTGCACGAGCGCGGTCGTTCGGTCGCCGGCATGGCCGAGGCGCTGTGGTATCCGATCTGGGACGCCGGACTCCACCTCGACCACAGCGTCCGGACGCCCAAGGAGATCGGGGCTATGGCGGCCAAAGACCTCAAGGTCGCCCTTGGCCTGTTGACGGCGCGACCGGTTGCCGGAGACGAGGCACTGGCAACACGCGTGCTTCAGTCGGTGCGCGGCGACTGGGCGAGCCGGCCACGGACCTCGCTGGGTCGACTCCACGAAGCGGTTCTCGAGCGGTGGGCGGCGTCTGGGGACGTCGCCTTCCTGCTCGAGCCCGACCTCAAGTCCTCGCGTGGCGGCCTGCGCGACGTCGAAGCTCTCGGTGCCGCGGCCCTGGCGACGCCGATCGCAGTGGCGGCAGTTGAGGACGCGGCGTTCACCACGGCGCATGACACCCTGCTCGCCGTTCGTGTCGCCCTGCACACGACCGCCGGACGCCACAGCGACGCGTTGTTGCGCGAGAACCAGGCCGACGTCGCGGTTCGACTGGGGTTACCCGATCGTTCGGCGTTGGCGCTGACGGTCGCGGCGGCCGGCCGGCGCATCGCCTGGGCGGCGGAGGACACGTGGGACCGCATCGAGTCGTCCCTCGCCGGTCCTGGTCGGCGGGGCGGGCGCGACCTGGCCGTCGAGCCGGATGTCGTGCTCCGCGACGGCGAGATGGCCATGGACACCAGCGCCTCACCGGCTCTGGACGACTCGCTGCCGTTCCGGGTGGCGGCCGCAGCCGCTCGCGCTGGTGTCCCGGTCGCCCGCGACACGTTGCGTCGTTTGGCCATGCAGCCGCCACCGCCGTCGACCGCCACGCGGTGGTCGGACGAGGCGCGCAACGCACTCATCAGCTTGTTGGGATGCGGGCCGGATGCCGTGCGTCACGTAGAGACGCTCGACAACATCGGCGTGCTGTCTCACTACCTCCCCGAGTGGGAGCAGGTGCGCAATCGGCCGCAGCGCGACGCCTATCACGTGTACACCGTCGACCGGCACCTGCTGGAGGCCGCCGCCCGAGCGGCCCCGCTCGTCCGCACCGTGCATCGTCCCGACCTGTTGCTCGTCGGTGCTCTTTTGCACGACATCGGCAAAGGCAGTGGCGGCGATCACACGGCCGCCGGCGTGCAGATGATCGACGAGATCGCCAGACGCATGGCGTTCGACGAGGGCGACGTCGAGACGCTTCGTGCGCTCGTCCGTGACCATCTGCTTCTCGCCGAGACCGCCACCCGCCGTGATCTCGACGACCCGGCGACGGTCGACGCCGTGGCTGCCCGCGTCGAGACGGTCGAGCGTCTCGAGCTGCTCGCCGCCCTCACCGAGGCCGACTCGTTGGCGACGGGGCCGACGGCGTGGTCGAGCTGGAAGGCCGACCTCGTGGTCGAGCTCGTCGAGCGGACGCGCGGCCATCTGGCAGGGGCCGTAAGCGAGCCACCGAGGGACACGCCCACGGCCGAGCTTCGGCGGCTGATGGCGCGTCGCCTCCTGCAGGTTGTTCCCGACCGGGGCACGATCACCGTGGTCGCCCCCGACCGCCCCGGACTCCTCGCCGTCGTGGCCGGGACGTTCACCCTGCACCGCATCGGGGTCCGGAGCGCGTTGGCGGCGAGCGAGGACGGGATGGCGGCCGACGTGTTCCACGTCGACACCGCGCGCGACGCCTTCCCCGACTGGGCTCGTCTGGAGCGCGACCTCGCAGTTGCCCTCGATGATCCGTCGACGCTGCACGCCCGTCTGGCGGATCGGATGCGGTCGGCGCGCACGTCTCGGCGAGCACCGATCGCCGGTACCGACGTCGTTGTCGACAACGACGCCACGCCGCGCGCCACGGTTATCGAAGTGCGCACCGACGACGGGCCGGGGGTCCTCTACCGCGTCGCCCTGCTATTGAGCGAGGCCG
>DASZJL010000102.1:0-1615 GCA_035948135.1 Acidimicrobiales bacterium | reverse complement strand
CAACCATCGAGGACGAGACCCGCGAGGCCGGCCGCCTCGGCCGCGGTGGTAAGGACCTCGCCCCAGTAGCCGCGGTCGGCCACGTGGCCCACGTCGACCACGAGCACGCTGCCGGCCGGTGCGTTCGTTACCGCGACGTGGACGGCGAGGTTGTCGCCCGCTGTGCACCCCACTGGGTAGGCCGGAGCCGAGATGGACGCGCCCCGCCACACCGGCCGGAGCCTGCGGTGGGCCGCCTGCCCCCCTGACTCCCCCAGGGTCGCCGACCCCAGGGCGGCCAGGCCGACCGCCACGTCGTCGGGTCTGGTCTCGGGATCGGCCACGTCGTCCTCCTTGCCGGCGCTCGCGTTCGGGCGCCGAGGTGCATCAGACCACCCGGCAGCGCCGTCGCACCAGCCGTACACTCCGCTCGATGGCCGACTCCATGCTGATCGTCACCCAGGTCGCCCCCTACATGGATGGGCCCGCCGGCGTGCACGGCACCCTGACCCAAGCCGCGACAGCCCTGTCGGAGCTGGCCGACATGGCCGGCCTCTCACCCACCGTGGCGACCGACGTGCGCGACGTCTCCCCCCGCCAACTCAGCACTGCCGGCGTGCTCGCTCTCTTCACCATCGGCGAGACACCGTGGTCGCCCGACCAGAAGAAGGCGGCCTACACCGCCTGGAGCGACGGACAGCTCGCCGTGCTCGGTGTGCACTCGGCCACCGACGCCAGCCATACCTGGCCCGAGTACGGGTCGATGCTCGGTGCCAGGTTCGACGGCCACCCGTGGACCCAGGACTTCGCCATCGACGTCGTTGACACGGCACACCCGGCCACCGCACACATCGGCGGGCAGTGGGTCTGGCACGACGAGGTGTACCTGTTCCGTGACCTGCGGCCCGACGCCCATGTCCTCCTGCGGCTTGCTGAGGACCAGGTCGACCTCTCGGTGCCCGAAGGCAGGGTGCCCGAGTGCGGCTTCCCGCTCGCCTGGTGCATCGAGGACGGCGGCGCGCGCAGCTTCTACACGGCCCTCGGTCATTTCCACCTGGCCTGGGAGCTGCCCGTCTATTTGCGCCACCTGGCGGGCGGCCTCGCCTGGCTGCGGGAGAACGCCTAACCTGACACTCATGTCAGGGTCACACGGGGGGGCGAACGGCGGACCGCTCCCCGACGTCATGTCCGCCGCGGTGTACCAGGCGCCGGGCGTCGTCACCGTCGAAGAACGCCCCGTACCGCGCCCGGATCCCGATCAGGTCGTCGTGCGCGTGCATTCGTGTGGCATCTGTGGTTCCGACATTCACCAGCTACGCGACGGCTGGGGCCTGCCCAAGGGCGTTGTCGCCGGACACGAGTGGAGCGGGACGATCGCCGCGGTAGGCGACGACGTCACGAATTGGTCGGTCGGCGAGTTGGTGGTGGGTGGAGCGTCGCCGAAGTGCGGCACCTGCCGGCGCTGTCTCGAGGGCAAGCCATCACAGTGTGAGAACCGACACTCCATGAGCACCGGAGAGCACACCGACGGTGCCTTTGCTGAGTACATCGTGGCGCGTGCCGCGGGGGTCGTGCGCCTGCCCAAGGATCTCTCACCACGCCACGCCGCGCTCGCCGAGCCGCTCTCCGTCGCGCT
>DASZJL010000101.1:0-11985 GCA_035948135.1 Acidimicrobiales bacterium | reverse complement strand
GCCCTACGCCGCGACCTCGACGAGCTGCGCAAGGAACTCGGCTTCGACGGCTGAGCACCTCCATTTGGCGGTCGTAGGCGTCGTATAGGCACACCCACGACCGCCAGAACGCAGCGGCTCTGTCAAGGGCCGTGATCCTCGGCCAGGTGACGGCGGAGGAGGTCGTCGCCGAAGTCGTTGCCGGGGTCGCGCCAGACGGAGTGGGCGTGGTTGGCTTCGTTCTGGGTGTTGTCGTACTCGATGAGGAAGCGGGGTCCGGCCAGCCGGTAGTAGTGGTGTCGGCATCGCTCGGGCGAACCGGCCCACGCGAAGTGGAGACCACGCGTGTCGATCTCGACGGGGAGCGTCACGCGATCGACGTGGAGGTCGACGAGCGCATCGACGATCGCTCGTGATTCGCCGGTGAGGTCCTCGACGGCGACGCCGCCCTCCAAGTCGGCCTCTACCCGAGGCGAGTTGAAGGTGAGAATGTCGTCGGGAGCCCGGTCGTCGATCAGCGCCCGTCGCCGGTGCGGATCGGACAGCGACTCGATCAGCGCCCGAGCGGTGTCTTCCTCCTCGGCAAGGGGCCGCAGGATCACCCGGTCGCCGTGCCGCACCTCGGCCGGGTTGCTGCCGAAGAAACACGGAGTCGATGCCACCTCACCGTCGACGACCGTGACGTGGAGCGAGACGTGGTGGCCCTCGAAGCGCCACCCCCAAGGTCCGTCGCCCGCAGGGTCGCCGAACAGCGTCGTGTAGTACTTGGTCGGATCACGCGGAAGACCGTCGGGACGGCGGCGGCCGCGGCCGCCGAGCTCCATCTCCCGCAGGACCTCTTCCAAGCCGATGATCGTCGTGACCTTGGCGTAGGCCGGCAGGCTGAGCACGGCGGCCACCACCCCGTACGCCAGCTGTTGCTGCTCGGACGTGAGGTCCGAGAACGCCACGCCCTGTCGGGTCGCAGGCCAGTACATCCAGTTGCGGCGCTCCTGCTCGTCGTCGAAGGGCAACACGAGCCGCTCGTCGTCCACCGCGGCGCGTAGAGCAAGCGCCGCCTCCCGCAGGCGATCGACGCCTTCCACTACTTCAACCAGTACTTGAGGGCGGCAGCCGCCTCTTCCATCGCCGGCGCCGCGGCCGGCACGACGGCGTCGAGCCCGAAGAAGCCGTGGATCATCCCGTCGTAGCGGCTGGAGCGCGCCTCGACGCCGGCTTGCTGCAGCGCGTCGGCGTAGGCCTCCCCTTCGTCGCGCAGGGGGTCGTACTCGGCGGTGATCACCAGCGCCGGCGGGAGCCCGCTGAGGTCGGGTGCGTAGAGAGGCGACAGCAACGGGTTCTTGCGGTCGACGTCCGGCGGCGCGTAGTGGTCGTAGAACCAGGCCATGTCGGCCGCGGTGAGCAGGTAGCCCTCGGCGTTCTCCTTGACCGAGGGGAAGCTCATCATGCCGTCGACGACGGGATACACCATGAGCTGGAACGCGATCGTGGGGCCGCCCCGATCGCGGGCGACCAACGACGTGACAGCGGTGAGGTTGCCACCCGCACTGTCGCCCGCTACCGCGAGACGGGCGCCGTCGACCTTCAGCTGCTGGGCGTTCTCGGCGATCCACTTGGTGACCGCGTGGCAGTCCTCGACCGCGCACGGGAACACGTGCTCGGGCGCCAGCCGGTAGTCGACGCTGATCACGGTGGCGTTGCTGTCGCGGGCCAGCTTCCGGCAGATGTTGTCGTGGCTCTGGATGTTGCCGATCACCCAGCCGCCCCCGTGGAAGTAGACGACGACAGGCAGCAAGGCCTCGGCCGCCGGCGAGTACAGCCGCAGCGGGATGTCGCTCGCAGGACCGGGAGCGCTCAGGTCCTCGACGCGGGGCAGGTCGACGCGGTCGCCGCCCGCGATCGTGTCGAACTGCTCGATCATGGCCCGGGCCTGCTCGACGCCCATCTCGCTGAGGCTGCCTTGGCCTCCCTGGTCCATGGCGGACAGCAGCAGTTCGACGCTCGGGTCGAGGGCCATGCGGGCTCCTTCTTGTCTAGGTGCTCAGGTCGGCTGCCGTCTTCCTAGCCCACGGATAGTCGGCCTTGCCGCTCGGCGACCGCACCAATTCGTCCAGCAAGTAGATCTGGCGGGGCACCTTGTAGCCCGCGACCTTGGTGCGGCAGTGGGCCGCGATGTCGTCGGGGGCGGGCGTGCGGCCCGGGCGGGCCTGCACGAGCGCCGTCACCCGCTCGCCCCACTTCGCGTCTTTGACGCCAACGACGACGGCGTCGAAGACCTCGGGGTGGCTCTTGAGGGCGGCCTCGACCTCCTCGGGGTAGACCTTTTCGCCGCCCGAGTTGATGCACACCGAGCCCCGGCCGAAGACGAGGACGGTGCCGTCGGTCTCGACGGTGGCCATGTCGCCGGGCAGCACCCAGCGCTGGCCGCCGATCTCCTTGAACGTGGTCGCGGTCTTCTCAGGATCGTTGTAGTAGCCGAGGGGGACGTGGCCCTTGAGGGCGACGCGGCCGACGACGCCCGACCCGGGCTCGATGGGCTTGAGATCGTCGTCGAGCACGGCGGTGTTCTCGTTCATCGTGAAGCGCAGGCCCTTTTCGGGGCTGGACTCGGCCGCCATCGTGCCCTGGTGGCCGGTCTCGGACGCCCCATAGGCGTCGACCAGGAAGATGTTCGGCAGGTGCTTCTTGAGCTGGTCGCGCACGGTGTCGGAGAAGACGGCGCCCGCCGAGCTGACGACGATGAGGGACGAGAGGTCGTAGTCGGCACCGGGCTCGTCGAGGGCGTCGGCGAGGGGACGGGCCATGGCGTCGCCTACCAGGCTGACGGTGTTCACCTTCTCCCGCTCGATCAGGCGGAGCGCGGCCTTGGGCTCGTATTTGTGCTGGAGGCACACCTTGCCGCCCCAGTGGAAGCAGATGAACGACGCCAGTTGCGCGGCGCCGTGCATGAGCGGCGCCATCGGGAAGGTGGCGCTCGGCTCCCGCGACGACGCCTGCCCGGCTATCTGCTCAGGGCGCTCGGCGGGCTGTCCGGCCGGGTCGCCGCCGCCCATACCCGAGAAGAAGATGTCCTCCTGGCGCCACATCACGCCCTTGGGCATGCCCGTGGTGCCGCCGGTGTAGATGATGTAGAGGTCGTCGGCCGACCGCGGTGCGAACTGGCGGTCGGGCGAGCCCTTCGCCAGCGCCTCCTCCCACGGCACGGCGTCAAGCCCCCCGAGGTCGGCACCGCTGTCCTCGTCGACGACCACGGCGTGGCGCAGCTTCTCGGTCCGGACCTTGGCAGCCCGGCTCGCGAGCTCGCGGTGCACGACGAGCGCCACCAGGTCGGCGTCGTTGTAGAGGTAGGCGAGCTCCTCTTCGACGTAGCGGTAGTTGACGTTGACCGGGACGGCCCTGATCTTCAGGCAGGCGACGGCGGTCGTCAGGTACTCGACGCTGTTGTAGAGCTGCACGCCGACGTGCTGGCCGGGCGCGACACCGTTCTCCTGGAGGTGATGACCCAGCCGGTTGGCCCGCTCCTCGAGCTGGGCGTAGGTCAGCCGGTCGTCGTCACAGACGATGGCCTCCCGGTCGGCGACGACGTCGACGATCGACTCGAAGATGTCGGCGAGGTTGAACTCCATCTAGACCGGCTGGTCGGCGAGGGACTGGCCGAGCTTCACCAGTTGGGGCGTCGCCGAGCCGAGGGTGAGCTCGCACTGCTTGGCCCAGAGGAAGTAGCGGTGCAGCGGGTAGTCGACGTCGACGCCGATGCCGCCGTGGAGGTGCTGGGCGGCGTGCACGACGCGCTGGCCGCCCTCGGCCGCCCAGAACTTGGCGACCGCGATCTCATCCGCCGCCGGCAGGCCCTCGCCCAGGCGCCATACCGCCTGCCACGCTGTGAGGCGCACACCCTCGGTGTCGATGTAGGCGTCGGCCGCCCGCTGGGCCACAGCCTGAAAGGCGGCGAGCGGGCGCTCGAACTGCTCCCTGGTCGACGTGTACTCGGCGGTCATCTTCAGGGCCTGCTCGCAGACGCCGAGCTGGATGGCGCACAGGGCCGCAGTGGCCCGCTGCACGATCCACTCGGTGATCGCCGCACCTTGCGCGGGGTCGCCGAGCGGCTCGCCCTCGGCGTCGTTCAGCGTCACCTTGAACTGCGGCTCGCCGCTCGTCGTGATCAGGCGCTCGAGCTCGACGCCCGCACCCTTGGGGTCGACCAGGAAGACACCGTTCGCGGTGGGCACGACGATCGCCGACGCCAGGTGGGCGGCGGGCACCATCATCTTGGTGCCGGTGAGGCCCCACTTGCTGGCGTCGGGCTTGGCGACGGCGACGGTGCCGGGCGACAACGGATCGGTGTTGAGCTCCTCGATGAGGGCGGCGGTGAGGAACGTCTCACCGTCGGCCACGCCGGGCAGGAAGCGCTTGCGCTGCTCGTCGCTTCCGAACTCGGCGATGGGCATCGCACCGAGCACGACGGTCGGGAAGTACGGCACGGGCGCAACCGTGCGCCCGATCTCCTCGAGCACGAGGGCGGCCTCGAGGATGCCGAAGCCGCCGCCACCGACGTCGGTGGGCAGGGCGATGCCGACCAGGCCGGCCTTGGCCAGCTCGGCCCACAGATCGCGGTCGAACCACTCAGGTGACGCCTCCATCTCCTTGAGACGCTCGTGGGTGACCTTGTCGCCCAGGATCTGGGCGGCCAGCTTCTGGATCTCCTGCTGTTCTTCCGAGAATGAAAAGTCCACGTGCTTACAAGCTCCTGGGCATCTTGAGGCCGAAGACGGCGATGAGGTCGCGCTGGACCTCGTTGGTGCCGCCCCCGAAGGTGAGGATCAGCGTGCCCTGGTAAGCGCGCTCGAGGCCGCCGCGCAGCAGGGCTTCGGGCGAGCCGCGCTTCAGCGTTCCGCGGGGGCCCATGATCTCGAGCAGCAGGCGGTAGGCCTCGCAGAAGAACTCGGTACCGAACACCTTCGTGGCCGAGGACGCGGCGACATCGAGGATGCCGTTGTCGGCCTGCCAGGCGACCTGCCAGTTGATCAGCTTGAGGTACTCGAGCTTGGCCTTCACCCGGGCCAGGTTGACCTGCACCCATTGCTGGTCGATCACCCGGAGCGAGGACCCGGGAAGCCTGGTCTCCTTGGCCCACTTGAGCACGCCCTGGTACTGGCGCTCGGCCATGCCCGGCGGGGCCAGCGCCACTCGCTCACGGTTGAGCTGGTTGACGATGAGGTCCCAGCCCCGGTTGAGCTCGCCGACCAGGTTGGTGACCGGCACGCGCACGTCCTCGTAGTACGTGGCGTTGGTGGCCGCCCCGCCCATGATCTTGATCGGGGTGACCTTGAATCCCGGGGCGCTCGTCGGCACGAGGATCATGGAGATCCCCTTGTGCTTCGGCGCGTCGGGATCGGTGCGGCAGGCCAGCCACACGTAGTCAGCGAAGTCGGCGATCGACGTGAACACTTTCTGGCCGTTGATCACCCACTCGTCGCCGTCACGCACGGCCTTCGTGCGCAGACTGGCGAGGTCGGTGCCGGAGCCCGGTTCGGTGTAGCCGATGGCGAACTGGATCTCACCGGCCAGGATCTTGGGCAGGAACTCCTTCTTCTGCTCGTCGGTGCCGAACTGCATGATCGTCGGCGCCACCGAGTTCATCGAGAGCATCGGCACGGGGGCGCCGGCCCGGAACGACTCGTCGTAGAAGATGAACTGCTCGATGGCGGTGCGGTCCTGGCCGCCGTACTCCTTGGGCCAGCCGATGCCGAGCCAGCCGTCCTTGCCCATCTGGCGGATGGCCTCTTTGGACTTCGGGCCGCCCATCTCCCCCGTCGCCATCTCCTCCTCGATCTCGGGGGTGACGATCTTGGCGAAGTACTCCCGCAGCTCCTGCTGGAGGGCCTGCTGCTCGGGGGTCAGGGCAAGTTCCATCGGCCAGTGCTCCCTAGGGCTTCTCTTTGGTGAGGATGCACATGGAATAGAACTGGGCGCCGCCGCCGTAGGCGTGGCCCATGGCCGTGCGCACGCCGTCGATCTGGTGCTCGCCCGCCTGCTCGCGGACCTGCATGGCGGCTTCGGCGTAGCGGAGCATGCCCGACGCGCCGATGGGATTGCTGCTGAGGACACCGCCCGACGGGTTGATCGGCATGTCGCCGTCGATGGCGGTGGCGCCGGAGTCGGTCATCTTCCAGCCCTCACCCTCGGGCGCAAAGGCCAGGTTCTCCATCCACATGGGCTCGTACCAGCTGAACGGCACGTAGATCTCGGCCACGTCGATCTCCGCCCGAGGATCGCTGATGCCGGCCTGGCGGTAGACGTCGGCCGCGCAGTCCTTGCCGGCCTGGGGGTTGACTTGGTCGCGGCCTGCGAACTGGGTGGGCTCGCTGCGCATGGCCGAGGCTGCGAACCATGCCGGCGGGCGGTCGCCCGTGAGCGAGTCCTCGGCCGACAGCACCATGGCGCACGCTCCGTCCGACGACGGGCAGGACTCGAGGTAGCGCAGCGGGTCCCAGATCATCATCGACTCCGCCACCTTCTCGTAGGAGATGTCTTCGAGGTGGAGGTGGGCGTACGGGTTCTTGAGGGCGTTGAGCCTGTCCTTGACCGCCACCAGGATGCCGATGTGGTCGGGGGCGTTCGACCGCCGGATGTACGAGCGGATGTGGGGGGCGAAGTAGCCACCGGCGCCGGCCACCAGGGCGGGCTGGAACGGGATGCGCATGGAGAGGGCCCACATGGCGTTGCTCTCCGACTGCTTCTCGAAGGCGACGGTGAGCACGCGCTTGTGGACGCCCGCCTTCACCAGGCCGGCCGCGACCAGGGCCGTCGACCCGCCGACGCTGCCTGCGGTGTGCACGCGCATCATCGGCTTGCCGGTGGCGCCCAGGGCGTCGGCCAGGTACAGCTCGGGCATCACCACGCCCTCGAACATGTCTGGCGCTTTGCCGATCACGACGGCGTCGACGTCGTTCCAGCCGACGTTGGCATCCTCGAGGGCGCGGATGGCGGCCTCGCGGCACAGGCCGGCGATGGAGACGTCGGGCCGCTTGGCGTCGTGCTTCGTCTGGCCGACGCCGGTGATGGCGACTCTCTCGGCCATCTACGAGTCTCCTTCCAGGACGGCGACCAGGTTCTGCTGCAGTGCGGGACCCGAGGTGGCGTGGGCGACGGCGCGGTCGGCTTGACCGTCCATGATCCGCTGGGCGGACTCGATGATGCGCAGGAGGCCGGCGACCATGAGCGGGTTGGACGCCAGCGCGCCGCCCGACGGGTTGACGGTCACGTCGTCGCCGAGGCCGAGCGCGCGCTTGAGGATGATCTCCTGGTGCGAGAACGGGGCGTGCAGCTCGGCCACGTCGAACTTGCCGTTGCCGACGCCGGCGTTCTCGCCGGCCGTCCGCGTTGACGGCGAGTCGGCGAGGTTGCGCACGCCGAGCGAGTGCGGCTCGATGCGATGGTCGATGCCCCGGATCCACGCCGGGCGGTCGGTGATCTCCCTCGCTTTGTCGCCTGCGGCCAGGATCACAGCGGCGGCGCCGTCGGTGATCGGCGGGCAATCGTGCTTGCGCAGCGGCGACAGGTAGGTGGGCTCTTTGAGGAGCGCATCGACGTCGACGTCGCCGCTTAGCTGCGCGTTGGGATTGTCCTTGGCGTTCTTCCGACTCCGGGCGACGACGTCGGCCAGGTCGCGCTCGCCGATCCCGTCGGACTCGAGCAGGGCTCGGGCCTGCAGCGCCGCCATCGCCACCGGGTCCGGCCACAGCGGCACGAGGTAATAGGGATCGAGCTGGAGGCTGAGGATGCGGCGGATGTCGCCCGGCGACGACTTGCCGAACGAGTAGACGAGGGCGGTGTCGATGTCGCCGTACTGCAGGCGCATCCACGCCTCATAGAGCGCCCACGCCCCGTCCATCTCCACGTGGGACTCGTCGATCGGCGGCCACGGGCCGATGGCGTCGAGGGCCGTGACGAAGGCGAAGGCTTGGCCCTGCAGGTAGTCGCAACTGCCGGAGACCGTGAACCCGATGTCCTTCTGCGACAAGCCGGCCCGCTCCCGCAGCTCGTGGACGACCGGCATGAGGATCTCCACCTCGTTGCGCCGCTCCTCCTTGCGGATGGCCGGCGACTGCGCTGTGGCGACGACGGCGATATCTCTCATAGGTGATGCCTGTACGTCTCGTAGTCGGCGTCGGGCTCGCCGCTGGGCTTCCAGTACTTGATGCTGTTGAGCGTGGGCCCCAGCTCGTCGGCCCAAACGGCCTCGACCCGCAGGCCCATGCGCACCTCGTCGATGGGAACCTCCTGGATGAGGCCCATGAGGGCGATGTCGGCGCCGTCGCAGAGGATGTAGCCCGAGGCGTACGGCACCTCGACCGACTGACCGGCGAACTGCACGTTGACCACGCAGAAGGTGGTGAGCGTGCCCTTGTCCGGCACCTCGATCTCGCCTTCGGTGGCCACGCCGTCGGTGGGGCACGAGCCCCGGGAGCCGACGTAGACCTTGCCGCACACCGGGCACTTCTCACCGATGATCTTGCCTTGGGCGATGCCCTTCAGGAATCGGGACTGGGCCAGGCCCGCGGTGTAGTCGTAGTCGAGGCGGATGGGCCGCTCGACGATCGTGCCTTCCGCGTGTTCGGTCATCTACGTGGCCTCCGGCTCGAAGCACTCGATGGCGGCCAGGTCCGCAACCGGTTCGGCCGCCCACCGCGCCTTCACGCGCATGCCGGTCGACATCTTCGACTCGTCCCCGGCGTCGACGGCGTGGAGCATCGCGGTATCGGCCCCGTCGAGCTTGACGAGGGCCCACGCGAACGGCTTGTCGAGCGGCTGACCGGGCCGGGGATCGGTGACCCACGCCCACGTGGTGACCACGCCGGCGTCGCCAACGTCGACGAACTCCGACAACGTCTCGGACGTAAAGGGGTCGTATTCGGTGGGCGGCACGATCACCTTGCCGTCCGAGCCCTTGATGCCCTGGATGCGGTGCTCACCCAGGCCGGCGAAGAACCGGTCGATAACCGGGCCCACGCTCCGGGTATACGTGTACTCCATGACGTGCGGCGCACGGAGTACGTCACTAGCCGCCATCTAGATGGCCTTCTCCCTTCCCTGCCAGTAGGGGTCGCGGAGCTTGCGCTTGTAGAGCTTGCCGTTCGGATCGCGCGGCAACTCGACCACGAAGTCGATGGACTTCGGCAGCTTGTACTTGGCCAGTCGCTCGGAGGCGAACTCCATCAGCTCGTCTGCCAGCGCCGGCCCGGGCTCGATGTTCTCGGCCGGCTCGACGACGGCCTTCACTTCCTCGCCCCACTCGTCGTGGGGGATGCCGAAGACGGCGGCGTCGCCGACCTTGGGGTGCGTCAGCAGCACGCTCTCGATCTCGGCCGGGTAGATGTTCACGCCCCCCGAGATGATCATGTCGGACTTGCGGTCGACGAGGAACAGAAAGCCGTCTTCGTCGATGTAGCCGGCGTCGCCGACCGTGAAGAAGTTCTGGCGGAACGTCTGGTCGGTCTTCTCTTTGTCCTTGTAGTACTCGAAGGCGCGGTCGGCTCCCATCGACATCCACACCGTGCCCACTTCGTTCGCCGGCAGGTCGTTGCCCTCGTCGTCGAAGATCTTGACCTCGGAGATCGGCCAGGGCTTGCCGACGGTGCCCGGCTTCTTCACCCACTCCTCCGGGGTGACGAGAGTGCCGCCCCCTTCGGTCGCCGCGTAGTACTCGTAGATCGTCGGGCCCCACCACTCGAGCATCTTCTTCTTGATCTCGACCGGGCATGGGGCGGCCGCGTGGATGACGTGCGTCCACGAGGAGACGTCGTACTTCTTCCTCGTCTCCTCGGGCAGCGCCAGCATGCGGTGGAACATCGTCGGCACCATGTGCGACGTGGTGCACTTGTAGCGCTCGCCCATCTGCAGCGTGGGCTCGGCCCCCCACTTGTCCATGAGCACGACGGTGTGCCCCATGTGCAAGGAGTTCAGCCCGAAGGTCATGGCCGCCGTGTGGTACAGCGGCGCCGGCACCAAGTGGACGTTGCCGTCCTTCGGCTGGATGCCGAACAGCGACAGCAGGAGGCTCGCCATCCCGAAGGCGGTGTCGGGGTCGATGTCGCCCAGGGGCCGGCGCACACCCTTGGGCTTGCCGGTGGTGCCCGACGTGTAGTGCATGGTGGCGCCCGCGATGCGGTTCTCGGGCGGGTCGGAGGACGGGTCCTTCAGCTCGTCGAAAGACCGGAAGCCGTCGATCGAGCCCACCGCGAACAACGACTTCTCGTCGAGGTGGACCTCCTCGAGGGCCTTGCGGGCGACGTCGGCGTACCGCTCGTCGGCGACGAAGATCTTGGCCTCGCTGTTGTCGACGATGTAGGCCACCTCGGGCCCGGTGAGGTGATAGTTGATCGGCGTCAGGTAGAGGCCGATCTGGGTGGCGCCCAGCGCCAGCTCCACCATCTCCCGGCGGTTCGGGAGCAGGGCCGCGACCACGTCACCCCGCTGGAGGCCGAGGGCCTGCAATCCCCTCGCCACCTGGTTGCCACCGGCGAGCAGATCGCCCGCCGAGGTCTCCCTGCCGTCGGCCTCGACCAGGGCCAGATGCCCCGGGTCGTCCGCCGCGATCGCCCAGAACCCAAGGTCAGCCATCGCCGCTCAGACTAGAACGCGTTCCAATTCTGTGCCAACCGCCCCTCCCCAACTCATTCTGAGGGTGGAAACCGACACCTCAGGGGGTGTTCCCACCCTCAGAATGCGGAGAATCAGGTGGAGCAGTGGCCGTTGGTCGACGGGGGGACGTCGAGGGTCGGGTTCTGGTCGAAGAAGCCGACCGGTTGGAGGGTGAAGCCGGCGTACTCGACGGGCATCACCGGCCAGTCCTCGGGGCGGGGCACGTGGTTGACGCCGAATGTGTACCAAACGACGACATCGGTGTTCTCGATCGACCGGTCGCCGGCCGTGTACGAAGGGAGGCCCTCACCGCCGGCCGACAAATTGGGGTAGCCGGCCGCACGTGACTCGTCTGCCGAGAACGGCGTCACCCACAGGTTCCGGGTGGCGAACGTGGCCCGCTCGTAGACCGCCGACTCCGGCGACGCCAGCAGGGTGGCCGCGCTCGAGCCCGGCACCAGGCGGTAGCCGGTGGGCTGGCCGACCGCGTTCAGGCGGCCGGGGTTGACGATGCGCCACTGGCGCCCTCGAGAGAGGTCGGCCATGCGCTGGGCGTCCGACTCCTTTGCCAGGAGCCGAGCGGTCGGGACCAGGGCGTTGCCGTAGGGGTTGTCCTCGCCCGGCGGGCCTCCCGACAGCTCGGTCTCGTAGACCGAGTTCTCGACGCCGTCGATGTCGAAGTCGAGGCGGAAGCAGAACAGGTGCTGGTGCACCGGCGCGCCGAGCTGCGGGGCGATCAGCGTGGAGTGCGCCGGCGTCTCGCCCGGAGGCACGCCCATCGTCTGCAGGATGCCGGTGAGCTTGACCTCCATCTGCAGGGTGCCGTCCAGGTAGAAGTACCAGTAGAAGCCGTACTCGTAGTTGCCGACGGTGTGGATCGAGCTGACGACCAGGCGCCGGGAGCGACGCACTTCAGTCGTGAACGTGTGTGAGTCGAAGTGCTTCCAGAGGATGCCGTAGTCCTCCTCGTGGATGCAGATGGCGTTGCCGATCGTGATCGGGTCGCCCTGGTCGTTGGCAATGACGGCGTCGAGGTAGGTGATCTCGCCAAGGCAGTCGCAGCCCAGCTCAAGCGAGTTCACGAACGGGAAGCGGCCCAGGCCGAGCTCACCCGAGTCGAAGGCGTTCTTCCACCGGTGCCCCGGCGTGGTCTCCCCGTAGGGCACGACCATCTCGCCGAGGCCAGCGCGGTGCAGCACCGACCGATCGTCGATCGTGACGGTGTGCAGCACCAGCCCATCCAGTGGATGCATCGACACGCGAAAGCGCCACTTCTGCCAACGGATCTCGTTCCCCTCCACCGTGAAGCTCGTGCCCTCGGGCTGGGTGATCTCCAGCGGCTTCAAGTCCGTCCGAAGCGCG
>DASZJL010000100.1:0-8604 GCA_035948135.1 Acidimicrobiales bacterium | reverse complement strand
CTGTCCGGCCAGGGCTGCGTGTGCCTCACCCGGGCGCTGGCCCACCGGTCGATCTACGACGACCTCATCCAGAGCGCGCGCGGGTTGGCCCAGATGGTCAGCTACGGCGACCCCTTCGCGGAGACGACGACATCGGGCCCGATCATCAACAAGAAGCAGCTCGGACGTGTGACCGGCTTCATCGAGAAGGGTCAGGAGGAGGGCGCCCGCCTGGTCTTCGGCGGCGACCGTCCTGGCGGCGAGTTGAGCGCCGGCAACTACGTCAATCCCACGCTGTTCGCGGACGTCGACAACAAGATGTCGATCGCCCAGGAGGAGATCTTCGGTCCGGTCCTCTCGGTGATCCCTTTCGACAGCGAAGAAGAGGCCATCCGTATCGCCAACGACACCACCTACGGCCTGGGCGCCGGCATCCAGACCTCCGATGTGAAGCGGGCCCACCGGGTGGCGAAGGCCCTCCGGGCCGGCACCATCGGCGTCAACGGCTTCATGGTGATGCCCAATACCCCCTTCGGCGGCTTCAAGACCTCCGGCCTCGGCCGCGAGGGCGGCCGCGAGTCGATCGAGGCCTTCACCGAAACCAAGACCGTCGACATCGCCCTGACCGACTCACCGATGTAGTTCCCCCACCACGCATTCTGAGGGTGGAAACACCCCCTGTGGTGTCGGTTTCCACCCTCAGAATGCGAAGGGGTCAGCGGAACTGCTGGGGGACCGGCTGGATCGGCGCGGTGGCCAGCTTGCCGACGAGGTCGGCGGCGGCGTCGGCCACCGCCTCGAGGTCGGCCTTGTCCATCGCCGAGGGGACGTCGCCGTCGGTGTGGTATTCGGGGTAGCCGGCGACCGGCCAGGCGACGGGGACGCCGGCCTGGTGGAACCACTGGGCGTCGGTGCGCCAGCCGCCCTCGATCTGCACGGCCGCACGCGATGGCACCGGCAGTCCCGCCACGCCGTGGGCCGCGAAGGTGGCGATGAACAATGAGGTGAGGGTGGGCTCCTCGGAGGACACCATCACCCGCCAGCTGAAGACCGGCGCATCGCGTCCGGCGATGGCGTGCACGTTGTCCTGCACGTCCGAGGCGCGGGCCGACGAGGCGTCGAGATTCACGACCGCCTTCAGGTCGCTCATGTGAAGGGCGGGACCGCCGTCGGGGAGCCCCAGACCGTCGGTGCTGGAGAGCTGGGCGGCGACGGCCTTCGAGCCGAGCAGGCCGTACTCCTCGCCGTCGAACAGGGCGACGACGACGCCCGTTTCGGGCCGGGCGACGGCGAGCTCGTGGGCGGCGCGGAGCACGGCGGCGGCCCCGCCGCCGTTGTCGGCCGCGGCCTGGAACCACCCGTCCATGTGCGCCGTCAGCACGACGTACTGCGACGAACCGACCGGCGGCCGCAGCACGCCGACAACGTTGTGGGCGACGGCGCTCACCTGGGCGCCCATCGCTCGCAGTCGCACCCGCTGGCCCACGATGTCGTCGGGCACCACGGAGACCACCGTCGGGATCGAGGTCCGGGCCCGCAGCGAGTAGACGAGGTTGCGCTGGGTGTCGCCCTGGACGATCGCGCCGACACCGTGCTGCGCCACGATCCGGGCGAGGTCGGCTGGCGCGTTGAACGTGGCGTTCTTCCATTCGGGGCTGCCGTCGGCGAAGGGGATGAAGCCGCAGTCGCCGGGCCCGACGTCGGCGATCTTCTTGACGGTGCACTCGATGCCGCCGGCGCCGGTCGTCCCGACCTCGAACGCGCTCTCGGTCTTGAACCGGTGGCCGTCGGACAGACGGCGCAGCGCCGGTCGGTCGGCCCTGGCGTAGTCGACGGCCCACCGGCTGAGGCCTCCCGTGTCGTCCCGGACCACCTGGTATCCGTCCTTGCCCAGCACGCCGGCCACGTAGGTAGCGACCCGGCCCATGGCCGCGGTGCCGAAGCGCCGGTACTCAGGCGCGGGCGAGAGGCGAACGAGCTTGGCCAGGTGGTCGGAGGCGCTCGGCGCCCGGCGGTGGGCGGGCGCCGCCATCGCCGAGCCCGCGGGCAGGGCCATGGTCAGGCCCAGCAGGCCCACGAGGAGGCGTCGCATGGGTGCTGATTCGTGCTGCGCCGGCCCGATCCCTGGTGCCCCGGGGACAGACCTGACGAATTCTGACGTTTCTGTCAGGAAACGGGCAGGAAACACACAGCAACGCGGCGAACTGGGGGGAACCTTTGTCTTGGGAGGGGAACCCCGATGAGCCGCGCCCGCAACCGACGCCTCGCCGTCTTCGCCTTGTCCGCCATCATCGGCGGCATGCTGTCGGCCGGGGTGGCCGCCGCCGTCAGTGGTGGTGGCTACTCGCCCCGCGAGCAGGACTGCTCGAAGTGGGCCGACGCGAACAACGTCCAGGGCGCCGAGCCGGGCTGCCACAACTTCAAGGTCAACGTCGAGGATTCCAACGGCAACCGCTATGTCCAGGCGGGCATCCTCCAGGAGGCGAAGGGTGAGAACCCCCACGCCGGCGACTTCAAGGTCAACACCAACTCCGACGGCGGCGGCCTCGGCGTGGCCGGCGGCTTCAACACCAACTGGGAGCCGTTCACGCCGGACAGCTGCGGTCAGTTCGACATCATCACGTTGCCCATCGACGAGCTCCTGTTCCTCACCGGCCAGAGCAACCACCAGCCGTGCACGCTCACGCCCTCGGGCCAAGTCCCTGACCCCGGTTTGACGCCCCCCACGGTCTCGACCGGCACGCCCGACGGCTCGATCGCCGACCTGGCCCAAGGCGCCAAGGTGTATCTGGGGGCCGATGACAACCTCGACACCGGCGAGCACGACGGCGTCCACCGCAACTGCACCGGCGTGCCCACCTGCACACCTGCGCCCAACACCGGCAGCAGCCACTCGGCCAACGGGCCTTCCGACGGCGGTGCGATCTCGGTGAACTGGCATCCGGCCGAGGTCGCCACGTGGCTGGCGAGGCTCGCCGCCAACCCCGGCGATCCGACGCCGTTCCTGACCAACCCGGTCCCGCTGGCGGACGCCGGCTTCGGGGCGTGCGCCGACAACATCTGCCTCGGCGCCTACTCCCGGCAAACGACGCTCTACAACGGCGGCAAGACCGGCCAGCGCAACGTCTACGACTACTCAAACAAGAAGTGGGATCCGCAGGCGTGCAGCAGCGGCAGCGTCAGCGACGAGCAGCAGTGCAATGGCGGCAAGGGCCAGCCCCACAACATGGACCAGTACCGCAGGGCCGAGGCCCACAACGTGGTCGCCGAGCCGGGCGTGGTGATCTACGGCGACCCAGATCCGCAGTCGTCTCCCATCGGCCCCTACCCGCTGCCCGCCGCATACGTCGGCACGTGCGGCGTGACCCTCGGCGGCGGCCAGGCGCAGGCTCCCGCCAGCCCGATCACCAATAGCGCCGGGCAGGCGAGCATCTCGACAGGCTGCTGACCGTGCGGCTACGGAAAGTCGGTGCCCTCGCAACCACCCTCGCGGCGCTAACCGCCGGGATCGGTGCCACGTCCGCGACAGCAGCCACGCCTGGAGCCATCCATGCCGGCGACTGGCCGACCTACGGCGGCAGCATCCACCACACCTTCAGCAACGCCACCGGTCTGAACGCGGCCAACGTGCACACGCTGGTCCCGAAGTGGTTCTTCAAGACCGGCGACGCCGTCACCGCCAACCCCGTCGTCGTGGGCAACCGCGTCTTCGTCGGCTCGTGGGACGGCAATTTCTACGCCATCGACAAGACCTCGGGGAAACAGGTCTGGAAGTTCGGCATCAAGCCGCAGCCGGCGGTAATTCCGAACGAGGACGCCAACGGGCGGGTGCTCGACCCGAGCAATCCTCAGTCTTTCGCCACGTCCGACGGCGGGCTCATCACGTCGTCGGCCTGGTACGAGCAGGCGAGCAGGAAGACGCACGGCCGCAATCTGGTCATCTTCGGCGGCGGCTACACGCTCTACGCCCTCGATGCCAATACCGGCCAGGAGGTCTGGAACCACGACTACACGGGCCTGCCCGAGGTCCCGGCCGACCCCGCTCACGACGAAGCTCGCATCTTCTCGTCCCCGGTAGTCGTCGGCACGAAGGTGATCTTCGGCGTTACCTCTGACGGGCAGAACGGACACCGCGGCTACGTGGCGGCCGCCAACCTCGAGAATGGGAACCAGGTCTGGCGCTTCGAGACCTCTGTGGCACCGGACGGCACCATCCTCAACAACGGCTGCGGCGGTGTGTGGTCCTCACCAACGCTGGTCGAGAGTCAGAACGTCGTCGTCCTCGACGTGGCCGACTGCAACTTCAGCAACACGCCGGCCCAAGGCATATACAACGAGAAGGTCTTCGCCCTGCGTCCCAACGACGGATCGCTGGCGTGGGTGTTCGACCCCCAGCGCGTCGACGCCGGCTGCGACTGGGACTTCGGCGCCACCGCCAATTACCAGCGTCGCAACAACAGCGAGTTTCTCGGCGTCGGCGGTAAGGACGGCACCTACTACCGCCTCGACCCGGCCACCGGGCAGCGGAAGTGGGCCACCAAGGTGGTGTTCGGGGGGCTGGCAGGCGGCTTCCTCGCTACCACCGCGTACGACGGCCACCGCGTGGTCGGGGCCACCGCCCTCGGCGACTTCGGGCGCTTCGAAGGATTCGGCACCCTGGGCTGCCAGCCCGGCAATCCGAACGACGGCCTTATCCAGGAGCCGAGCATCCACGCCTTCAGTCCGCAGAGCGGCGCCGTGCAGTGGCAGGGCTACGCGTCGCAGTCGTTCGGTCCCACGGTTCTCGCGGGAGGAATGAGCTTCGTGGGTACCGGGATCCTGCGGTCGATCCAGATCCGCGACGCCAGCAACGGCCTGCTGATTCACACGATCCCGCTGCCGGCGCCGAGCGACTCGGGGGTCATCGTGGTGGGCAAGAGCATCTTCTTCGGCACCGGGAGCTCGGAGCAGGCGGCGCCTACTGGCGTCTTCATGTTCTCGGCCCTGGGCTAGACCACACACATGGACATCGCGGGTGGAGTAGCGGTGGTCACTGGGGCGTCGTCCGGCATCGGCGCCACGGTGGCCACCGACCTGGCTCATAGGGGTGCCACGGTCGCCGCCGTGGCCCGCCGCAAGGACAAGCTCGACGAGGTCGTGGAGCGGTGTCGCCAGTATGCGGCCGCGTCCACGGCCGTGCCGGCCGACATCTCGTCTCGCCGCGAGTGCGAGCGCGTCATCGCCGAGGTCGAGGCCCGGTTCGGCCGCGTCGACATCCTGGTGAACAACGCCGGCATCAGCATTCACAAGAACGCGGCCCGCACCACGGCCGACGACGTCGAGCGGCTGATGGCAGTGAACTTCTTCGCGCCCGTGTATCTGACCACCGCCGCGCTGCAGGGCATGCTCGAGCGCCGGCAAGGCGCGGTGATCAACATCACGTCGGTCGCCGGCTACGTCCCGAACCCCGGTGAGGCGGCCTACGGGGCCGCCAAAGCCGCGCTCTCGCTGTGGACCCACGGCCTCGCCGTCGACCTCCACGACAGCGGCGTGCAGTTGACGGTCGTAAGCCCCGGCCCCATCGACACTGAGATCTGGTCGCTCGACGAGGAGCTCATCTACACGGGCAAGCTCTACCCACCCCAGGTTGTAGCCGACGCGGTGGCTGACGCCGTCGAGAAGGGCTGGGTGCACCGCACCGTCCCCCGCCGCTACGGCCTGGTCGGCGCGATGTACCCGATCGTCGGCCGCCCGATGCGCTGGGGCCTACGCCGCTTCGAGGCCCAAGCCAAGAAGAAGCTCGGGTCCTAACCACCGTTATGCAAGCTGGGGGCCGTGTAATCACGGCGCCCGGCAGACGTAAGAGAGACGATGGATGGCGGTGTTGGCTGGGAACAAGAACGGGTGGTGCGCGCTGTGACGGAGCTCATGGCCGAGGACGAGGACGCGCCCCACGTCATCGTTGTCGTGGACGAGGTGCTCGGGCTCGGGGCCGCAGCCGGCCCCTTCTATGGCGCAGTTCAGGCCCTTGGGGCGGCCGAGCGACTGGAGGCAGCGCTCAACGCCGGCGCCGTCGATCCACCCGTCCGCACACGTGTCCTGCGCCTTTTCAGCCCAGCATCCGGCTGAAGCTCGGAAGCGTCGGCGACGGGATCTGCGGGCGCGGGTGGCTGACGCAGGCGTCGGCCAGCCCGCCTGTGCACACGCGGAGGGCGTCATTGTTGGGCCATTGCCTCACCGCAAACGGTTGCCCGGCAGCGTCGACGCGAATGATCGTGCGAACCGACGACCCTGTCGGCGGGGACGTGGTGACCGGATACGCCCGGCGTGGCGCCGGGCCCGGCGACGGCACGCGAGAACCCGTTGGCGAGGAGCCCGGCGGCGTCGCCTGACTGGCGGCAACCGGGAGCACGTCGCTGGCGTGCGGGCCTTGGGGGGTATGGGGGATCTCTTCCCCCGGCGTGGTGGCGAGCGGGCCGAGAAGGAGGGCGACGAACACGACCGGAGCAGCGACGAGACCGGCGTTGACGGGCGACCGAAACGTCCTGGGCAAGCGGCGCACGAAGGCGACACCGGCCGCCATGCCGTCCACGAGCGCGGCCAGGCGGGCACGCAAGCGATGGCGCCGCACGGCCAGGCGTACGGCTTCTTGACGGGACGCGGCGCGCGCGGGCTCGAATAACAGGCGCCGCTCCTCGACCGACAGCTCGGCAACCCCGGCTGCCAGGCGGCGTAGGGCGATGCGCCGCTCGACCGCGATGGCCGTGTCTTCGGAGCTCGGGGCGTCGGGAGGGGGGAGCGGGCTGAGGCGCCGCCGACGCCGGACGCCATCGACGTGCAAGTTGAGAGCGACCCGTCGGCACCACCGCCCGAAGTGCTCGTCGGATTCGAAGCGATCGGTTTGGCGAAGGGCGCGAATAGCCACGTCCTGGAGGAGATCGTCGGCGTCAGCGGGTTGGACTCCCCGGGCGGCGAGCGCGGCCGCGGCCCCATGGCGTGCCCGCGGCCAGGCGGCGTCGAAGTCGACTGCCGGCCCGGCACCGCTACTTCGTTCGATGTGCTCCTGCAGTGCCACCCACGAAGAAGATTCGCCGTGTAATCACCGGCCTCCTCGTTCGTAGAAGGGACAACTCAGCCGCCACGGGAGGTCCCATGCCCCGCTTCCGCCGTTTGCTCGTCGGCATCAGCATCGTCGCAACTGCCGCGCTGGCCTCGCTCGTCGCCCCGGCCCCGGCGTCCGCCGGGACCTGCTACCAGGTCCAGGCCGGGCCCCAGTGGGTGACCGTCTGCACGTGACCCCCCACGTCGTGAGCCGCGCCGATCGGCCGGTTGGCTTCCGGGCCGAGATCGAATCGTGCATCAGGGAGCGGACATTCGTTCTCGCCTACCAGCCGATCGTCCATCTCGACACGGGCGCCGTCGCCGGCGTCGAGGCGCTTTGCCGCTTCGACGACGGCGCCCCGCGGGAGCGGCGGTTTCGCCAGTCCGAGCGTCTCGGACTGGCAGCTGACCTCGATCTCGCCATCATCGAGCGCGCCCTCGACGAGGTCGCAGCCCTCCCGGACGGCGACATCTGGGTCAACCTGTCGCCCTCGTCCATTCTCGACGAGCGCCTGTGCGAACTCCTGGTGGACGGCGACTTCGCCAGGGATCGCCTGGTAATCGAGGTCACCGAGCACGCCCGTATCCCTGACTACGAGAAGGCCCAGGATCAGCTGGCCGAGATCAGGAAAAGCGGCATCCGCCTGGCCGTCGACGACGCCGGCGCCGGCTACTCGACCTTCCAGCACATCCTCAGTCTGCGACCCGACCTGATCAAGATGGATCGATCGATCACCCACGACGTCGCCTCCGACAGCGCCCGTCGCGCTCTGGCCGCTGCACTCGCGCTCTTCGGCGCGGACATCGGGGCCACGATCGTCGCCGAGGGGGTCGAGACGGCCGACGAGATCGCGGCGCTACGCCGGGCTGGGATCCATTGGGGTCAGGGGTTCGCCCTGGGCCCGCCGGCGATGTTGCCGCTCCCGCCCCTCGCCTACTCGCCGGTGGGCCGGGACGACAACACAGCCCGCGAGCGGGCCCACGTCCGGGTGCAGGACGCCCTCGCGAGCGTCCGGTCAGCGGAGACTGAACTCGACGTGGCCGTCGCCGCGGCTCGGGAAACCGGCCTCAGCTGGGACGAGTTGGCCGACATTCTGGGCATGACCCGCCAGGGCGCGTCCAAGCGCTACCGGGAGTCGCCCAGCGGGCACTGAGTCCTTCTGGGGGAGAGTCCGATGGTGACCTGACGCGAGCTTCACCTCGCGGTGGTCAGGGTTGGATCTTGATGGTCGAGCCGATCCAATCGGTAAGAGCGGGGTCCGGTTGCGAGACGGGCGTACCGATGACGATCGTGATCACGTTGTAGGTCGTCTGGTGCTGGTTCGCCCCGACGGGCAGGCTGCTCGTCGCGATGATGTCGTATTCGGTGTCGGTCACCGTCAAGCCACCGGCAGTGAGCTTGTAGTGAAGGCGTACGGCCGGATGGTTGTCGACGGTGCCGGTGCTGGTGGAGTCGATCTTGGCGCCCAGGCTTTCCAAGAACGTCTGTCGGGCTGACTTGACCTGGGCCACTGTGACCGGCACGACGCCGCTGCGCTGCCCGGC
>DASZJL010000099.1:0-22047 GCA_035948135.1 Acidimicrobiales bacterium | reverse complement strand
GTGCTGATGACCTTGCCGGCGGGAACGGTGTCGGAGCTCTGTGTCTTCGTGCTGGTCTTGAACCCGGCCAGGCCGAGAGCGTTGTTGGCAGCGTCACTGTCCTGGCCGACGACGCTGGGCACGGTGGCGGTGCCGGTGCCGCTCGACACGGTGAGCGTGACCGTCGAGTTCTTCGGCACCTGGGTGCCGGCCTGCGGGTTCTGGTCGATGACTTGACCCTGCGGCCGGTCGCTGGTCTGGGCGCGCGTGATGGCCGTGAGCCCCAGTTGCTCGAGGTCGGCGGTGGCGTCGTCCACGGTCTTGTTGATCTCGGCGGGGACCGTGACCTGGGGCGGGCCCTTGCTCACCGAAAGGGTGACGGTGTCGCCCTTGTGGGCCTTCGCGTCGGGCTTGGGGTTCTGGTCGACGACGATGCCCGCCGCAACCGTGTCGTTGTCCACCATCTGAACGCTCACCTTGAAGCCCGCGGTCTTCAACGCGTTGGTGGCGTCTGCCTGATTCTGATTGACGACGGCGGGAACCGTGACTTCGGAAGCCGATGAGGAGCCGAGGCCCAGCTCGTGGGCGAGCAGGAAGAGCCCGCCGGCGAGGAGGACGAGGAGCCCGACCAACAGGGCGATGTAGGCGCTGGTGCGCCGGTGAGGCCCCTGGCCGTTGTCGGTCATCACCGCGGTGGTGGCCGGGACGGCCTGGGTGCGGTCGACGGCCGCCATCGTGGTGGTGGCGGCTGCTGCTGCTGCGGCACCCGCACCCGCGCCGGCGGGCGTGGCCAGCACGGGCTTGCCCGAGCGGAAACGCATGAGGTCGGCCCGCAGCTCGTCGGCGGTCGCGTAGCGGTTGACGGGGTTCTTGGCCAGCGACTTCAACACGATGGCCTCAAAGGCCACCGGGATCTTGGGGTTGTGCTGGCGGGGCGGGATGGGCCGCTCGCGCACGTGCTGGTAGGCGACGGCGACCGGGTTCTCGTTGTAGAAGGGCGGCCGCCCCACGACCATCTCGTAGAGCACGATGCCGAGGGCGTAGACGTCGCTGCGGAAGTCGATGGGCCTGCCCTGGGCCTGCTCGGGCGAGAAGTACGTGGCGGTGCCCATCACCGCACCGGTCTGGGTGAGCGCCTCCTGCGCGTTGCTGGCCGCCCGGGCGATGCCGAAGTCGGTGACCTTGACCTGGCCGCCGCTGCTGATGAGCACGTTGCCGGGCTTCATGTCCCGGTGAATGACGCCGTTCTTGTGGGCGAAGCTCAGGGCGGCGGCGATGTCGGCGCCGATCTCGGCGGCCCGCCGGGGCGGCACCGGACCGTCCTCGCGGATGACCTGGCGGAGCGTGCGCCCCTCGACGTACTCCATGACGATGAAGTACGTGCCCTCCTCCTCACCCCAGTCGTAGATGGAGACGATGTTGGGGTGGTTGAGGTTGGCGGCCGAGCGGGCCTCGCGCCGGAAGCGCTCGACGAAGGAGCGGTCGGCCGCGAACTCGGGGAACAGCACCTTGATGGCGACCGGCCGGTCGAGGAGCAAGTCGCGAGCCAGGAAGACCTCCGCCATGCCGCCGCGGGCGAGGTGCTGCACGATCTCATAACGACCGTTGTAAACGCGCAGCGCCATCGGCTCAGAGGTTACGGGTTGGGTAGCGCCGCTTGGAGTACGGCTCGGGCGATTGGGGCGGCCACGACACCACCGGTCGCTTCGCTCACGTTGGGCTGGTTCTCGACGATGACGGCCACCACCACCTGCGGCGCCTCGGCCGGCGCGAAGGCGACCATCCACGTGTGCGACGTGTTGTTGCCGGTCTGGGCCGTCCCCGTCTTGGCCGCCACTTGCACGTTGGGCAGGGCGACGCGCGTCGCGGTCCCGTGTTGGACGACGCCGACCATCATGTCCGTCATGGTCGTGGCCACGTCCGGCGTGATGGGCTTCTTCCACTGGTCCGGTTTGAACGTGTCGATGACCCGACCCTCGCTGTCGCGGACCTCGGCCATCACGTGGGGGGCCATGGCGACGCCCTTGTTGGCGATGGCGGCCCCCGCCAGCGCCATCTCGAGCGGCGACGCCTGCACGTCCTGCTGGCCGATGGCGGACTTGGCCAGCGCCGGCTTGTCGAACCGGAAGGCCGATGCGGGCGGGAACAACGACCGGGCCACGGCCGGCAGGTCGAGCGGCGGAGCCGTGTTGAAGCCGAAGGCGTCGGCGCCGCTCGTCAGCTTCTGGGCCCCGAGGTCGAGGCCCATCTGGGCGAAGGCGGTGTTGCAGGAGACGGCGAGGATCTGGGGCAGCGGGCCGCCGCACCGCTCACCGCCGAAGTTCTTCAGCGTCTGGCCGCCGCTCTGGGGCAGCGGTAGCTCGGTGAGGGAGGGGTACACGGGTTGGGTCGTCGTGACCCCGTTCATGAGCCCGGTCGACGCGGTGACGATCTTGAACGTCGAGCCCGGGAAGTAGCGCTCGCGGTAGGTCCGAGGCAGCAGGGGTTTGTTGGTGTCGGCCGTCAGCTGGTTCCAGTCGGCGCGCACGACCTTCTGGTCGTGGGCGGACAGCGGGTTGGGGTCGAAGGACGGGTAGTCCGCCATCGCCAGCACGGCGCCGTTGCGCGGATCGAGGGCGACGACCGCCCCCTTGCGGGAGCCGAGCGCCTGTGTCGCGACCTGCTGGAGCTTCTGGGTGAGGGTGAGCGTGACGTTGGCGGTGTGCTTCTTGTCGAGCAACAGATCGCCGATGCTGTTGAGACGCAGCTTGGTGGCCTTGCCGGTGAGCTCGTTGTTGTAGGTGCGCTCGACGCCCTCGCTGCCGAAGGTGAACGAGAAGTAACCGGTGACGTGGGCGAACAGCGGACCGGTGGGGTAGCGGCGCAGGCGCTGGAACTGGTCGCCGGTGTCGACGGACTCGGCGACGACCACGCCGTCGGCCGTCTGGATGGCGCCGCGGGGCTGGCTGAAGTCCTTCACCGCCTGGCGGGTGTTGAGGCGGTTGTCGTTGAGGCGCTTGGCGCTGAGCACCTGGATGTTGCTGAGTTGCACGAACAGCAGGACGAAGAGGACGAGCGCGGCGATGCCGAGCTTGTGGATCTGGCGGTTCACGCGGCGACGGACTCGGCGGCGACTGTCGAGCGTCTCGTCGCCTCGCTGTCCGACACTCGAAGGAGCAGGGCCAGCAGCACGTAGTTGGCGAGCAGCGACGAGCCGCCGTAGGAGACGAACGGCAGGGTGATCCCGGTGAGGGGGACGAGGCGAGTGACGCCGCCGATGATGATGAAGGCCTGGACGCCGATGATCGTCGTCAGCCCGGTCGCCAGCAGCTTCTCGAACGGAGACTCGGCCCGCAGGGCGATGCGCAAGCCAGTGCCGACGATCAGGAGGAAGGCGACGATGATGGCGCACGTCCCGAGCAGGCCCAGCTCCTCACCGACGGCGGCGAAGATGAAGTCGGTCGCCACTTCGGGGATGCGCTGGGGGCTCCCGAGAGCCAGGCCCGTACCGAAGATGCCCCCGGCCGCGAGGGCGAACAGGGCCTGAATGGTCTGGAACCCGTTGCCGTTGGCGAGCGGCCACGGGTTGAGCCAGACGGTGATGCGCTCGTGGACGTGGGCGAACGACTTCACGGCGACGAACCCGCCGACGGCGAACATTCCTGCGCCGATGAGCAGATACGCGCTCCGGGCCGTGGCCACCCACAGCATGGCCAGGAAGAAGGCGAAGAACAGGACTGAGGTACCGACATCTCGTTCGGCGACGAGCACGACCATTGCCAGGCCCCACGCCAGCAGGATCGGCCCGAAGTACTTGAAGTCAGGTACGAGGATGCCGCCGACCCGCCGGGTGGCGACCGCCAGCAACTCGCGCCTTTCCACCAGATACGACGCCAGGAAGATGCACAGCGCGACCTTGGCGAACTCGCCGGGCTGGAAGCTGACGCTGCCGACGCGCACCCAGAGGCGCGCCCCGTTGATGTTGCGTCCGACGACCGGCAGTAGCGGCATCAACAGCAGGGCGATGCCGATGAGGGCGAACGTGTAGCGGTAGCGCTCGAGGTCGCGCGTCCGGCGAACCACCAACAGAGTCCCGACGAACGCGGCGATGCCGAGCGCCGTCCACACAGCCTGCAGACCGGCCAGGGTGTGGTCGAGGCGGGCGATGAAGACGTAGCCCAGACCGTTGAGCAGGGCCGCCAGCGGCAGGAGTGTGCCGTCGGCGGCGGGCGCCAGGCGGCGAGTGGCGACGTGGGCGATGACGAACAGCCCGATGACAATGCCGAGGAAGGGGCCTGCGTTCGCGGGAAGCGACGACGTGCGCCCGAGGGAGGCGAGCACGTAGGCGCCCACGGTGAGCACGGCGGCCAGGATCATGAGACCGAGCTCGGTGTTGCGCCGGATGGCGCCGATGATCGCCGTCATCGCCTCACGGAGCGCTGGGAGGGGGCGCCGGCGTGCTCGGCGCGGGCGAGGCGGGGGGCGCCGTGGTGGTGGTCTGCGCGGCTGCCTCCTGGCGCAGGGCGTTCACGTAGCGCTGGGCCTCTGCCCTGGTGGACTCTTCGTGGCCGGCCTTGACGTCGGGCAGCCGTGCGGCCGGCACGTCGCCCTGGGTCATCGACGTGCGCCGGTCGAGGGTGGGGTTGAACCACAGGAGCCCGCCGGGTCGACCCTTGAAGATGGCGACCTGCCCGTGGTCGAGGCCGACGAAATAGGTGTGCCGCGCGTACCAGCCCACGGCCGCGAGGGCGGCGGCGATCACCACGACGACGGCGACAACGAAGACGACCACGCGCCACGTGAACCGGCGCGGGCGGGCTGCGGCTACGGCGGGTTGCGGCGCCGCGGGCCGCGGTGCTGGGGGCGGCGCCGTCGCCCTCGCCGCACTGCTGTCGTCGTCTGTCCTCGAGACCGCTGCTTCCCGCACGGCGCGGGGTGGCGGGGGCGGCTCGCCGGCGAGTGCAGACGACGCCACCTCGGCCCGGTCGTTGTCATCGACCACGTCGACGACGACGCAGGTGATGTTGTCGCTACCGCCGTGGTCGCGCGCCGCGTGGACCAGCTGGTGGGCTGCCTCGTCCGGATCGCTGACGGTGCGCAGTGTGGATGCGATCTCGTCGTCACTGACCTCGTTGGTGAGCCCGTCGCTGCAGAGCAGGATGCGGTCGCCCTTGTAGGGCGTGAGCTCCCACGAGTCGACCTCGACGTCGGGGTCGAGTCCGAGGGCGCGGGTGATGATCGAGCGCTGGGGGTGGACCTGCGCCTCTTCGGGTGTGAGCTGGCCCTCGCGCACGAGCTGCTCGACCAGGCTGTGGTCCTCGGTGAGTTGCTCGAGCTCGCCGTGCTGGAGGAGATAGGCGCGCGAGTCGCCGACGTTGACGACCGCCAGGCGCTCCTCGCCGTCCTCGTCGACGAGGGCGAGAGCGGTGAGGGTCGTGCCCATCCCTCGCTGGTCGGGGTTGGCCTCGGCCAGGTTCCAGACCGTGCGATTGGCGGTCTTCACGGCGTCGACGAGGCCGTCGGTCGTCGGTTCCCGGAACTCCCGCTTGATCGTCTCGACCGCGGTCTGACTGGCGACCTCGCCCGCCTTGTGCCCGCCCACCCCGTCGGCCACGACGAAGAGTCCTTCGTCGGCCAGGAAGCTGTCCTCGTTGTGGTCCCGCACCAGCCCCGTGTCGGTGGCGCCCCCGGCGCGCAGCTCTGTCATTTGGTGAGCTCCAGCACGGTCTTGCCAACCTGAAGGCGGTCACCCTTGCGGATCGGCACCGCGGCGCTCACCTTCTTGCGGTTGAGGAAGGTGCCGTTGGTCGAGCCGAGGTCTTCGACAAGGAGGTCGCCGTTGCGCCGGAACACACGGGCGTGGAGCTGGGAGGCGTAGGAGTCGTCGAGGGGCACCTGGCAGCCGGCCGCCCGGCCGATGGTGAGCTCGTCGGCCACGTCGTAGACGCGGCCCCGGAGCTCGGCGGGCTCGACGACGCGGAGGTGGGCGACCGCTCGCTTCGCTCCGCCGCGCTCGCGCTTCGTCTTGGTCGCGGGCGCCGCAGGTGCGGCGACCGCCATGGCCGTGGGAGCGCTGACCTCTGCCCACACCGCCCGGACGACGCGGATGAAGAAGAGGTAGAGCAGGGCGAGGAAGCAGAGCTTCAGGATGGTGAGGAGGGATTCGGGCACGTGGTCAGGAGGCCTCGAAGCGGATCAGCGTCTTTCCCAAAGTGATCTCGTCCCCGTCCGACAGGGCCTGCTGCTTGACTCGTGTGCCGTTGACCTTGGAGCCGTTGGTCGACCCGAGGTCGACCAACACGTACTCGTCACCCTGGCGCCGGACCTCGGCGTGGCGGCGGCTCACGTTGGTGTCCTCGAGCACCACGTCGCACTCGGCCTGGCGGCCGATGCTCACCGGCTCGTCGCCGATGGCAACGCGGCTGCCGTCGGGGAGGTGCAACGAGCCGGCCGCGTGGCCGCCCGGCCCGCTGACCATCCGCCCGGCCACGAGGAACTCGCCCTTGCCGAGGGACGGGTCGCGTACGAGCTCGACCTGTACCGGGCCCACGAAGTGGTAGCCCTCGTCGCGGGCATGTTCACGCACCGCTTCGGAGAGTTCCCGTACGAGGGCTTCGGAAAACGACTCGAACTGCTCGGCGTCGCTGGGGCTGAGCGCCACCTGGAACTGGTTGGGTGCGATGAGGCCGTGGACCCCGACTGTCCGTTGCAGGTCCATCTCCCGGCTCAGGCGACGGCCAAGCTCGACGGGCTGCAGCCCGCTTCTGAAAGCTTTGGCGAAGGCGCCCTCGACCAGGCGTTCGAGACGACGCTCGAACTGCTGCAATCCCATGCCGCGGCGAGCATAGCTACGGGCATTCCGGGTCCTTCAGACGACTCCCCCTTTACGTTCTGGCGGTGGATAACGGCCCCACGGCCCGCTATCCACCGCCAGAACGCAGATTGACAGCGTCAGGTACCCTCGATCCCCCCACGGGCGAGTGGCGGAATTGGCAGACGCGCAGGATTCAGGTTCCTGTGTCCGAAAGGATGTGGGGGTTCAAGTCCCCCCTCGCCCACCGACCGACCGGCCGAGGGTCAGAAGCCCTTCGCCGCACACTGGCCCGAGCGGGCGCCGCCGACGGTGTTGGGCAGGTTGTCGTTGGTGACCGAGACGTTGCCACTACAGGTCAGCGCTCCGCTGATGTGGTTGGCCTCGATCTCCGGGCTGGTCTCTGTCGAACTCGGTGTGCCTGTGTTGTTGGTGAAATACACCGACCCCGAGACACTGCTGCCACCCAGCTCGGTATTGGCCGAGTTGTGGTTCAGGGTGACGTTGTTGCCGACGGTGTTGCCCGCACAGCCCGGTGACCCGTCGTCGCCCCCATCGCCCACGAGGACTTGACCAGTGGTGTTGACGACGGTCATCGACCCGCTGATTGACGAGCCGCAGACGGCGATGCTGTTGGCCCCGCTGGCGGTGAGGTTGCCGTGCACCGTCTCGTTGGTGAGCGCCAGTGATGCCCCCGCCGGCACGTTGAGGTTGCCCCCGACCGTTCCACCCGAGACACAGGTTGTGCCCGACGACGGGATCGTCAGGCTGCCGGGGCTGCCCGACATGGTCCTGGTGCAGACGGTGTAGGTGATGGTCACCGTGCCGTCGCCGGTGTTGGTCGCCGCCCCGAAGTCGGCGGGGTCGGGCGCGAAGCCCGAGCCTCCACCGCCGCCACAGTTGACCGACGCACCGCCTCCGACATAGCCAGCACCACCGCCCCCGCCGCCAAAGTTCGCAGTTGAGTCCGAACCGTTCAAGTGGATCCCGCTGCCGGTCGCGGTCGTCTGACCGCCACCTTGGCCACCGGGGAAGCCGGTACATCCGCCGTCTGCACCGGTCGTGCCGCCGCCGTCGCCGCCGCTGAGTTGAAACCCCGCACCGCCGCCACCCCCAGCGGCGAGCACCCAGTTCGTGACGTCGTTCGTCACGGGGCCTGTCGCCACAACCGAGGCGCCGCCACCTCCACCGCCTGCCTCACAGAATGTGACGCCGAGGCCGTAACGGCAATTGAAGCTGCCGGCGCCACCGCCGGGCGCGCCACCCGCGCCGCCGGCGGGATGCGGTGTATCGGGGAAAAAGACGAAGTCGCCGACGCCGTCACCGCCTTTGGCGCCGACGGCGATGGTGTACGCGGTGCCCGGGACGACAGCCATCGTCGCGGTTGTGGCCCCGCCTTTGCCGCCCGGAGAGGGGGCGAAGAAGACGTTCGCCGAAGCACCGCCCGCCGCGCCCTGCAATGTGAACGTGGCTGAGGTGGCTCCCGCAGGTGGCGTCCACGTGCCGCTCCCGGGGGTGCACGTGACGGTGGTGGTCGGGAACCCCGACTCGGTGCACGTCCCGGTCGCCGCCGCGTGGGCGGGAGATGCCGGCACCACCACAGCAGCGAACGACGCAACGCCCATAGCCACAGCACTCGGGAGCGCCAGCCAGGCGCGGGTCCTGGGGCGACGCGGTGAATCGAGCGGTCCTCTCACGTGTCCTCCAGCAGAAAGCGGCGCGAGCCGGCTGACCCGCGGCGAAGCGAGGCTATCGGCGCCCGGCCCCGCGGCTCACCCGGTTCGGGTGATGCCGTCTGTCGCGAACTCAACCGGACGGTCGCTGCATCTCAGGAGGTGAACGTCGGAAGCGACAGGACAGGAGAACCGGGATGGAAGCAACACCGCACAGAAGGGTCCGGCGGGTCGTCGTCGGGCTGGCCGCCGTGCTCGCGGTCGCAATCGTGGTCGGCGTCGCAGCGCCGGCGCAGGCGGTCGTCGGCGGCAAGCCGACGACCCCGTACTCGTACCCGTATTACGTGCGTCTCCGGATCTTCAAGTACAGCAGCACCTCCTCGTTCGCGACCTGCGGCGGTTCGATCATCGACTCGCAGTGGATCCTGACCGCCGCCCACTGCATGACCGACGGCGCCCAGCGCCAGCAGATCAGCGTCCAGGCGATGATCCTCGACAACTGCAACGTCGACGCCGTCGAGCTCCGCATCCATCCCTTGTGGGACGGCGACTGGAGCAACGGGCACGACCTCGCGCTGCTGCGCATCCCCGACGGCTCGGCCCATTGCGTCGGCCCCACGGGCAGCCAGCTCTACCCGCGCCCCATCCAGGTCGGTGACGTGTCCGACACCGGCGCCTACGCGGCGGGGGCGCCCGCCACCATCGTCGGGCACGGCGCGACGGTTTCGGGAGGGCACGCCACGACCGAGCTCCGCTACCTCTGGACGACGATCCGCAGCGACGCCGACATGTCCGACGTCTACGACCACATCTGGAGCACCAACTGGAACTCCCGGCTCATGATCGGATCGGGCGACAGCGCCCACACCGCCTGCAACGGCGACAGCGGCGGCCCGCTCACCGTGGACCGCAACCAGGGGACCGTCGAGGTCGGCGTGGCCAGCTTCAACCGGACCGGCTGCGACGAGGCGGCCGGCTTCGCCAAGCTGGCGGGCCCGCAGCAGGCGTGGATCAGCGCCAACGTTCCCAACGCCAACATCGGGGCCTGCTCCCTCAACTTCGGCTCGGTCCCGGGCCGGTGGACGGCGACGTACTCGCAGTCCGGCGCGGGCTCCCAGACCGACGGACCGTTCCGGTTCGGGTTCACCTGCCAGCGGATCACGTACACGACCTCCGGGTCCACGACCCGGGCCGCCGCTTGAGCACGTCTACCGTCCCCGGGATGACGGGGCCGTCGTACTTGGTGCTGCTCGAGCAGATTCATGAGCGTCTCCGGCCCCGCACGTACCTGGAGATTGGGGTCAACGAGGGCCACTCGCTGTGCCTGGCCGGTCCCGGCACCCGGGCTGTGGGCATCGACCCGGAGCCGCGTCTGCGGCAGCCCTCAGACGCAACTCTGTTCCCGCTCACGAGCGACGACTTCTTCGCGCAGCATGACCTCGGTGCCGTCCTGCAGGGCGTTCCCCTCGACCTCGTGTTCATCGACGGGATGCACTTGTTCGAGTTCGTGCTTCGCGACGTCATCAACGTCGGCCGCTATGCCGTCCCGACCACGACGGTCCTGCTGCACGACTGCTATCCGATCAGCGCGGACACCGCGACACGCGAGCATCTGACGTACCTCTGGACGGGGGACGTCTGGAAGATCGTCCTCTGCCTGAAGGAGTACTGCCCCGACGTCGAGGTCCGGGTCGTGGACGCACCTCCGGCCGGGCTGGGGATCGTGCGCCACCTGGACGCGGGGGCGAGCGCACGGCTGGACGATCGCTACGACGAGATCGTCGAGCGGTTCGTGGATCTGCCGTACGCCACGCTCGGAAATGACAAGGACGGGTTGCTGAACCGGATCGATCACGATTGGACGATCATCGGCGGCCTCCTGCCGCCGCCGTTCCCCGCGCGCAACCTGCACTGACAGTTCAACCCGCACGGGCCCGCGCAAAAGGCCCTAAAGGTGCCCCGTCCGGGCACCGACACCGGGGGTATCCGCTCCGCAAGTCCTAACCGCTGGGGTCCACGCCTCGACAGTCGCGCCGGTCGTCTGACCGTTGCGCTCTTCCTCGCGTTCGGTCTGCTGGCCGCCGCTCCCGGGGCAGGGGTTGCGGTCTCCCCGGTCCACGTCGCCCCTCCCAGCCCGAAGGGAGCCGTCGCCGTAGCCCGTGGCACCGCTCCCGCTGACCAGCCCTCGTCCTCCACGTACTACGTCGCCGCCGGCGGCAGCGACGCCGCCGCGGGTGACAGCGCCCACCCGTTCCTCCACATCCAGCGCTGTGCCGACGTCGCCAACCCCGGCGACACCTGTGTCGTCCGACCCGGCACCTACCGGGAGACGGTCAAGCCGGCCCGATCGGGAGCGGCCGGGGCCCCGATCACCTACCGGGCTGAGACCCCCGGCACCGTACGCGTCGACGGGTCTGACCCCGTCTCGGCCTGGACCCCGGTGGCCACCACCGACGTCGCCACCCTGGCCACGACGGATCCATTCCTCCTCTCGTCCCCCTTCGCCAACGCCGTCTCCGCCGGGCGGGTCTACAAAGCCCACGTGGCCGTCGATCCGTCGGTTGCCGAGCCCGAGCTCTACGTCGGCGACCAGGCCATGAGCGACGCCGCGTTCCCGGACCCCGCGCCCGACCCGCTCGAGCCCGCCGTGGAGCTGGCAGGCGCGGGCACCGGCTCGACCGGCAGCAACATCGTCGACCCCGTGCTCACCCAGCCGCCCGGGTACTGGGCGGGCGCCCACGCCTACGTGCAGACCACGTCCTCGGCCCTCACCGCGGTCGTCGGGACGTCGGCCCCCGGCACCATCAGCATGTCCGGGTGGTACGGCGCCCCCGCCGACCAGAACCGCATCTGCACCCCCGTCCTCGCCGGCCACACGCGCTACTTCCTCTACGGCAAGTTGTCGGAGCTGAACGCCCCGCGGGAATGGTTCTACGACCGTGCCTCGCAGACGCTGTACTTCAGCCCGCCCAACGGGACCCTCCCTGACCCCGGGGCGGTCTCCGTCAAGCAGCGCATGTACGGCTTCGACCTCAACGGCATCAGCGACACGACCGTCAATGGCATGAACCTGTTCGGCACCACGATCCGTACCGGCGACGCCAGCCAGCGAGACGTGTTGTCGGGGCTCAGTGCCCGTTACCCCTCGCACTTCATGGACTTCGTGCCCGACCCCGATCCGACGGTTGGCTACGGCCGCGGCTGCGACTCCCAGTTCGGCGGCCTGACGACGACCGGGATCATCCTGCGGGGTTCGAACAACATCGTGCGGGACAGCACGATCTCGAACAGCGCCGGCAACGGCGTGGTGTTGCTCGGGGATCACAACACCGTCACCAACAACGTCATCCATGACGTCGACTCCTCAGGTGGGCGCCCCGCGGGGGTCTTCCTGTTCGGCCACGACCAGACCATCGCCAACAACAGCATCTACAGCACCGGGCGCGGCGCGATCGAGGCCACCTTCCAGAACTGGCAGTACGCGATGCCCAACAACCGCATCACGTACAACGATCTCTCCCGGTACGGGCGGCTCTCGCAGGACTTCGGCGGCATCTACATCTGCTGTCAGATCGACTTCGCCGGCTCGTCGATCGACCACAACTGGGTGCACGACCCCCAGGACATGGCGAACGTTCCCGCCAGCGCGGACATCGGCATCTACGTCGACGGTGGGGCGTCCAACCAGCTCATCGCCTCGAACGTCGGCTGGGGGAACAACCACCTGACCGTCGGGCTCGTCGCCAACGGGGGTACGAACAACCGGATCTACAACAACGACGGCGGCGTCTGGGTCTCCGACTTCAACCCCGCGCCCGGCACCGACATCGCCAACAACATCGGCGAGGTCGTCGTCACCGGCTCGGACCCGAGCATCGCCGTGCCCGCCAGCAACCTGCAGCCTCCGGCCGATCCCGGCTACGTCGACCAGGCGGCCCGAGACTTCCGCCTGACGAGCGGCTCGAAGGCGCGGCAGATCGCGAAGGTCGCGCCGGGCGGGACCGACGGTGCGACCGACACGCCGCCTGACGCGGGCGCCTATCAATACGGCACGCCCTACTGGCAACCAGGCGCCTCCACGGCCCGAGCCGTCGTGATCCGTCCTCAGTACGGCGCATCAACGGCGGTGGGTACGCCGACGTGGTGGTGGGTGCAGCCCGACGGGGCACAGGGCAGGAACGACTCCCATCCCGACTACTACGCCGTCGCGGGCCCGTACAACGCCGCGCTGGACGCCACGCTCAAGCTGACGTACCAGTCGCCGACCGGCGCCGGGCTGGCGATCGACCACGTCGAGGTGCGGCTGTACGCCCGACTGCACCGGCAGTACCCGGGCACCGACGCCAACGTTGTGGTCTCCGCCGACGGGACGCCCGTGTACGACGCCGGGCACACGGACTTCGACGCCACTGGCCGGCCAATCACCATCGACCTCACCGCCGCGGTGGGCGGCGACTGGTCCAAGCTCCCCAAGGAGATCGACCTCCACGCCACGACGGGCGTCGCCCCGTACAACCCCAGTCCCACCGCCTGGGACACCACCCAGATCGACGTCCACGCCGCCGAGATCGTCATCGAGGCGCATCGCGTCTGACGCGGTCGGGGATTCTCACCTGATTCCCAGCTGAAACACCTCTCCCTCGGAGGCTCGTCCGCAAGGCTCCGCTGATGTCGCTCGTCGACATCGCCCTCCCGGTTGAGACCCAACCACGGACCACGGCTCGGCGCGTCCGCCCCTACGCGCTCGGTGTCGCCGTCGAGGCCGCTCTCGTCGCCGGGTTCTACCAGTGGTACTCGGTGGCCAGGTACCTGGTCGGCGGGTCGATGGCCGCGGCCCAGCGCAACGCCATGCACGTCGTGGCCTGGGAGCGAACGCTCGGGATCTTCAATGAGTCGTCCGTGCAGGCCGCGGCGGTCGCCCACCCGGCGCTCGTCCACGCGGCCGCCTACTACTACGGAACTGCGCACTTCATCGTGCCGACGGTGGCCCTCGTCGTCCTCTATCGGCGCGACCGCGGGCGCTACGTCACATGGCGCAACGCGCTGGCGTGGACGAGCGTTCTTGCGGTCGCAGCCTTCGCCCTCTTCCCGACGATGCCGCCGCGCCTGTTGGGGCCTGCGTTCCACTTCACGGGAGTCTCGGCGCCGGGTCTTGATCGGCCCGTCGTGCCGGCGCTCTACAACGGCTTCGCGGCGATGCCGAGCTTGCATGCGGCCTATGCGAGCTGGGCGGTGGCCGCGCTGTGGCCGGTGCTGCGGTCGTGGTGGGCCCGCGCCTTGTTCGTCGCCCACTTCGTGGTCACGGTGGCCGTGGTCATCGTGACGGCCAACCACTTCTACCTCGACGTGTTCGGCGGGGTCGTTGTCATGGCCATCGGGACCGTGATCGCCCGCCGCCGTGCGCGCCGGCCTGTGAGGAGCGCGGCCGTGGCCGCCGGGGTGCTGCTGGCGGCCGCGGTGCTGATCTGGCTCCCGCGCGCTGCGGGCCTGCCCCTCGCGCTCGACGTTGCCGGCGGAGCGGGAATTCTGATCGCCGCCAGCGTCAGCCGGGATAGCTCAGGCCGAACCCGAACGGATACAGCACCCGAGTTGACGGCGGCGGCTCGGTAATCGTCACCGAGAGCTTGCCCCGGGGGTTGACGTCGCCGAACAGGGTGTCGGCCGCGGTGAGCAACGAGGTCGTGTGGTAGTTCCACGCGTTGAGGAAGGCGGCGACGCCCGGCAGGTACGCGGCGTCATACGGCGTGCCTTGGGCGATGACGATCACCGGCTTGCCAGTGTGGACGAGCGATTCGACGAGTTGCTCCTGGGGACTGAGGAGTTGGGCGCCCTGCCAGACGTTGTAAACGAGCACGACGATGACGTCGTTGCCCTGGGACTTGGCGACCGCTTGGTCGATCTGAGCCTGGGTCGGCGCGTAACCGGTGGGGAAGGCGTTGGCCTGGGGGCCCTTGGCGTCGATCTGTTGAGCGACGGTGTCGACTGACGGCAGCGCGCCGTTGATCTGCCAGCCGGTGACGAACACGTTCTTCGTCTTCTTGGGGTCGAGCGGCAGCAGGTTGTTGGCGTTGCTGAGCAGCGTCATCGAGTCCTGCGACGTTTGCTCGGCCAGCTCGAGGTGCGCCTCGCTGCCGACGATGCGGCCGACCTGGGTCGGGTCCTGGTAGGGGTTCTTCACGAGGCCCAGCCACCACTTCATGTGGAGGATGCGCCGGACCGAGTCGTCCACCCGGCTCTGCGCAAGCTGACCGCTCTGCACGGCCTGGACGACGCCGTTGTACATGGCGTCGAGCTGGCTCGTCGCGGGCGAGCCCTGCGCCAGCCGGAGCAGCTGATCGTTGCCGGCGTTGAGGGCCATGAGGGCGATCTGGGCCGGCGTCTTGTTGAGGGCCTGCACCGCGCCCGCGCCCAAGTCATCGGTGACGATGACGCCGCGGAACTTCAGCTGGTTGCGCAGCATGTCGGTGACGAACATGGGGCTGAGTGCGGCCGGGAGGTTCGACGGGTCGATGTTCGGATAGGTCGCGAAGTTGGTCATCACCTGCTTGACGCCGGCCTTGATCGCAGCCTTGAACGGCGGCAGGTCGATCGACTGCAGCTGGGCGAGCGTGCGGTCTGAGGCGCCCGGCCCGACGTCGGTGTTGGTGGTGACGCTGCCGAGGCCGGGGAAGTGCTTGGCGGTGGCGGCGACGCCAGCCGTCTTGTTCCGTTGGAAGCCCCTGACCTGCGGGCCGACGTAACCCTGCACGACGCTGCTGCGGTCGCTGAACGAGCGGGCGCCGTCGGACTGGTTCAGCGGGTTGGTGTTCACGTCGACCACCGGCGCGAAGCCGGCGTCGACGCCCATGGCCCGCATCTCCTGGGCCAAGACGTTGGCGACGTCACCCGCGGTGCCCGTGTCGCCGATTGCCCCCTGGCCCATGTTGCCGGGGAACAGGGCGGCCGGCGACCCCAGCACCTGGACGGTGCCGCCTTCCTGGTCGGTGCTGATGAAGCCAGGCACCGGCACGCGCTGGGACGTGGACACGTGCTGGATCCCGTTGGAGAAGCCGACCAGCTGCAGTGGGTTCTGATAGTTGCTGCCGAAGTAGAAGACGCCGCCGAGGTGGTACTTCTCGATCACCTGCTCGCAGGTATCCACGCCGTACGCGCTCCTCGTGTTGGCGACCGCGGCCGGGTCTTCGTCGCGCACGGCAACGCCGAAGCAGTTGGCGACGAAGAGCTGGCCGACCTTCTCCTCGACGCTCATCTTCGCCAGGGTGCTCTGGACCCAGCGGTTCTCGGGGCTGGCGTTGGCGCTGGACGCGCCCTGGGCGGGCGCCGCCCAGAAGGCGGTGGCCACCATGAGGACGATTGCGGTCAGGCGCGCGCTGACGCGTGCAGTCTCCATAGCGCTCCTCCTCCGACGACGAACCCGGAGACGCTACGCCGCGCCCGGGGTCAGTGGCGCCGGCGTGTGGGGTGGCTGTGGCCGGCGGGCCGGTAGGCGTCGCACGTCAAGCACCACTCGGGGAACGCAAGGTCGCCCCGCAGGAACTCCAGCTTGTGGGCGCCGCACAGGGGCACCCGGGCCGCCACCGGCCGGTAGACGTCGGTGCCGCTCGGCGCCGGGGGGAAGAGCCCGTCAGAGCTCGCCACGCCGCAGACGGCACAGGGCGCATGAAGCTGGCTGGCGAGCACGGGAACCTGCCTACCCAACCGGACGGCCTCCACACACGCGGGTCGCGGGATATTCATCGAAACGGCCCTTGCGCGTCGCGCGCCACGACCGAGCGGAGAATCCAGCTGCTCGTCACCTCCGGGAGGCGGGTGGCGGGCGCCGGATCGGTGTCGCCGAACAAGACGACGACGGCGTCGGGGGGCCGCACGGTGGTGAGCATGCGGTCGTAGGCCGTGTCGGTGCGGCGGGCGAGGACCGCCGCGGCCGCCACTGTCCCGCCGACGACCCCTGCCAGGAGACCAAGGGCGATAAGCGTGGGCCAGCGTTGACGAAGGTGTGCAAGCCCGAGGACGACGACGGCGCTCAGGGCAGCCACGCGAACGAAACCGGCCCCGCAAACAGGAAAGACCCCCTGGCGAGGAGGAGGGGGCCTTTCCGTACTCCGACTCGGCTAAGAGGGAGTAAGGATCAGTCTCCTACGTGGCTCGGGCCGGGGCAAGGCCCGTTTGGCCCGCACCGCCCCTAGCCGGCGTCCTCGCCGGGCCCCGAGGGCACCTCGGACTGGCGCCGACGCCACGCCGCCTCGGCCCTGGCGACCACCTCGCGGAGGGGGAGGCCGGACCGGCGGGCGGCCCGGGCGGCGTCGTCGTGCTCGACTTTCACCCGGCCCGCGCTCACCTTGACCCGCACCGGCAGCCCCTCGACGTCGACCTCCCCGGTCCCCCGCGCCGCGGGCCAGCGCCGCAGCTCCTGGCCCCGGATCCCGAGGGAGCCGGTCTCGCCCACGAGGATCCGGCTCACCTGCTCGGCGAGGGCGGGGTCGGCCAGGGCGCTGACGGTGTGGGCCGGGCGACCCTTCTTCATCACGATCGGGGTCACCCATGCGTCGTGCGCGCCGGCGTCGAGCAAGGTGGCCACGGCGTGGGCCAGGGTCTCGCCGGTGGCGTCGTCCACGTTGACCTCGAGGAGGACGACGGGCTGACCCTGGTCGCGGCCCGGCTCGAGGTGGTCGCCGGTCGCGGTCGCGTCGCCGAGCACCACCTGGGTGGCGTTGGGCAGCCCGTCGAGGTCACGGGAGCCGGCGCCAAACCCCGTGGCGCCGATGGTCATGGGCGGCAGGGGGCCGTAGCCCACGGCCAGGGCGGCCAGCAGGGCGGCGCCCGTGGGCGTGACGAGCTCGACGTTCACATCCCGGCCGTAGGTGGGCGCGCCCCGCAGTAGGGCGACGACGGCGGGCGGGGGATTGGGGAGCATGCCGTGCGCCGTCCGCACCATCCCGGTGCCCGTCGCCACCGCGCTCGCCCACACGTCGTCCACGCCGAGGAGTTCGAGGGCGGCGCACGTCCCGACCACGTCGACGATGGCGTCGACGCCGCCGAGCTCGTGGAAGTGGACCTGGCCCGGCGGCCGCCGGTGGAGCCGTCCCTCGGCCTCGGCCATCACCGCGAACACGGCTTGGGCGCGGTCCCGCACCCGGTCGGGCAGGCGGGCCTCGTCGACGATGCCGGAGATGTGCGCGTAGGTGCGGACGACGCCGTCCTCCTCGGCGCGGACGTGGACCTTCGTCGCCGCCACCCCGGCGCGCAGCACGGCCTCCGCGTCGAGGGCCCAGCCGCCCACCGGTAGCCGCTCGAGGAGGTTGCGAATCTCGTCGAGGTCGGCGCCGGCGTCGACCAGGCTGCCCAGGGCCATGTCGCCGGCGATGCCGGAGAAGCAGTGGAACCAGGCCAGCGTGCGGTGTGCCATCAGCGGTTCCTCAGCGCTTCAGCCCGGGAGAATCCGGGCCACGGCGCACGCCGCGCCGAAGCCGTTGTCGATGCCGACGACGGTGAGTCCGGCCGCGCACGAGGCCAGCATGGCGAGCAGGGCGGTGACGCCTTCGAGCGACGCGCCGTAGCCGACGCTCGTGGGCACCGCCACGACGGGCGCGGCGGTGATGCCCCCGACCAGGCTGGCGAGGGCGCCCTCCATGCCGGCCACCACGACGACGGCGTCGGCGTCGAAGAGCTCGTCGACCGATGCGGTGAGCCGGTGCACCCCGGCTACGCCCACGTCGGTCAGGAGGTGGGGGCGGAAGCCGTAGGCGGTGAGGGTGGCGGTGCACTCGTGGGCGACGGGGAGGTCGGCGGTGCCGGCGGTGACGACGAGGACGCGGCCCGGGCGCTCGAGGCGGGCCCGCCACACCACCGTCGATGCCGTGCGGGTGCCGTTGGGGTTGCGGACCGTGGCCTCTCTTATCTGGTCGTCGTCGGCCCGAGTGAGGATGACGGGGCCGGCGTCGTCCTCCGCGAGCAGCTCGGCGACCAGCGCCGCGCACTGCTCGGGGGTCTTGCCCGGCGCGTACACGGCTTCGGCCAACCCCTGGCGGAGGCCGCGGTGATGGTCGACGCGCGCGAAGCCGAGGTCGGCGAAGGGCAGCCTGCGCAGCCGGGCGACGGCGTCGTCGGCGGTGATGACGCCGGCGCGCACGTCGGCCAGCAGTTGGCGCAGGGTCGGTTCGTCCATAGGGGTCGTCAGTATCCTCGCACGGTGACGCGCATCGCCTTCCTGGGCCCGGCCGGGACCTTCACCGAAGAGGCCCTGCTCAGCGAGCCCGACCTGGCCGAGGCCGAGCTGCTCCCACTGCCGTCGTTTCCCGACGTGCTGCGGGCGACCGCCGACGGCACAGCCGACTTCGGCTTCGTCGCCCTCGAGAACTCGATCGAGGGCACGGTGCGCCTGGTCATGGACCTGCTCGTCTTCGAGCACGACCTGCTGATCCAGCGCGAGGTCGTGCTCCCGATCCGCCAGAACCTGTTGGCGCCGCCGGGCCTGGCGCTGGGCGACGTGCGGCGGGTCGTCTCCTTTCCTGACGCGTTGGCCCAGTGCCGCGAGTTCTTCTCTCGCGAGCTGCCGGGCGCCGAGATCGTCGCCGCCAACTCCACGGCCGAGGCCGTGCGCCAGGTCGCCGACGAGCGTCCTGCGGGGACGGCCGCGCTGGGCACGGCACTGGCGGCCAAGCTCTACGGCCTCGAGGTGATCGCGGCCGACGTGGAGGACAGCGAGGAGAACACCACTCGCTTCGTGCTCGTCGCCCGCGAGGCGGTGCCGGCGGTGACCGGCCACGACAAGACCAGCATCGTGTGCTTCCAGCACTCCGACCGGCCCGGCAGCCTCCACGCCATCCTCGGCCAGTTCACGGCCCGCAACATCAACCTCACGCGTCTCGCCTCACGCCCGACCAAGAAGGCGCTCGGCGAGTACTGCTTCGTCATCGACCTCGAGGGCCACGTGGACGACGAGATCGTCGCCGACTGCCTCCGCGACCTGCACGCCCAGCTCGCGGACGTGAAGTTCCTCGGCTCGTACCCGGCGGCCGGCGAGCACGGTCCCGCGGTGCGTCGAGATGCGGAAGCAAAGTGGAAGGCGGCCGACGACTGGATCACCACCCTGCGCTCACAAGTGCGTCGGTAGCCTCGAGGCCGGAGCGGTGGCGGAGAGGACTAACGCACCTGCCTTGAAAGCAGGCGGCCTGCAAGGGCCCGGGGGTTCGAATCCCTCCCGCTCCGCCGTCTCACGGCCGCGCCGTAAGCTGACTCCCCTCGGAGAGGTGACCGAGTGGCCGAAGGTGATCGCCTGCTAAGCGATTAGGGGCTGTTGAAGCTCCTCGAGGGTTCAAATCCCTCCCTCTCCGCTGTTGCTGCACACGCCCGGGCGCTGGTCCTGGGCGCGCTCGTCGTCATGCTGGCGGCGACGTTCGCGGGCTGCAGTTCCGGGGGCGGTGGCCGGGGGCCGCTCCGCGTCGGCGTCATGCTGCCGCTCACCGGGCCCAACGCCATCGACTACCGGACCCCGCTGCAGTGGGCCCGCGACAACGTGAACGCGGCGGGAGGGATCGGGGGGCGGCCGCTCGAGCTCGTCTTCGCGGACACGGGTCGGGAGCCCGCCGCGAAGGCGGCGTCGCAGTTCGCGAAGGACTCCTCGATCGTCGCCGCCATCGGGCCCGACAACTCCGGGGATGCGCTGAGTGCGGGCGCCACGTTCGCGAAGGCCCGCAAGCTGATCGTCACCCCGTCGGCGACCTCCGCCGATCTGTTCCGCGCCTTCGCCGGCGCTCGACCTCAGTACGTCTGGCGGCCGGTCGAGTCCGACATCGCCCAGACCCGCGAGTTGCTCGCCCTCGCGACGGGTGGGCCCGAGAAGTCGATCGCCCTGGTCACCGGCGAGCTCCCCTACGGCACCACGTTCTTCGACTGGCTCGGGTTCCTGGCCACCGAGGACAACCTGCACGTCACCGCCACCGTCCGCTACGACCAGACCGCCCAGCCTTGTGACCGCGCCATGGGAACCGCCCTCGACAGCAATCCGGACGTGCTCGTGGCCGTGCCCAACGGCGAGCAGCAGGCCGCCTGCATGGCGTCGGCGTGGCGAGCCCGCGGCAGTCGTCCGCGCCTGTTGTTCTCCAACAGTGCGCAGGATCCCGCCCTCATCTCCGCGCTCGGCCCGGCGGCCGAAGGACTGGAGGGCACGGGGCTGGCGCCCGATCCCGGCAACGGCTTCACCCAGGGGTACACGGGCATGTTCCACCAGCCGCCTCCGCCGTACGCGGCCAACGCTTACGACTCGTTGTTGATGGTGGCGTACGGCCTGGCGCGCTCGCACGGCAAGACGGGCGCGGCCCTGGCCGACGCCGTACGTGCCGTCACCGCGGGCAGCGGTCCCGCGGTTGGCTGGGACGCCGCCGGGGTCCGCCAGGCCCTCGCAGATCTTGCGGCCGGGCGCACCCCGGCGGTGTCGGGCGCCGTTGGGCCGTGGCGGTTCGACCGCCGGTCGGGGATCGAGCTCGTGTCCTCGACGTACGAGCACTGGAAGGTCGCGGGTGGCCAGTTCACGGTGGCCGGCTACCTCAACACCGCAAACGCGCCGACCGCGCAGGCCGGGCTCTCGGAGGCGACGGCGACCCCGAGCAGTGGAACGGCGGCCGCAGCCGTCGGCGGTGCGTACCAGCCCCCTCCCAAGACCGGCACGTGGGCCCTGCTCGTCGCGGCGTCGGACGGCTGGGACAACTACCGCCATCAAGCCGACGTCCTTGCCCAGTACCAACGCCTGCGCGCCAACGGGGTGCCGGCCGACCACATCGTCGTCGTGATGGCGAACGACATCGCCGACAACACGCGCAACTCGCCGAAGGGAACTGTCCGCTACACGGTTGACGGACCGAACCTCGATGTCGGCGTCCACGCCGATTACTCGCCGACGACGCTGTCGGCCGACCAGCTGATGGGTGTTCTGAGCGGGCAGGCCGGGCCGGCGACGCCCAAGGTCATCGGCAGCGGTCCGGGCGACGACGTCTTCGTCTACATGGCGGGCCACGGCAACGACAACGGCCTCTACCTCGGTCTGGGACAGCCTGTGCCGTCGACGACGACCAACTACTCCGTGCTGACTCCCGCGGCGTTGGACGGCACCATTGCCACGATGGCGGCGCAGCACAGGTATCGCCGTGTCCTCGTCGCCCTCGAGGCGTGCCAGGCGGGGACGTTCGGCCAGCCGCTGCGCGCGCCCGGCGCCCTGCTGCTCACCGCCGCCGGCCCGACCGAGGACTCGCTGAGCGCGAACTACGACCCCCACCTCTCCACGTGGCTGGCCGACCAGTTCTCCTACCAGCTGTGGCTGGCGGAGTCGCCGCCGACGCTGACGATGGACCGGCTGTACCAGCGGGTGTTCCTCAACGTCGCCGGCTCGCACGTGCGCGCCTACGGGCCCAACTTCGGTGATCCGGCGACGGTTTCGGTCGGGGAGTTCCTGACGCCCTGAGGCGCGGTCGTCTACTGCTTCAGCTCGGGAAACTTCTGCTGCAAGTACGCCACACCGTCGCCGACGGTCTTGAGGTTGTCGACCGCGGCAGGATTCGGCGTTCCCTTGTGCGCGTCGGCGGCGCCGATCAGGTCGCGCTGGAGCTCGTT
>DASZJL010000098.1:0-1623 GCA_035948135.1 Acidimicrobiales bacterium | reverse complement strand
GGCCAGGAGTCGATGTCGACGCCGCCGAGACGGATGCGGCCGCCGTCGAGCGACAGGAAGCCGGAGATGCAGTCGAAGAAGGTGGTCTTCCCGGCGCCGTTGTGGCCGATGAGCCCGAGGATCTCGCCGTCGCGCAGGCTGAGGCTGATGTCCTGGATCGCCGCAATGCCGCCGAAGCTCTTGCGCACGCCGTTGCACTCCAGGATGGAGGGCGCCTCGGCCGAGGGCGGGATGCGCTTGTGCGGGTCGGCGACCAACAATGCCGAGGACGCGTTCGTCTGCTCGTGGTGGTCGGTCGGCCCCGCGTCCGGTGTCACGACGGTCCCCTCGACCGAGCCGGCGCCGGCGATGAACACCGAGCGCAGAATGTCGGGGCGCTCGAGGAGGTCGAGCGTGCGCCCGCTGAAACGCACCTCGCCCTTTTCGAGGAAGACCGCTCGCTCGGCCAGCTCCAGCGCCACGTTGACCGATTGCTCCACCACGATGATGGTGGTGCCCGACTCGTGCAGCCGCTTCACCACCTGGAGCAGTTGGCTCACGACCGTCGGTGCCAGCCCGAGGGAGAGCTCGTCGATCATGAGGACCTTGGGCGTCACCATCAACGCCATCGACAGCGACAGCATCTGCTGCTCGCCACCGGAGAGGTTGCCCGCCTGCTGGTGCGCGCGCTGCTGCAATATCGGGAAGAGGTCGAGCACCCGTTTCTTTGCCTCCGAGACGGCGCGGTGGTCCTTGCGCACCATCCAGGTGCCGAGCCTCAGGTTCTCGTCGACCGACAGCGTCGGGAAGATGCCCCGGCCGCCGGGCATGAGCGAGAGGCCCTTGCGGGCGATGGACTCAGCCTGGTCGCCGCCGATGGACTGGTCGCCGAGGCGGACGGACCCGCCACCGACCTTGACCAGGCCACTCGCGCCTTTGAGGAGCGTGGACTTGCCGGCGCCGTTCGTGCCCAACAGCGCCACGATCTCGCCCTCGTGCACCTCGAGGTCGACGCCGAAGAGGATCTGCACCGGGCCGTAGGACACCTCGACCTTGTCGCAGGACAGTGCGATCGGGGTGCCGGGCACCAGGCCCCCGGAGCCGTTGCCCGAACTTCCATTGCCCGACGCCGTACCGCTCGCCCCCGCTGCCGCGACGACCGGCGTCTCCGTCGTGTCCTCGTCGCGGGCCGCCGCCGCCGGCACGAACTCCTGCTCCAGCGACGCGGCGATGCCGTCGCCTTCCTCCTCGCTGAGCGCGTGCTCCAGGAGCGACGTCTCCTCGGGCGCCTTGTCGGTCAGCTCGACCCGCTTGTCCGCCACCAGGCTCGGCACGAGGATCTGGCGGCGGTTGGCCACCAGCTTCAAGAGACGGTCGCGGATGTTCTGCACGCCCTCGGCGAGCCCGCCCGGCAGGAACAGCAGGATCACCAGCAGGCCGAACCCGGTGAACACAAGCTGGTACTGGGGCTTCCAGAAGCTGAGGATCTCGATGAGCGCGACTCCCATGAGCGCGCCACTGATGGAGCCGAGCCCACCGATGACGGCCATGGAGAACACCACGAGGCCGTACGAGGGGTCGAACGTGTTGAAGCCGACGGCGCCGAGCAACACCGCGTACAGCGCGCCCGCCACACCGGCCACG